>JANWJQ010000018.1 GCA_025451875.1 Rhizomicrobium sp.
GCGGACATGGCCGGAAAATGGGCGATAGCAATTTGTTAAGCAAGCGCGCGCGTGGCCCTGAAGATTGCCGCGCGTTAACCGGCTTGAAGGGCGGTTTGGCGACAATACAACCACGGGAAAGGGGCCGTTCAGCGCCCCGGGTGGACCACGGCTTTGGACAGACGCAGAACCGAAATCATGCCGGCCGCGCTTTCGCGAGCGGAGACGCTGCGCATCCTCGAAACGCGCAACAACGATGCGCGCGAGGAATTGGCGGCGCGTGCTGATGCCGCACCGGAAGTCCTCCTCTTTCTCGCCAGCGAAGGATCGATCAAGGCGCGCCGCGCCATCGCGCGCAATGCCAGCGCCCCGGCGCACGCCAATCGCCTGCTCGCGGAGGATACTGACGAAGACGTGCGCGTGGAACTGGCGCGCAAGATTGGCCGCCTCCTTCCCGGCCTGCCGGAAGATGCCGGTGAGAAGATGCGCGTGCTCACGGTGGAGACACTGGAGCGCCTTGCGCAGGATCAACTGCCGCGCGTGCGCCGCATCCTGGCCGAAGAGATCAAGGCGCTGGATTGCGTGCCCAAGCACGTCATCGACATTCTCGCCCGTGACGTCGAAGAAACCGTCGCCGCGCCCATTCTGGAATATTCGCCACTCCTGTCGGATGCCGACCTTGTCGAGATCATCTCAACATCGCAGGCCCGCTTCACGCTGACGGCCATCGCGGCCCGCAAGCCGCTCAGCGCCAATGTGTCGGATGCCATCGCGACCGCGCTGGATGTGCCCGCCGTCGCCGCGTTGCTTGCCAACTCCACGGCGCAGATCCGCGAGCAGACGCTGGAAAAGATCATCGATCACGGCTCGCGCATCACCGAATGGCATCAGCCGCTCGTCCTGCGCAACGACCTGTCGCAGCGCGCCATCCGCCGCATCGCGGGTTTCGTCAGCGCCGCCTTGCTCGACAAGCTTTCGGAAAGAGACGGCCTCGACAAGGAAACCAAGAGCGTTCTCGCCAAGCGCGTGCGCGCGCGCATCGACGAGCCTGTCGAGGACGAACATGATCCGGTGGCGCAGGCGCAATCGGATGTCGCGCTCCTTATGAAGGAAGGCCGTCTCGATGATTTTGCGGTCGAGAAAGCGGCCGAGGCCGGCAAGCGGGAATTCGTCATCGCCGCGCTGGCGCTTCTGACGCGCACGCCGGTTGAGACCGTGCGCCGGATTGTTCAGTCCGGAACTGCAAAGCCGGCCGTCGCGCTTGTGTGGCACGCCAAGCTCTCCATGCGCGTTGCCTTCAAGGTGCAGACCTTCGTCATGCGCCTGAAAGGCGGCGAGCTTCTTCCCGCGCGCGATGGCGTCGATTTCCCGCTGACGGATGACGAGATGCTGTGGCACCTCAACTATTTCGGCATCGAAGCCTGAGACGGCGCGGGCAACAGCCCTTTTTCGCCGATATGCGCGGTGTAGCCTGACCGTCCCTTGGTATTGGTTGTGGCGAAACCTGCCTCGCTCAATCCACGCTTCTTGCAGTCGCCTCCGCTCGACGTCTGGAAGGTGATGTTGGTGACGCAGAACTTTTCCGCGCCGGTTACAAGCTGTGGCTTGTTGTGGCCTTCCGCATGGACAAAGACCTTGTCCACGGTCAGCGGCTGGGTGAGCGCATGGGCGCAGGCACCGGCCGGTATCTTCCACCAGCCCGCGGCCAGGGTCTGTTTCTGATCGCGAAAGCCCAGTGCCGTCCACACTTCACCCGCGGTGTCGTTGCAGATGGAATAGCCGGCGGGCGCGGAAGCCTTCAGCGCTTCGGTTTCCAGCGCATCGAAAAGCTCGGCAGCGCCGGCCTTGGGCGTGAGCTTGAATTTCGCGCGGAATTTGCTGAGCGCATCGTTGCGCTGTTTCGCATCGCCGGTCTTGTAGCCGATGTCATGGAGCAGCCGGTCCAGTCCCGCCGCACGCGCGGCGTCATCGGTGGCGATGGCATCGGATTCGGTCAGTGTCGCGGTCCAGTCCTGCATGCGATGCGTGTCCACCGGTGCGAAGGGCATGGTGTAGGTGTCGCTGCTGGGGCAGCTCGGAGACGCGGCCGGCGTCTTCAGCGAGAAATTCGTATCCCTGGCGCAAAGCTGCACCGGACCGCCCCAGGCGCGTGCGGTTCCACTATGACCCTGCGAGCTTCGCGCATAGAGGTAATAGCTCTGCGCCGTGAGCATGCCTAAGACCGGTGTCGCGCAGGATCCGGGGATCAGCCGCGTCCAGCCCTTGGTGAAATTGTCCGCGCCCACGGTCCAGCCTTCGGCGGCATAGAGAACATAGCTTGTCCGGTTGCAGACTTTCAGCGCGGCCTGCGCGGGATGATGCGAGAGGAAAAGGAAAATCGCGCTCAGCGTCAGAAGCGCGCCGGCGCGCCAGCGAACAATCATTCCTTGACGATCATGGTACCGGCGCCGTGCTCGGTGAAGAGTTCGAGCAGCAGCACATGGGGGATACGCCCGTCCAGGATCACAGCGCCCGACACGCCCGCTTCCACCGCGTCGATGGCGGTTTCGATCTTGGGGATCATGCCGCCGGAAATCGTGCCGTCGGCAATCAGCGCACGCGCTTCGGCGACGTTGAGCTTGGGAATGAGTTTGCCTTCGCGGTCCAGCACACCTTCGACATCGGTGAGCAGCAGAAGACGCGCCGCGCTCATCGCACCGGCCACCGCACCGGCCACGGTGTCGGCATTGATGTTGTAGGTCTCGCCTTTGCTGCCGACGCCGATGGGCGCGACGACGGGAATGAGATCGGAATTGATGATGGTGCTCAGCACTTCGCCGTTCACCTTCTCCGGAACGCCGACGAAGCCGAGATCCACGGGACGCGATTGCAGCGTCTTGGGGTCCATCTTCATGCGTTCGAGTTTCTTGGCGATGACGAGATTGCCGTCCTTGCCGGAGATGCCGACCGCGCGCCCGCCCGCGGCATTGATGCCGGTGACGATCTGCTTGTTGATCGTGCCGGTCAGCACCATCTCGACGACTTCGATCGCCGCTTGATCGGTAACGCGCAGGCCATCCACAAACGTCGAAGGAATTTGCAGACGTGCGAGCATCTGGCCGATCTGCGGGCCGCCGCCATGAACGACGATGGGATCGATGCCCGTCATCTTCATCAGCACGATGTCCTGCGCGAAATTCTCGCTGACACCGTTCTCCATGGCGTGACCGCCATATTTCACGACGATGTTGCGGCCTTCATACTGCAGGATGTAGGGCAGCGCCTCGACAAGAACACGGGCGGTCTGCCGCCAGCGCGCGAGCACACGCAGGCTGCGTTCAGGTCCGGTTCCGACGTCATCCTGCAGGGCCATTGGAGTTTCCGCTGAAGTCTCAGGCTTATACCCGATAGGTCAGGCTTCGGCCAACAAAAGAAGATTCACCTTGAGCGGGTCCAGCCCGTGTTTTTCATGCGACGAGGTGACAAATATTTCGGGATAGGCGGCGGTGTGCTTCGCGGCCCTGATTTCGGTCTCGGCGATCACGGCTTTCAGCGGTGCGGGTTTCAGCTCATCGATCTTGGTCAGCGTCACAAGGGTGGACATTGCGGCCTGATCCAGCAGCGTGAGCACTTCTTCGTCGCTATCCATGATTCCGCGGCGCGAATCCACCAAAAGGACGACGCGCCGCAGACTCGGTCGCCCGCGCAGATAGGTCGTGATGAGCAGATTCCACTCCGCCGTCATCGCTTTGGAGGCTTTGGCATAACCATAGCCCGGCAGATCCACCAACATGACGCGGCCGCCAAGATTGAAGAAGTTGATCTGCCGTGTGCGGCCCGGCGTGTGGCTGACGCGCGCCAGCGCCGAGCGCCCGGTGATCGCGTTGATCAGGCTGGACTTGCCGGCGTTGGAGCGGCCGACGAAGGCAATCTCCGGCAACGTCGCGGGCGGAAACACTTCGGGCGTCGTGGCGCCGGCGACGAAATCGCATTCACCCGCGAACAGCTTGCGCGCACGCTCGCTGTCGGCGCGTCTCTCTTCGTCTGTCTTGTCGTCTTCGTTCACTCGGCCGCTTTCGGCTTGTTCGCCCATGGCAGCTTCAGATTGTTGAAGAGATGAATCTCCACGCCATGCTTGCGCATCATGAAATATTGCTGGAGCAGGGTGAGGAAGTTGCTCCAGGTGTAATAGATCACAAGGCCCGACGGCAGCGACGCAAACATGAAAGTGAAGATGATCGGCATGTAGCTGAACATCTGCGCCTGCACCGGATCGGCCGGCGCGGGGTTCATCTTGGTCTGTACCCATTGGGTGATGCCGAGCAGGACCGGCCACGCACCGATGCTGAGGAAGGCGAGGAAGGGCGGCAGCAGCGTATGGGGATTGTACGGCAGCAATCCGAACAGGTTCATCCATGACGTGGGATCGGGCGCGGAAAGATCCTGGATCCAGCCGAAGAACGGCGTGTGATACATCTCGATGGTAACGAGAAACACCTTGTAGAGCGAGAACAGGATCGGGATCTGGATCACCATGGGCAGGCAGCCCGAAACCGGGTTGACCTTCTCGCGGCTGTACAGCGCCATCATCTCCTGCTGCTGCTGGACGCGGTCGTCCTTGTAGCGTTCCTTGATGCGTTCCATCTCCGGTTGCAGCTTCTTCATGCGCGTCATCTGCCGGAAGCCGGCATTGGCGAGCGGGAACAGCGAGCCGCGGATCAGAACGGTGAGCAGCAGAATGGCGAGGCCGAAATTGCCGAGGACGGAATAGGCCTTGTCGAGAACCCAGAAGAGCGGGCGCGTGAAGAACGAATACCAGCCCCAGTCGATCGCGTAATCGAATTTGGCGATGCCCAGATTCTTCTCATAGGCCTGCACCACCGACACCACTTTCGCGCCGGCGAACAGACGCTGCGTGATATCGACCGTCTGCCCGGGCTGGATCGTGCGTGCGCCGAGACGGTAGTCCGCCTGATAGGCGTGCGTGCCGCGATAGGGCGTGCCGCGGTAATTGCCATCGAACGCTTCGTTCTGCGGCGGCACAACGGCGGCCATCCAGTATTTGTCGGTGATGCCAAGCCAACCGCCGGTGGAGGGGAAATTCTGCGGCGGTTCGCTCTTGTCGAAATCGCTGTACTTGGCTTCTTTCAACGAACCATCCGCGACGCCGACAAATCCTTCATGCAGCGACCAGTAATGTTGCTTTTCCGCCGGCACGCCGTCGCGCGCGACATAGGCAAAGGGATAGAGCGTGTGCGCCTTGCCGCCCTTGTTGGCGACGCTGTCGCTGACGGTGAACATGTACTGATCGTCCACAGTCACGGTGCGCGTGAAGGTGAGGCCCTGACCGTTGTCCCAGGTCAGCGTCACCGGCTGGTTGGGCGCGAGCACTTTGCCGTTTGCCAGCGTCCACACGGTGTTGTCGTCGGGAAGCTTGACCTTGTCGCCCGGCGCGGCCACCCAGCCATAGACGGCGTAATAGGGAAACGACGTGTTCTGCGGCGAGAAGAGCACCACTTCCGGGCTCTTGGGATCGACCGTCTCGTGATAATGGCGCAGCTGCAGATCGTCGAAGCGCGCGCCCTTCAGGCTGAGCGAACCATCGACGGTCGGCGTCGCGATCACGACGCGTCCGCCGGCCGATTGCAGCGCCTTGCTGCGCGGAATGACGGCGGCGATCTGCTGCGCCTTCACATCCAGCGCGGCGGGTTTGGTTTCCGTGCCCTTCTCCTTGGCGAGCACATGCTGCTTCTGCTGCTCGGCCTTCATCTGCGGGCCGGCGACGAAATATTGCCAGCCGAAGAGAACGGCGGCGGACAGAACGACGGCGAGAAGAAGATTCTTGTTTTCCATGTCTCTCTACTTCAGCGGCGGCACGGGATCGAAACCTTCCGATCCTCCGAGCCAATGAATGGGGTGGCAGCGCAGAATGCGTTTCAGCGCGAGCCAGAAACCTTTGATCGGCCCATGTATCTCGATCGCCTGGATCGCATAGCGCGAGCAGGTCGGCTCATAGCGGCACGCGGGCGGCAGCAACGGAGAGATGAAGCGGCGATAGAAACGGATCGGCGCGATCAGCGCGGCTGCGCCGGTGCGTCTGAGCGGCGATGTCGCTCTCTCCGTCAATTCGCGTCTCCCCGATTGGGCTTGTCGAGCCGGGCGTGGGCGGCGGCGAGCGCGCCCGAAAGATCGTTCAGCAGTTCGGCGAAACCTCTGGTCAGCGTCGCCGTCCGCGCGACCAGAACATAGTCATGCCCCCCGCGCCCATGAAGGGGAAGAACAGCCGCAGCGGCGGCCCGAAGCCGTCTTTTCGCCCGGTTGCGGGCCACGGCGTTGCCGACCTTGCGGCTGGCGGTAAAGCCCACCCGGATATGGTCATCCAAAGCCTCCGGGGTCGGGCAAAGTTCCAATGTCAGGCTGGCGGTCGAGCGGCGGATGCCCCGCGCGGCGCGCAGGAAATCCGGTCGGGTTTTCAGGCGGTCCATGACGGGCATGCGAGGCCCGTGGGGCGGATTAAGCGGAGAGCTTCTTGCGGCCATGCGCACGGCGGCGCGCCAGCACCTTGCGTCCGCCGGCCGTGGCCATGCGCGAACGGAAGCCATGGCGCCGCTTGCGGACGATTTTGCTCGGCTGATAAGGGCGCTTCATGGCTCAATTCCCGGGACTTTGCCGGGCCTCTTCGAAAGAGCGCGGTTTCTAAGGGGGTGGGCCGGACCTGTCAACCGACGGGACTGCGCGACACTTATTCCTAAATTCGCCGTGATCGTCCGGGTTTTCCCTTTCGGTATCTTCATTTAGCCCCCATCTTCAGGCTCCATGGCGGGGATGGCGAAAGACGGGCGCTCAAGGTTGGCGGAAGGCTGGGCACTGGTCGCCCACAGCCTGTCCGGTCGCCTTCTGCTTTTGACCATCCTCTATGTGATGCTGACCCAGGTGGCGATCTTCGTGCCGTCGATCGGGCGCTATCACCGAAGCCTGCTCGACCGGCAGGTGGAAGCCGCCGAGATCGCGGTGTTGCCCTTCACCGAACCGCAAAATGGATTGTCGCCCGCCTTGCGCGGCGAGCTTCTCAGCCGCGCCGGCGCGATCGCCGTGATGCTGCCGCGCCCCGACCAGCGCGAAATCTTTTTGTCGAACGAAACGCCTTCGAAGATCGACGTAACGATCGATCTGCGCAAAGCCGGCATCTTCGCCGACATGCTCAACGGCTTGGACTGCCTGCTGCACGGCAAGCGGCGCATCCTGCATGTCATCGCCCACACGCGGATCAAAGGTGCGCAGGCGGTGGAAGTCATTTTGAATGAGCGGCCGATCCATGCGCAGCTCAAATCCTATGCCTGGGGCGTGGTGCTGCTCGCCTTCCTCATCTCCATCGTTACCGGCATTCTGGTTTTCATCAGCCTCTATCTCGTGCTGGTGCGTCCGATGCGGCACATCACCAAGGCGATGGTGAACTTCCGCGCCAATCCGGAAGACGCCAGCCGCATTGTCGCCGCTACCACACGGCAGGACGAAATTGGAATCGCCGAACGCGAGCTGGGTTCGATGCAGCGCGATATCTATTCGTCGCTGCAGCAGCGCGCGCGGCTGGCGGCGCTGGGAACGGCTGTGGCGAAGATCCAGCACGATCTGCGCAACATCCTCTCCAGCGCGCAGCTTGCTTCCGACCAACTTTCCAAAAGCGAAGATCCGTCGGTGCAGCGCCTGGCGCCGCGCCTGGTGTCATCCATCGATCACGCCGTGGCGCTCGCCACCAATACGCTGCGCTATGGACGCGCCGACGAGCATCCGCCGCAACGCCGCAAGATCCGCGTGAAGCCGGTCGTCGATGAAGCGTTTGAAGCGGCGCTGTCCGGCAAGGAGCGTGTCGTACCGGACGATCAGGTGAGCGACACAATCGAGATTGACGCCGATGCCGCGCAGCTCTTCCGCATTCTGCTCAACATCCTGCGCAATGCCGGGGAAGCCTTGGCAGAAAAGGGCGGGACCATTAGCGCAACGGCTTCGCGCGACGGCGATGCCACCCGTATCGATATTCAGGACAATGGCACGGGCATTCCGGAAAAAATCCGTGAGCGCCTCTTCCAGCCTTTCGCCGGAACCACCCGCACCGGCGGCTCTGGCCTTGGCCTCGCCATCGCGCGCGATCTGGCCCGCGCGCATGGCGGCGATGTGGCGCTTGTGAAAAGCGACGAAAGCGGTACCCAGTTCCGCGTGACCATTCCGGACCGTGAAGAATGAGCTGGAACCCTTCCGTCTATCTCACCTATGCCGACGAACGTACGCGGCCGGCCGCCGATCTGCTGGCGCGTGTGCCAAGCGAAAATCCCGCGCGTATTGCCGATCTGGGCTGCGGTCCGGGCAATTCGACGGACCTCCTCGTGAAGCGCTGGCCACAGGCGAAGATCGAAGGCGTCGATTCTTCGCCGCAGATGATCGAAGCCGCGAAGAAGAGTGGCGTCGCGGCGGACTTCACGCTTGCGGATATCGCGTCGTGGAAGCCCGATGCGTCTTATGACCTCATCTTCTCCAACGCCACTTACCAATGGCTACCCGATCATCGTGCGTTGCTGCCACGCCTGATGGACTTTGTCGCGAAGGGCGGCGTGTTCGCCTTTCAGGTGCCGAACAACCAATACTCACCGTCCCACACGCTGATGCGCGATGTGGCGGCGCAAGGCCCTTGGGCGGAGAAGCTCGCCAATGTGCGGGGCATCTTTGTGGAGAAGTTGCAGACCTATTTCGACATTCTTGCGCCGCATGCCGCATCGCTCGATATCTGGACGACCGAATATCTGCATGTTCTGGAAGGCGAGGATGCGGTGTTCAAATGGGTCCGCGGCACGGGGCTGCGCCCGTTTCTCGATGCGCTGAACGAGGACGAACGCGCCGTCTTCACGCGCGAATACAAGGCGCGGCTGAACGTGGCCTATCCCCGCCGCGCAGACGGCAAGACGCTGTTTCCCTTCTCGCGTCTTTTCGCGGTGGCGAAGATTTAATCGCCGCGCGCGTTCCCGTCGCGGCGCGGATCGGCGGCGCCGAGATAGCCGCCATCCACGCGCTCGATGATGTTGACGCCGCTCTGTTCGACAAACGGCTCCGCCACCTGGTGCCCCATCGCCTTGAGCTGCGGGATCAGCGCTTCCGCGGACGTGCCCTTCTCGATCAAGGTGGGCGAGTTGAGATTGGACACATGCGGCTCCGCGGCCGCCTTCGCCGGCGTTTCATGCCCATCGATCAGATTGATGATCGATTGCGCGGTATAGGGAATGATGAGTGGGCCGCCGGGAGATCCGGTGGCGATTTTGAACGTGCCTCTCGCGTCGAACACGATTGTCGGCGACATCGCCGATAGAGGCCGCTTCTTCGGCGCAGGCGCGTTCGCCACCGGCTTTCCGTCCAGCATCGGATCGAAAGAGAAATCGGTCAGCTGGTTGTTCAGGATGAAGCCCTTGGCCATCATCTTCGAACCCAGGACGGATTCCACGGTCGTCGTCATCGCGACCGCTTCGCCATTGTCATCCACGATGGACATGTGGCTGGTGCCCTGCGGCTGCGGGGAACGCTGTGGTGCGAAATCGAGGCTCGCATGTTTGACGGGTGGTGTGCCCGCTTGCGCCTGACCCATGTCCTTCGTCGGATCGATGAGCTTGGAACGGTCGAGCGTGTAGCCGCGATCGGTCAATCCTTCCACCGGTACCGGAATGAAATCGGAATCGGCCATGTATTTCGCGCGGTCCGCGAAGGCGAGGCGATTGGCCTGTGTGAAGAGATGCGCCTGGCTCAGCGTGCCGGGCTGCAGATCTTTCGACGGGAAGCGCTCCAGCATGTCGAGAATCTGGATTACGGCCACGCCGCCGGAGCTCGGCGGTCCCATCGAGCACAGACGATAGGCGCGATAGGTGCCGCACACGGGCGGCCGCTCCTTGGCGACATAGTTCTTCAGGTCGTCCAGCGTCATGTCCGCCGGATGGATCGGCGCATGCTGCACCTTGTCCACGATGGCTTGGGCGATAGGACCTTCGTAAAACGCCTTCGGTCCGCCCTTCGCTATGCCGCGCAACGTGTTGGCGAGTTCGGGATTTTTCAGGATTTCACCTTCGGCATAGGGCGTGCCGTCCGCTTTATAAAAATAGGCGCGGATGTCGGGCATCTTCGCGAGCTGCGGATATTCGCGAAGTTCGCTCGATAGTTTCTTGGAGACCGGAAAGCCCTTGTCGGCAAGCGCGATAGCGGGCTCGAAAAGTTTCGCCCAGGGCAGCTTTCCGTATTTCTCATGCGCCAGCCACAGCATCGCGACGTCGCCCGGCACACCGACAGATAGTCCGCCCGGAATGGCATCGCCATGCGCCAGCGGCTTTCCGCTTGAATCGAGGAACATGCCAGGCGTAGCGGACGCCGGTGCCATCTCGCGGCCGTCGAAAGTGGTGACCTTCTTTGCCTTGGGATCGAACAGGACGATGAACGCGCCACCGCCGATGCCGGTGGATTCCGGTTCCACCAGGGTCAACATCATCTGCGCTGCGATGGCGGCATCCACCGCCGAGCCGCCCTGGCGCAGCATCTGAAGCCCCGCATCGGTCGCGAAGGGACTATCGGTGACGATCATGTGCTTCTTGGCGACAGGCGCATCAGCCTGCGCCGCGCCGATGGTGAGCAGCGATGCAAATACAGCGAAAACTATGCGCGAATTCATTCTGTTCTCTTTCCGATGGCGGAGCCGGACGCTAGCGTCACCGCCATCGTCAGGCTTGGCAAGCTGCAAATGCTCGCGGGAGGGATTTCATGGACAAGGATTTTGCACCGGCCATCACACGGCGCACCTTCGCGGCGACGGGACTCGTCGCCGGATTCACGCTGGCCACGGGACCGTTGAACGCAGCCACCATCGTCACCAATGCGAACGGACTGGATGCCGGCGAAGTCAGCATCCCGGTTTCGGACGGAAAGATTCCGGGTTACCGCGCCAAGCCGTCCGGCAAAAGCAATCTGCCGACGGTTCTTGTCGTGCAGGAAGTGTTCGGCGTGCATGAACATATCCGCGACATCTGCCGCCGCCTCGCGCATCAGGGCTATTATGCCATCGCGCCGTCGCTTTATGCGCGCCAGGGCGATCCGGGCAAATACGACATGGATCATCTGAAAGAGTTGTTCAACGACATCGTGGCGAAAGTGCCCGATGCCGAAGTGATGAGCGATCTGGATTCCGCTGTGGCGTTCGCCGCCGGCGATGGTGCTGACAGGGCGCAGCTCGGGATCGTCGGATTCTGCTGGGGCGGCCGCATCGTCTGGCTCTATGCTGCGCACAATCAGAAAGTGAAGGCGGGCGTTTCCTTCTATGGTGGCCTGCGCGGGCCTTCTCCTGTCAACGATCTGCGCCCGAAATATCCGCTCGATCTGGTGGCCGATATCAATGCGCCGGTGTTGGCCTTCTATGGCGGCCAGGACAAGGGCATAAAACTCGCCGACATCGAAGAAATGCGCGGCGCACTCCACGACGCGGGTAAAACGAACTTCAAGCTCGAACTCTTCCCCGATGCGCAGCACGGATTCTTCGCGGACTACCGTCCGTCCTACAACGAGAAGGATGCGAAACAGGCGTGGCGTGAATGGCTGGCCTGGTTCAAAAAGTATCTTGCGGCCTGAAATCCGGGTGATTGCCGTCATCGCGTGAGGCGGTAAGCTTCAGGCGACGAATTGGGGGTACTCATGAATCGTTTCCGGCTTGCCGTTTCCCTGTTGGCGCTTTGCGCGCTTGCGCCGCTCGGCGCGTCGACCGCGCAGCAGAGCGCCGATCCTTTCACCATGGATCAGGTGCTCTCTTATTCCTTTGTGCCGGAACTCGTGGCGGCCGATCATGCCGACCGCATCGCCTGGGTGCGGATCGTAAAGGGCGTGCGCAATGTGTGGGTCGCCGACGGCCCATCCTTCGCGCCCCATCAGGTCACGCAATATACCAAGGACGACGGTCAGGAGATTACGCAGCTCACCTTCTCGCCGGACGGCAAGCATCTTCTCTATGTGCGGGGCGGCGATCACGATGCGAACTGGCCCGCGGCAGGCGATCTTGCCCCCGATCCGGATTTCTCCACCGTCCAGCCGATCGTGACGATCTGGTCGGCGTCGCTGGCCGGCGGCGCGCCTGCCAAAGTCGCGGAAGGCGACGCACCCTCGATTACCGACGATGGCCGCGTTGCTTACATCAAGGACCATCAGATCTGGCTGACCACGCTCGCCGCCAAAGCAAAACCCGCGCGCTTCTTCTTCGACCGCGGCAATGCTTCTGATCTGCGATGGTCGCCAGATGGCAAGCGCCTTGCCTTCGTATCGGTGCGCGATGGCGGCGATCACAGCTTCATCGGCATCTATGCGGGTGCGGATGCACCCATCCATTATCTGGCGCCTTCCACGGGCCGCGACGATGAAATCGCTTGGTCGAAGGATGGGCGCAGCATCGCCTTTGTGCGCCAGCCGGGCCGTGGGGGCGCGCCGGAGCCGATCCTGAAGGACGTTCCACATCCGTTTGCGATCTGGACAGCGGATACGGCGACCGGCGCGGGCCGCGAAGTCTGGCATAGCCCCGACACGTTGCTGGGCTCCTGGCCGGAGACGCCGGGCAACGTCAATCTGCATTGGGCGGCGGGCAACCGGTTTGTCTTCACCGCCGATCTCGACAATTGGCCGCATCTTTACTCGGTCCGTGTTGACGGCGGTGAACCCACGCTGCTCACGCCCGGCAACTTCATGGTCGAGGACGTCACGCAAAGCCGCGATGGGCGCTTCATGATCTACAGCGCCAACACGGGCAGCGATGCCAGCGACGATGACCGCCGCCATATTTTCCGCGTGCCGGTCGATGCGGCGACGCCTGTCGCGCTGACATCCGGTGACGGATTGCAGACCTCGCCGGTTGTCGCGGGCGGGGGCGCGGTGGCCTTTATTTCGGCGGGCGCGAAGCGGCCGTTCTCGACAGGCGTTGTCGGCATGGATGGGCAAGGCGCGCACGATCTGAACGGCGGCGCATTGCCGATGGACTTTCCGATCGATGCGCTGGTTGTTCCCAAACGCGTGACGTTCCAGTCGCCGGACGGTCTCACCATCCATGGTCAGCTCTTCCAGCGCGATGATGGCGTGACCAAACCGGGCATCATCTTCGTGCATGGCGGCCCGCCGCGGCAGATGCTGCTGGGCTGGCACTATATGGACTACTATTCGAATGCGTATGCGACGAACCAATATCTCGCCGCGCATGGCTTCACCGTGCTGTCGGTGAACTACCGCCTCGGCATTGGCTACGGACATATGTTCCATCATCCCGAGCATGCGGGGCTGGCAGGCGCTGCCGAATATCAGGATGTCCTCGCCGGTGCGCGCTATCTGCAGAAGGTGCCGGGCGTGGATCCCAATCGCATTGGAATCTGGGGCGGCTCCTATGGCGGCTATCTCACGGCGATGGGGCTTGCCCGTAACTCGGATGTCTTCAAGGCGGGCGTCGACTTCCACGGCGTGCATGACTGGTCGAGTTTCATCGACAATTGGGTCGATAAAGGCTCGAAGCGGTATGAGCAGGGAGACCGTGATGCGGCGATGAAGGTTGCGTTTGAATCATCGCCCATCGCCAGCATGGACAGCTGGAAATCGCCGGTTCTGCTCATCCAGGGCGACGATGACCGCAATGTCAATTTCGCGCAGACCATCGATCTGGCGCGCAGGCTGGATGCGCATCATATCTATTATGAAGAGCTGGTCATCCCGAACGAGATCCACGGATTCCTGCGCTACACATCATGGGATCAGGCCGACAAGGCGACGGCAGCGTTCCTTGCCAAGGAGCTTCCGCAGCCCGCGCACTAAGGGGCGCAAAGAAAAAGGGCGCGGGAGAAATCCCGCGCCCTTTGTCGTTTCCGCTGAAAGCGTTTAGCGCACGAAGACGCGCACTTCGCTGGATGAGATCGACGGGTCGGTCGCTGACGAGATGCCCAGGCGCGTCGCCGGAACACCCATATCGGTCATCGAACGCATCACATCCTGCGCATGGCGGCGCGCGTCGGATTGGGCGAGCTGCACGGCGGAAGCGGTGCCGCGCGTGGGCGAAACGCCGACGATGTCGAAGCCCGCACCGGGACGCGACTGCAGCGCCTGGCTGAGCGCGGTGTAGAGGATCTGCTGATACTGCACGCCGGCATGGTCGAAGCGGATGGTGACAAGCGCAGCCCCGCTGGGCGTTGCGCCATAGCTCGCCGGCGCCGAAGTGGAGGCCAGCATCGGCGCGCCGAGTTCGGAACCGTAGAGTTCGCCATTCTTGATGGCGCTAGCCAGCGTGGTGAGGTTGGCGCGCTCATTGGCGACATAGGCCGTCTGGCGCTGCACATCTTCCGAGATCTGGCGCATCAGGCGGTCGATCAGAACGACCGTCTGGTCGGTCTCGTCTTCCAGCACCGAAAGCTGGCGATGGTCTTCATCGACCGCGCCGGAGACATTGTAGGTGGACTGGATCGTGTCGAGGTCGAAATGCGCGCGGGACGCGTCGCCGGAGACCGCGGTGCCCAGGGCGTTCAGCGCATTGATATTGGTGGTCAGCTCATCGAGCGAGGTCTGCGCGGAGTTCCATTGCGCGACCAATTCCGGGTTGCCGCGCGTCGTGCCCATCTGCAGATGCGTCGTGATGCGCGCCTTGGAGTCATGATAGGCGGCCGCCGATCCACCGGCCTGCGCGCGCAGGGACGCCAGTTGCTCTGCATTGGCGACGATCTTGTTCTGCAGGCCCGAAACGTCGGAGCGCAATTGCGCGACTTTCTGGCCCACCGCGGTGCCGGTGTCCGTGCCCGGCTCGATCACGACCGGCGTGATGGAAATGCTAGGGCCGGCCGCGACGCTCGTACCCGATCCGGGAAGCGTTCCAGGCTGCGAGGAAAGAGCCACTGAATCCGAACCAGCGGAAGGCAGTGTACCCGGTGCGGAAGAATCGGATGCTGCCGGTGCGGACTGATCGCTCCCGGAATCGCTGCCAAACATTGCATCATCAATGCCGCCGCAGCTTGCAAGGCCGAGTGCCGCCGCCGCCAGGATCAGCGTCAAAACCCGCCGCGAGTCCGCCATTCTCAACATCTGCTTTGTCTCCGCTCGGGCGGTATGAACCGCCCCCCGGCGCGCTGATTGCGCCCGAACGCATTGCCCCAGCCCAAACCTTCAAGAACGCGAGGCGGGCGGCCGCCAGTCTTAACTACGCAATCAGGCCCCGACAAGACCGCGTGAGCATGCAGGTTGGGGGAAATTTGGTGGGCGGGACGGGGACTTGGCGGGTGTAACCCGAAAGCGGACAGACCCCGCGCCTGGCACCCGAGCCACCTGCGGCGCCATAACGGCACCCGCTGTTCCCCAGTGGGGCGAAGAGGGTTGCCATTGGGGTTTTCGCTGAATAGGTTGCGCGCCCTCGCGACATGCGCGCCCGTAGCTCAGCTGGATAGAGCACCAGACTACGAATCTGGGGGTCAGAGGTTCGAATCCTTTCGGGCGCGCCATTCCCGTGCAAAACTCGGAACCACTGTGAGTGTTTCCGGATTGGAAGCTGCGGAAGCGATGGCCGCACGCGGTCCGGATATTACGGCCCTTTCACGATCCACCACGATTTCCGAGACAAGTCCCCGCACATAGCGGCGCTGCAAAGGGCGCGGCGCATCCAGGAGACGGCGCTTGAGATTGGCAGCGACGGTTGCAGCTTGCCGGTTGGATATCGCTTGGCGGATTGCTGGAAGGTCGCGGTCCAGGGAGGCCAAAAGCGCAAGGCTTTCATCGCGGCGATGGTTGAGCCCGACAAGCTTGTCGCGCAGCAGCGATGAGTCCGGGACATGACCTTCGGCAACCGCCGTCAATAACCGGTCAATTTGGGTTTCAGTGTGCTTGAGGTCCTTGCGCAAGCCTGCGCGTCGCGTGGCGTCCGTGGAAGCGGCATCGCGCCTGTGGCGGCTGGCTTCGCGAACAAGCGTTACGAGCCTCTGCGGCGTCAGCAGTTGGTCCGCCAGAGCCCCGATGACAAGCTGATCCAATTGCGCTTCTGGAACGATGATTGGGGCCTTGCAGGCGCTACGGCCTTTGAGACGCTTGGCCGAGCAGGCGTAGTAGCGATAGCGCCCGCTCTTGCCGGTGCTGAGCATCAGCGGTGCACCGCAGCTTTCGCAGCGCGCAATACCCGTCAACAAGACTTCACTGTTGACGATGCGCGGCGCGGTGACATTGGGCCTGCGCGATTTGAGCCGCGCCTGGACGGTTTCAAAGGTTTGGCGCGCGACAATCTCCGGGACGGGAACGGCGATCCATTCGGACTTGTCTCTTACCGCGCGGCTCCGGCTGTCGTGCGTGTTGTAATGGTGAATGCCGCTGTACGCCTCACGCGTCAGGATGGCGTGAACGGCGCTGGTGTAGAAGGGATTGCCGCCCCGGTTCCTAAAGCCGTGCGCATTGAGCCAGGAGGCAATGTCCTTGATACCCATAGGCCCTTTGGTGCCATCGCCTCGCAAGAAGAGTTCAAATATCTGGCGGACCGTCCCGGCTTCGCGTTCCTCGATTTCCAGCTTCTTCTTGGTTCTCTGGCCGCGCTTTTCGGCTTCGACGGTGCGGTAGCCGAACGGCGGCTGCGAACCATTCCAAAAACCCTGCCGCGCATTTTCCAGCATGGTGCGGGTGACATGCTTGGCGGTTTCGGCGCTGGTGTATTGATCGGCGGCGGCAAGGATTGTTTCGGCGAAGTCCGCCGATGGACCCTCGCCAAAGCCTTGCGTCATGGAAAGCAGAGAGACGCCATGTTTGGATAGCTTGCGTTTCCAGAACGTGTAACCGGCCACATCGCGAAAGAAGCGCGATTGACTGTGAAACAGCACAATATCGAACGGCGAAGGATCGACGCAGGCTGCATCCATCAGGGATTGGAACTCTTGGCGCTTGTCGTCGCGGGCACTGGCTCCAGCGTCCACAAACTCCCGCGCGATATGCCAGCCGCGTTCTGAGCAATAGCGCCGCGCGTGCGCCAATTGATCTGGAATGGAAATGTCATTCTCCGCCTGCCGCGTCGTGGACACCCGCGCATAGACCGCAACCCGCTTGCTCATTGTCCTGTGCCTTTATCGCTGTCCGTCAAAAGACTGTCCCAATCGTCCAGCAGCGCGGCAAAGACTTCAATCTCGACTTGTGTGATCGGTGAATCTTTTGGAATCAAGATTTGCGCGCGTAATGTCTGGCGAGGCGCAATTGTACCAGTATTAGGCTTGGAATCTTGCGCTTGGCGAAGCTGCTGGAAATTTCCGGGACAGGCCGGGTTTGCCGGATTCGGTTTGCGCTTGGACGCCACAACAATAACCGCTTGCGCCGAACGGCATGATTGCCGGTCGGACGGGGCGCGAGGCGGGAGAACCTTGTCATTAGGTGCAAAGCGGGGTCCGGCGCACGAATTTCCACTGACAGGAATTGAGCGAAAAACAGTATTCCAATCTTGGGAGCGCGGAGAGGTGCAAAATCGGGAATCGGTTAACGGCTTTCGCCACCAAAGCGAGAATCATTTTAGGGTATTTTGATTTTCCGGGTGCCTGATACCGGGCCGTTTTGAGGGCCCAAAATGCAAGCTGAGAAACCCCAGCGCCCATCGCTAGAAATGACCGCGCGTTCGCGCAGCCGGGCCAGATGAAGACCAGCGCCTGATCGACAAAAATACCGGCGGCTGTTATTCGAAACGCGCCGTTCTAGAATGGAATAAATTCTAAGCGCGGATGATATTTCATGGCTGGCATCTCCACCGCAGGTTCCGTGCCTGGCTGGCTAGCGCTTATTGTTGTTATTTTGCTCATCAATTGGTTGCGCCAACGCGAAGAGTTTAGGCGCGGCGATCTGCTCGAGATTTGGCTACTGCTTTTCAGTGTCGCTGGTGCAATCGGACTTATATTCTTCGTTGCCCGTTGGCTGTTTGGCTAACTTTGGCTGATAATTCGTACCGGCTTATTTGTTCTGCGCCTGTCGCGATAGAAGTTCGATTTCGCGCCTGACGGCGCGATCCGCGCGCATGGCGGAAACGATTTTGGTGTCCGGAATATCGGGATCGATTTGCGCGCAAAGCGCGCGCAGGAATTCGAAGGATTTTGTCGTTCCTGTTCCCTTGTGATGATCGATGGTGAATTTGCGCCCCAGCTTGAATATCCAAAAGTCCGCTGCCCTGCGGACGGCCACTTCCAAAGCGGCATCGATCTTGGGGCCACGCCTCGCGGAATATGCTTCAGCGCCGCGCGCCGCAGCATTGGCGAGCAAGTTGAGTAGAAGGATCAATTGCTCGAATTTTTGGGTGCGATTTTGCTTGGAAAATAGATCGCCATTTTTCGAATTCGAGCTGCGGAATTCGGGCGAAATTTGCGCGACAAATTCCATATCGTCAGCAATTCCTGATCTTTCGGCAATTTCGAGAATTTTCCGAAATTTCTCGATGTCCTTTTTTAAGCGCAGATATTGCCGCCGCGCGGCTGGGCGATGTTCGCCGGATTGGGGCCGCGCCCGGACCGCGAAGTAGCCTTGGGCGATTTCGCGGATTGTCGAAGCAATCTCAGCATTCTTTCCGTCGAAGGCGAATTTCCCGCCAAGCCCGCGGACAAAAGCGCCCGGAAATACGCGCCGCGCAAATTCTTCCGGCGAAATTCTAGGTGCGGATTTTTGCGCAGGCATATTTGAAGGCCGAAATTGCATTAATCCCGGCGCGATTTTGCCGGGTTGCGTTTGCGCGGGGCGCTGGCCGGTTTGATCAGCCGGACACCTTCGCCACGGCTGGTTTCTTCCGAAATGAACTCCACGCCGCCCCGCACCAGGGCGCGCTGGACGGCGGTGATGGTGCTGACGCGAGGATCGACCTGGTCGCGTTCCAGCCGGGTTACGGCATTGAGCGAGACGATGGCCCTATCGGCCAAGTCCTGTTGGGACCAATCCAGAAGGGCGCGGGCGGCGCGGATTTGGCGTGGGCTGATCATGGCGATCAGCTTCGGCCCCAAGGGAAATTCCGCTACTAAGAGGGTAAAAAGAAACCTTATTAGGTGATTATTATGCCTTTAGCGCGTGAGAGAGGCGATGATCCGCGGGCCTATGGAGAGCGCCGCTGTGCCGGATCGCGAATCAACGAACGGTTTAGATGATAACCGCAGCGAGAGCGGGTGGAGCGAGCGTGATTCTCTGTTGGACCGCGTTCGCACCCTCTATGCACAACAAGGCATCCAGGCGCTTTCGACGCCGTTTCTGGATAAGCAGAAAGACGCGCTCTATCCGCGCCTGCTAGCGGCGGGGCTAAAACAGGCAGCACTTTTGGAAGTGCTGGGCCGCACCGGCGAATACGCACTTTGGCGCAAGACCCATCGGCGCTATCGCGGCATCGTTAAGCCCACATGGTCCTGGGATGAAGCGGTCGCGCAGGCACGGAAAATCGTGGACCGCGACGGCGATCTGCCCACGGTGCAGTGGTGCCGTAGCAACGGCCTCAGTTCGCTGACCAGCGCAGTACACAACACCGGAAAGACCTGGGAGGACTTGCGGCTCGCGGTGGACCTCAAGCCTTCCGCCAATTTTTGCCAATCCCGCAACGGTATGCGCTGGCTGAGTCGCCCGGAGGCTTGTCTTTCGGATTTTTTGCATGCGCGCGGAATCGCGCATCGGCGCGGCGAGCGCTACCCCGACGCATATGCCACGCAAACAGGACGTGCCTGGGGACGCTATGACATGCATTTTCGGACACCGGACGGGCGTTCAATCGATGTTGAGGTCTGGGGCGACGATCTGAACCGCATGAATGGCGGGCGCTATCGCCAGACAAGGAACTTCAAGGAGGCGTATCAGGCGGGCAGGGACGATTTTGTCGGCATTCCTTACAAGGCCTGTCTCAGCGATGTAGCGTTGACGGAGATTCTCAAGCCCTTCATTGGCCTGATTGCGCCGTTCGTATTCGAGAAGCCTTTCGACCGGGCTATCGAAACGTCTCATTGGTCTGGGGCGGACGAACTTCTGGAGGACTGCCGAAAACTTGCGGCGTCCATGCCGGACGGAATCTTTCCGGTGGAGTCGTGGCTGCGCAAGCGCGGCAAATACAATGGCCGTTCCGGTCCTGCCTACAACACGCTGGCTATCTATGTGAACCGTTGGCTTGGTGGGACGCGCCATGTGCGCAAGTTATTGGGCCAGGACAGCGCCAGCACCACAAGTTGGACTTCCGATAAGCTGAGATTAGCCTGGGATAGCTTCGTGGCGACACATGGCGTCACGCCCACCCAATGCCGGGGCAATGGCGGCAAGCGCTTTGGCCGCGCGATACGTGCCGAGGCCTCCAAAATCGACGAGGCTGCGCGTCGTCACGGCGTACAGGACAAATTGCAGTGCAAAAAAAGCACCCGAAAAATCATTTGGACCCCGGAACACACATTGGAGCAGTGGCGGGCTTTCACGGTTCGGAATGGGCGGACGCCCAGCCAATGCATGAGTAAGACGCGCAGACTGTCCTTGCCGCGTGACGTCACGGACGAAGCCTCCCGTATCTACGACGCCGCGCGCAGATTGGAAATTCTGGAGCAGGCGCGAGGCGGCGAATTCCCGTTGGGGCCTGCGCATCAGACAGGCATAACCAACGGTGCAAGCATTAGCGCTAAATGAATCGATGTTTCAATTTGCGCGCTGGTTCTTTTGGAGCTTCCGTCTTTGCTGGAACGCGCGCCGGATTGATAAGCGCCGGTTTGTTGGCGGGTTTGGATTTGCCGCTGTCGCGAAGGACGGGCAGGGGCTTTGCAAGCTGCGCGCCCGCGCGGGACTTGCGGCGCTTCTTTTGCAGGCCCACTCTTTTGCCGAGATAGGTCCGATTGTCCGGGTCGAATATCGCCACTTCGCCTTCCGCCAAATCTAGCGGAGTTTCCGAACCCAGTTCGGGCCGGTCGTCCGGATCGTCCGAGTCATCGGACTCGGCTTGCGCCCAGGATGCGTCACGCGACAGGCCCAGATAGCCCGTCAGCACATTTGTGAGAGCGTCAATCATGCGGGCGCTGCCGGGATTCAAAGCGCCGGGATGCTTTTGCAGAATCGAATCGGTGATCGTTCCCAAAACGATTTGCACTGCGATCCGGATCGCTGCGTGGGAGGCTTTCGATTTATGGGCCAGCAAATCGACGGCCAACGCGGTCACCATCTTGCGGTAATCCTCGAACGGCTCGGCGGTCAGCGGTTTGACGGTCGCCAGCTTGACTGCCGCGCGGATGACACCGGCAGCGCGCGGCGCGGTCATGCTGGATACCACATGGCTCACGATCTGCCGGGCGATGAATCCACCGCCTTCGCGCGGCCAGCGGCGAGGCTCCAGCGTTTCGCGCGCCCGCTCGCCGAGATCGCGAAACGCTGTTCCGATCAATCGGTAAAGATAGGCGTTCTTATCCGGATAGCGCCCATAGAACGCGCCTACCGAACAATGCGCCTCGCGCGCGATCCGCGCCATCGAGATCGCCTCATAGTCGTATCGCGCCAGAAGCCTGATCCCGGCCTCCGTCATCGCCACCGTTTTGCCGTCCGACTTTTGGCGGCGGGATTTGCGCGAGAGTTTCAAAAACAGGTTTGGCATTTTTCCCAATATCCAAATGCGGAAAAGCATCCAAACCCAGTCTATCGGAATCCGAATTCAGATTCTATTCGAACGGCTGGGATTCACGGATTGTCCGGGCATCCTCCGTCATTGGCAGCGTCACAAACGGGCGGCATGATCACACCGGAACAAATTCGCCGCGAACCGCGCTATCCGAAATGACCACTGCCGTGAAGCTTCGGGGCCTCCCCGATCTGGATCGCCCCCTTTATCGCATCTTCCCGCTCTGGTTCTTTGAGGATGCGCTGCGCGTCAATGGCGGACGCCTTGTTCTTGTCCGACCGCAAGTTTGGGAAGACCCGTTTGAGCATGTCTATGCCTCGATCCAGATGCAGGGGCCAAACGGCCAGCAAAAGCAGCTGGTGGAGTATTTGCAGCCTGCTTATGCCCAATGCTGGTCGCTGGAAGGCGATTCCGACGCCCTCCTGCGGGCTTATTCACGGGTAACGAAAGATGCCGCCACCCAGCGCAATGTCGAGCCCCGATATGAAGGGGTCAAAGTCCGCACCACGCCACGCAAGATCATTCAGGCCGTCGAGTTGTGGCTTGCCAAAAAACCAAGCCTTGGCTGGTCCTTCTATCCGGCTGCCATTGAGTATCGCGACGATTTTTTACAGCGCTTTGCCAACCGGCTCGCCAAAATCGGCCCGGTGGAATTGGGCCAGGGCGATGATCGCGTGGATTCGCTTTTGTTCAAGCGTCCGGCCTTTCGGCACGAATCCGAAGTGCGCTTGATTTGCCTTGCAGACAGCAAGACGAATTCGGAAATCGTCTCCGTCGATGTCGATCCCAATCAGCTATTTGACGAGATTCAGTTCGATCCGCGACTGGCGTCATTCGAGCGCAAGGAGCGCGAACGCCTTGCGCGTTCCCTCGGCTACACAGGACCAATCAAGGAAGACGGGCGCTATCACAAGACATTCTTTCTGGTGCCGCTTTCGAAACCTTGGTTCGAATAGACAACCTTCTCAAGATGATTTGTGCGCATTGTTATTCCAAGCATCCCAGCGCTGCAGCGTAGTCGCAATTGTCGCCAGATGGGACTGCAAGCAACGGTAGCGCAAATCACAGCCGCCGTCGGCAACAGATCAACCGCAGCAGAACCAATGTGCGAAGCAGATCGAGACGCAGTCACGACCGGTTTCAACAATATCCGTTGATATGCTGATCGCGGGAACGGGAACCGATGCTGCCGCACCCGGATCACGCACAGGCGTTGCAGCACCTAGGGCCTTCATAACGGTTCGTCTCCTTACCCCCTATTCAAGTGCGGTCAGCGGTCTATAGTAGTAGCTAAATAAAGTTTTCAGAAAAAGAAGAGAAAACAGAAGAGAAAAATTCCTCGAATATTGTCTTGCCAGATTCTTTTATTTGGATGCACTCTCTGTCCGCATTCATTTGGGCGAGGCAATGATGCGAATATCCTCTGATGCCATCTTTCACGTAGCAGTCAGACCTACTCTTGCACGCGACTTTTCCGTCGCCCCGCCTCCGGTGTCGCGCAGTGGGAGACGCTGGATGAGGCTTAAAGTTTTCGCAGCCGCTTTCTTGACCGTTGTGTTTTCCTTGGCGGCCACACCTTGGGACAGCGCCAATGCTGCAACCTGTAGCGGCTACACTTACACATTTGCGAATGGAACAACCGCCGACGCGGGACAGGTCAATTCAAACTTCAATACGATTATGGGCTGCGCAAATACGCTCCTTGCGCCGCTCAATGCTCCCGTATTTTCGGGCCAATCGAGCTTTTCGACGACGTTCGCCAACACATCGTCGTCCGACACAGTTGCCGTGCTGAATGTATCCGCACAGCTATCGCCGCCCAGTTCATCGGCGTCTGACTTTCGCGCTCTGAATATGAGTTTGGGTTACGAAACGGCGGCGTCTTTCACCAACACGGGTGCTGACGCTCCCGCCGCCGCCTGGTTCGAAAACCGCATCCTCGATTCCGGAACGATTGCCGAATTGGATGGCGCGCAATTTTGGGGACTGTGGGCGGGCAGCGATGCCTCTTCGTTGGGCACGGTATCCGATATCGAGGCGGCAAAATTCACACCGGTCGAATCGTTCAGCAATTCGCTGACCAGCACCATCACCAAAGCCGTCGGCATTCACGTCGCCAACGCTTCGAAAAACACGTTCAATCTGGCTGGGCAAGCCGGAATCCTGATCGATGCAATTTCTTCGGGAACGAACAACACGGCGCTCTTGATGGGGCAATCGAGCATCCCGATTGGAAACTTTGCGATCTACGATGCCTCCGCCAATGCCAGCTATTTCAACGGCAATGTGGGGATCGGCACGGTGACACCAGCGCAAAAGCTTGAGGTGAATGGCGAGGTGAAAATCGACACGTTCGGTTCAGCCACGTCCACGCAGGTTTGCCAATTGTCGGGGGTCTTATCGAATTGTTCTTCTAGTATCCGGTACAAGGAGGACGTGCGTGACGCACCATTTGGTTTGAAAGACGTAATGCAAATGCGCCCCGTGACTTTCAAGTGGAAGGGACGGGATGAGCGAGACTTCGGCTTAATTGCCGAAGAAGTCGCCAAAATCGATCCACAATTCGCGACATACAAGGACGGAAAGATCGAGGGCGTAAAATATGCGCAGCTTGTGGCCGTCCTGGTGAACGCTGTCAAAGAACTGAAGCACAGCAACGACAGGCAATCTGCGCGGATCACGCAGCTTCAGCAACAAGTCGCAAGTCTCCAGCAACGCCAGAACTCTCGCTCCGCCATGTCAGATCGGCATGTCGAGACGCTCGCAACGCGCGCGCAATAGCCAGACTGGGAAACATGCGCAACGCCGCAATCAATCGCTGATCGCACTATCACCGAGGTCTCTCATGCTCGAGTCGCTTCGCTCCCTGCTGATGCCGAGATGGGCTCGATCCAAAGGTGTTTTGACGGCCCTCATATTGGCGGTTGGCTGTCTTATGCTTTCTCAACCCGCGCGCGCCGATTGGTACGACATAGAAGGTGCATCGCCGCCGCCAACAAACTTCGGCCCAGATTATGACGCAGCAGCCTATGCAAGCTTGATCAATCACTATGGCAATCCGGATTATCTGGTTTCGGCGCATATGAGTTACAACCGCGACGGCCAGCCGATCGATTACTCAAAATGCGGCAAATATGGCATTTGGACGTACTGTGGAGATTCAACGAACGATTGCCCCTCGGGAACCGTCTATGTCCTCACGGGCTGCGCATCGGCGATCCCTAGCTATCAAGGAAGCCCAAACTGCAAACCCGGCAGGCCAAATTGCGGTGCGGGCGATCCAATTGACGTCTTGTCCGGAAATGTTTTTGAATCTGCGACCGATTTCGCAACGACCGGGCAAGACGTTTTGTCCTCGCGGCGCTTCTACAACAGCTATAACACATATATCTCCACACAACCTGCGGCGGCGTCCCGGTTTGGGTCGGGATGGCGAAGTGAGTACGACACCAATTTGGTGTTTCCTTTCCCTGCGTCGTCGTCATCGTCTTTCAACGCCATAACAGCCGACGGAAATCCGCTTCATTTCGTACAGTCGGGCAGCAACTGGTATTTGGCGTATTTCTCGTCGGGTGGATGGTCGTCGGCTTCATCGCCACGGACTGGAGCAGACTATCGCGCATCCACCGATGGCACGTATTGGTATATTACCGATCCCAACGATACCGTGAGCAAATACAGCGTTGTCACCAATGGCGGTGGCCAGGGAATCGGAACGCTCCAATCCATTACCTACCGGGGCGGATACCAGCAAACGCTGACCTATGATGGAAGCGGACATAACACCGTCGTGTCTGACTCTCTGGGGCGCAGCATAACGTTTCACTACAATGCGAATGGGCTGGTCGATACGCTTACCGATCCGGACGGAAACGTTACCAGCTACACTTATGAAGAGCGTTCGGGCAGCAGCCCGGCTCCGGGTGGCGGCGGCATCTATGTTCTTCAGACCGTCACGTACCCAGCGGCGTCCGGAACCCCGACGCTTACCTATATCTACGACGATCCAAATCCCATAAATCAAATTGCGCTGACGGGAATCACTGACGAAAACGGCAATCGGTTGGCGACATGGACCTATGACAGCACTTCAGGACGCGCATTATCGAGCGAACTCGCGGGCGGTGCCGATCAAACGACAATCTCTTATAACGACACGACCGGAATTCGCACTGTCACCAATGCTCTGTCGAAGCAATTTGTCTACAATACGGCTAGCTTCCAAAGCTCGTTGCAATTGAGTTCGGTGGCTGGTCAAGCGAGTGCGCATACCGCCGCTGCGACCACCAGCTATCTGTACGACACGAACGGATTTGTTTCGCAGATCACGGATGGAAACGGCAATATCAACAAATATGCGCACAATGCGGTGGGGGAAGAGACAAGCCGAACCGAGGGGTATGGCACAGCGGTAGCCCGTACCATTACGACAACCTGGGATACGACTTGGCGCGAACCCGATGAGATTGTTCGACCCAATCTCACCACCGATTTTACCTATGACACCAGCGGCAGACTAACCCAGCTCAAAGAAACAGATACAACGACCCAAAGCGTGCCCTATAGCACCAACGGTCAAACGCGCATTTGGGCCTACACCTACTACACAAGCGCCGGATTGGTTGGCCTTCTGCATACGGTGGATGGCCCGCTATCGGGCACCGGCGATACCGTCACCTATGGCTACAATAGCTATGGCTTCGTCAACTCTATCACAGATCAACTTGGCCATGTCACCAATATCACATCCATCAATGGCCGTGGACAGCCGTTAACATCGGTTGATCCGAACAGCGTCACAACCAACTATACCTACGATCTGCGCGGGCGCATTCTTACGGTTACGGTCAATCCCGGTGCGTCCCAATCGGAAACCCAATTCACCTATGATGCCGCGGGCAATCTCACGATCATCACGCTGCCGGACGCCTCTACGCTTACCTATGCCTACGATAACGCACACCGATTGACCTCCGTCACCAACAATCTCGGAGAGAGCATCACCTACACACTCGACGCATTGGGAAATCGGACGGCGACAGTCGTCAAATCAGCGACCAGCACCATTACCAAGCAGCAGACGGCGACGTTCGATGAACTGGGCCGTGTCATGGCGAACATCGGCGCAGCATCGCAAACCACCTCCTACACCTACGATCTGGACAACAATCAGGTCACGACCACCGATCCGCGCAGCAAGCTCTATGACCATGCTTTCGACGCGCTGAATCGGCTCTATCAGGAAACCGACCCGAATTCCTATCAAACGACCATCGCCTATAATGCCAAGGATGAGGTAACCGGCGTCACCGATGCCCGTTCGCTGGTAACGTCCTATGTGCGCGACGGCTTTGGCGATGCGATTCAGCAAACCAGCCCCGATACCGGCACAACGGTCTTCTGGTACGACGCCAATGGCAATGTGACGAAGCAGGTGGACGCGCGCAGCATTGAAACGGATTTCACTTACGACAATGCGAGCCGCATCCTCACCAAAACCTTTCCGGCAGCTTCCTCCGAAAACGTCGCTTACACCTATGATTCCACCAGCGGCGGCAATGACGGGATAGGACGACTAACTTCTCTTACCGATCAGAGCGGTTCGGACGCGCTTGTTTATGACGCGCTAGGCCGCGTCTCTTCCGATACGAGGATCATCGGCAGCAATTCTTACGGTACGTCCTACACCTACGATGCTGCCGGCAATATTCTCACCGAGACCTATCCATCCGGGCGCATCGTCACCTATGCGCGCGACGCCTTGGGCCGCATATTCGGGATCACTACCAAGCAGAATTCCGGTTCTTCGGCGGTCACGGTCGTATCGAGTGTTGGCTATGAACCCTTCGGTCCGCTTTCCGCGCTCACATTCGGAAATAGTGTTGCGGCTGCGTTCACCTACGATCAGGACTATCAACTAACGGATATCTATGCGGCGGCGGGTGCTACGGCGATCCAGAATCTCACCAATGGGTTTGATCCGTCCGGCAACATCACTTCCATAACCGATCATCTGGCTTCATCGCGAACACAGACGCTGGGCTACGACAATCTCAACCGCCTCAACTCCGCCAGCGGGCTCTATGGCTCGCAAAGCTATACCTATGACGGTGTGGGTAACCGGCTGACGCGGGTGGTGGGTTCGACGACCGATACTTACGCCTATTCTTCCACCGCCAACCAGATCAGCACGGTCACGACCGGCAGCAATGTCAGGAGCTTCACCTATCTGCCTTCCGGGCAGGTCTCGCAGGATGTGCGCGATCCTTCCGACACCTACACCTTCGCCGCCAATGACAATGGCAGAAACGCCAGTGCTTCCCTGAATAGCTCGACGGTCGGCAGTTATCTCTACAATGCCTTTGAGCAGCGGGTGCAGAAAGTCGCGGGTGGTGTCACTACCCAGTTCGTGTTTGATCGCTTCGGCCATCTGTTGGAAGAAGCCAATGCCTCCGGCGTCGTGCAGAAAGAATATATCTGGCTGGACGACCTGCCCGTGGCGATGGTGGACGACACCGGATCATCGCCGGTTCTCTACTTCATCCACACAGACCAGCTCGGCACGCCGCAGAAGATCACCGATGCTTCCGCCAGCATTGTCTGGGACGGCGTGTTCGATCCGTTTGGCAACACTGTCTCACTCGGCGGTTCGCTTTGGGGTACGGCGAAGTGGGGAGGCTTCAATTGGGGCGGCCTCACGAACAATCTGCGGTTTCCCGGCCAATACGCAGATGCGGAAACCGAACTCAATCAGAACTGGAACAGGGACTACGATCCAACAATCGGCAGATACATCGAGAGCGATCCAGTTGGAGTCGTAGCTGGGCTGAATACATATTCGTACGTTCTAGACAATCCATTCTATGCTGTTGATCCAGGTGGAAAGACAGCACTCACAAACTGGAATTATTTTTGGAGTTGGGCATTGGGAACGGGATCACGCCGTCGTAACTACGGGCCGCATGATGTAGAGACGCAAGAGATGCAAGCATCTCAAGCAGCGAGAGATATGCGCGAAGCCTTTGCCCAAGCTCATTGTCACACCGTCAAGAACATCGGTTACAGCACTCGCCAAGCCTATTTAGACACCAGCTTCTATCCCGACACTGCGGATACAAATTCGACGGCTTGGGAAGTTGGCGGCTTTGCAGGAGCGAGTGTCACAAACAACGGAGACGGCACTGCCACTTTTGACATTCCAAATGTTTCTGGAACGCATTCATTTTTCTATCACCTAGTGCCTAATACACCTTGGCGATCAGGGCCAATGAGCAACATCTACCAAAACTTCAAGTGGAAAGAGCCGATAAACGAATGTGGGTGTAGCAAATGACTTCTTCGGGCAGATCGTACTTGCGGCTCGGTTTCTTGCCACTGCTTCTCGTTCTAACGAGCTGCAATGCTATTGCTAAAAACGATATCTATGGGCTTTATCGCGCTAATTTCATTCGTGGGCACGCCGAATTGCTTATCGAGGCCAACGGGCATCTGACACAAATAATTTACGTCTCGGGGCGGAGCACGCCGATTACAGTCAACGGCACTTGGACATATCGCACCGCTTCCTTCCCGAACGATGCACGAATGGCCTTTACCCACTTTATAGGCAGCAATGAAATATCAAACTTAAATTCAGCAAATGATCTAATGTCGAGGGCGGGAAATTCTGACGAGCCGATAGAGCGGACCCATCTCTTTTTTGGTAAATTGCGCATCGGATCAGACGAGGGCATTTTCTACCTACATTCATAATTACCTCGCATGCTTAATTGGCGACAAAATCTCGCAAGATGTGCATTGAATCGTCATTTGAATCCTGGAACACCGCATGTCGCGGTCATGTCCGGGCGGCGGGCCACAATTTTCCAGTTCTCGATTTTATCCTGTCGGGTGCGCCAGTAAACTCAAAGACTTATGCAGCATATGAGGCTTGGTGTTCCGCCTTGGGTAAAGGCGGCACCAATATTCTATCTATTAAACAAGCCGCGAATTCTGCGATCATATTGGGCACGCACATCGTAGAGTCGAATCAAACAGAATAACCGCCGTTCCGATAAGTAATTGCGGAGCGTGACGATTGATGAGAAACCGATGCTGGGTGTAGTGGAATAGAACAGCGGAGAGAAACACTTGGCGAGGGATGCTTTTCCCGGTCGTGCCTATGGCCGAATAATCGCAAGCCGAGATCGCCTTCTCGCCTTTTGGTCCCGTTCCGATGCCTATTGGTCCGCCGGACTGAACCGCATTTTCATTTACGCAGCGCTCTGGATCACCCTCGGCTATCACTTGCCGACTTTCGGTTTTCAGTTCACATCTTCGGCTGGCATCCAAAGCTGGCTCAACACACAATCTCCTGACCTATGGCAGCCGCATGGTTTGGCTATTCTGTTCCTGCACCCGCCATCAGCTGAAGTCGTCTGGGCCGTGTGCTGGGTAGCTTGGATCAGCACGCTTCTCGCGCTTATGGGATTTCTGGGACGTGTGGCGACAGTAGTGTCCGCGCTGAGTGTCAGCGCGCTCGTGGCCCTCAGTGTTTCATGGCAGGAATATTGGTCGCACGGGTTCAATATCCTCTGCCTCGTTCCTCTGGCGTTTATGTGGAACGGTGCGCCTTCGATCTCCGTCGATGAGTTGGTCCGGAAATTCATTCGTCGGAAGGCCGATGAGCCAGAATATTTACTTTGGCCGTCGCTCTTGGGTCAGTCCGCGATCGTTTTGTTTCTGTTTGCTGCGTTTTACGCCAAGCTCGGATTTCTGCGTGGGACCGTGACCCTCGATTGGGTATTCTCGGACAACCTCCGAAATTCCGTCACGATGCCGTATGCACTCCGTGGCTATGGCATGCCATGGTGGATGCAGGAGCTTGTTTCATCGCCGCCTCTCTATGTCGTTTCAGCGGCACTTCACATGCTGATGCAAGGGCTTCCAATCCTGGCGATCTTCACGCGCAATCCCAAATGGCGGCTCGCGGAAGGATCGATGTTCTTTCTTGGAACCGCCCTGCTTTACTTCATTATGACGCTTGGCGTGGCATCTTGGTTCTTGTTGTGTGCGCTATTCGTCGATTGGGACTATTGGATCGCTGCCGTTCTAAAGAGGTCCATGGTGTCGAGCACGCCGCCTCGATCCATTCGGCTTTGGTCTTCGGCTGCGGCTTACTATTCTACCGGCTTCGTCGCGCTCTTTTGCATCGTTGCTGCGACAAAATCGAGCTGGTCGAACCGCTTCTATCCGTTCTCGCCAATGGATTTCTATTCTACCGTTGATGACACGGTCACATTCCCGGAGCGAATACATGCCCGCGCATTTCTTCACAAGAAATTCGTCTACTTCATCGGCGGGGACGTCACCTATCACAAGACCGGATATCTGAACGATTATCGCGCCGTTCTCGATAGTGGCTGTTCCTATGTTGCTCCGCAGGCTGACGATCAGTCGAAGATAGCATTCACAAAAACGACCTATAAGACAATCATGCGGGCCAGCGGGACCATTCGCTCTACCAAGGATCTGAAATATCCCTGGGCGCCGTGGCGCTACTACCCCGCCAGTTCCAAGCCATATACCGAAACCGGAACGACTGCGCTGGCGATATCGTGCAGCGTGAAAGCCATTCCCGCTTTCCCGGAAGACCCGCTGAAACAGAGGGTGATCTACGAGAACTTGGTCAGTGTTTATTATCCGGCGACGGACAAGGTTCTAATGGCGACAGCGTCGGTCGATCTCGTCCACGATCAGATGACCGTGCGGACCTATGGCTTCGCGCACTCCACAGTGCAGCTTCTCTATTTGACAGACCCGACGATTTCACCGGACGCGGCTACAATCCGGCCATTGCCAGGGTTTTGGCGTTCCAAATCGGTCTTCTCGCCCGTGAAAGTGAGCGCAGATAGCTGGTATACGATTGTGCGGGTCCACGATCTGGATTCCGGCCGATATTTCAGTTTCTGGGGGCCGTACCTATATTTGCATCACAACCTATTGGCCTACACCCACCAATGAACGGTAGCGACCTTTCAGATTGCATTCACGCTGCGCTTCCTACCAAGGAGCGCGTCATTATCTATGATGGCGATTGCCCATTCTGTAGCAACTATGTGGCCTTCTACCGCCTGAAACAGACGCTGGGTCCGATCGTTCTTCTGAACGCCAGAGACTATCCGAATCTGGTGCGCGCGTTCGATCAGGAAGGGCTAAACATCGATGAAGGAATGGCATTTATCATCGATGGTCGCCTCTATCACGGTCCCGATGCCATGAGCGCGATGGCGGCGATGAGTTCCGAAAGCGGATTGTTCAATCGCATCAACGCTACCGTCTTTCGCCACCCTCGGCTTACGCGATTTCTCTACCCAATACTTCGCGCGGGGCGGAATGCCACCCTGAGAATTTTGGGGCGTGCGAAACTCTCTGGGCGAGACTAAGGCGCCCAGAACACCTCGACCGGCACGTTGGCCTGCGCCAGCACGGTGCGCACGGGCATCTCCAGCGGGTCGCTGCCCTGTTCCGCATCCCGGTAAGTTTTCATCTTCCCGTCGCCCTTGATGAGGACGACGATCCATTTGGAATCCAGGATTGCGCGCAAGGTCAGTGTCATCCGATCGCCTGTCGCCGCCGCGTTTTGCGCGTGGACGGCATGCACCAGCGCTGCCGCGTTCGTGTCGAGCGCTGCCTTCAATTCCGGCGCGTGGGGGTAGAGCGAAGCGGTGTGCCCATCATCGCCCATACCCAGAATCGTCACATCGAAGGGATGCGGCATTGCGGTGATGGCTGCGCCGACGGTGGCTTGCGCATCTTCAGGCTTCGCATCCTTGGTCTTCATCGGCACGAAATGCGCGGCGGCCGCTTTGCCGCGCAGCAGGCGCGTGCGCACCAGATTCTCATTGCTGCCGTCTTCGGATGGCGCGATCCAGCGTTCGTCCGACAGCGTGATCCAGACTTTGTCCCAGGGCGCATCGCGTTCGCAGAGGACATCGAATAGCGCACCGGGTGTGGTGCCGCCGGAGACAACAAAACTTGCGCGTCCACGATCGCGCACCGCCGCACTCAATCTGCGGACGATCTCGTCCGCCAGATTGGCAATCATGCCGTCGGCATCGGGAAATTCGCGCAGCCGGTCATGCATCCGTTCGGTCCTCGCAGGTCACTCGCGACACCCAACGCGTGCAGCCCCGCAAAGCTCCGTCACCAGATGTGCACGCGGGCGTCCGGCGCGATGTAAAGCTTGTCGCCCGGCTTCACTTCGAAAGAATCGTACCAGGCATCGACGTTGCGCAACGGCCCATTGACGCGAAACTGGCGCGGGCTGTGCGGATCGCTGACGACCTGCTTCTTCACATAATCGTCCGAGACTTTTCCGCGCCAGGCCTGGGCCCAGCCGAGGAACACGCGCTGATCGCCGGTAAAGCCGTCAACCTTGCGCGCATGCCTGCCCTTGAGCGAGGTGTGATAGGCATCGAGCGCCAGTGTGACGCCGCCCAGATCGGCGATATTCTCGCCCATCGTCAGATCGCCATTCACATGCACGCCGGGTAAGGGCTCGAAGCTGGAATATTGCGCTCCCAGCGCTTTCGCGCGCGCTTCGAACTTCGCCGCATCATCTTTGGTCCACCAGTCGCGCAGGCGGCCTTCGGCGTCGATCTTGCGGCCTTCGTCGTCGAAACCGTGCGTCAGCTCATGCCCGATCACGCCGCCCACCGCGCCGTAATTGATGGCCGGATCGGCATTGGCGTCGAAGATCGGCGCCTGAAGAATGCCTGCCGGAAAGACGATATCGCGCAGCGAGCCGTTATAGGCATCGTTGGTTTGCGGCGTCATCTGCCAGTCGGTGCGATCGACCGGACCGTTGTAGCGGCCCAGATAGAACGCCCAGTCGAACGCGCCGGCGCGGCGCACGTCGCCGACAATATCGTCATCGGTGACGACGAGACCGGAATAATCGCGCGGATGATCCGGATAGCCGACCTTGATCGTGTAGGTGTCGAGCTTCTTGATCGCTTCGGCCTTCGTGGCGTCGCTCATCCAGTCCAGATTCTGCAGGCGCACGCGATAGGCGGCGAGAAGATTGTGAACGAGCGTTTCGATCTTGGCTTTCGCGTCGGGGCCGAACCATTTGGCGGTGTAGAGTTGGCCGACGCCGAAGCCCATCGTGCCGAAAGTGCCGAAACGATCGCCGACGCCGAAATCATCGCCGCTGACGGCGGTGATGGCGCGCTTCCAGCGCACACGCTGCTGTGCCTGACCCGACAGTGTTTTCTGATGCATGTCGAAGTAGGCGTCGGTGAACGCCTTGGAGAGGTATGGCGCGGCGTTATCGGCGACGTGGAAAGCCTGCCACGCCTTGATGGTTTCCAGCGGCGCGGTGCCGTAGATCGCGGCCAGCTTCGGGAATGCGCTCTTTTCCGCCACGATCACGCGGTTGATACGGCCAAGACCCGCTTCCTTCAGGAAGGCATCCCAGTCGAAGCCGGGCGCGAGCGTGCGCAGATCGGCGGTGCTGACGGGATTGTACACCGCATTCAGATCGCGCTCCTGAACCTTGGTCCAGCTGGCGTTGGCGATCTTGGTTTCAAACGCGACCACGTCCTTGGCGCGGGCATCGGCATTCTTCCAGCCGATCAAGCCCAGAAGCTGCGCGACATAGGCCTGATATTTCGCCTTGGCCGGCGCGAAATTCTTTTCGAGATAATAGTCGCGATCCGGCAGGCCGAGCCCGCTCTGCGAAAGATAGATGGCGTATTTGTTCGGATCCTTCAGATCGATATCGATGCTGACATTGTAGAGCGAATCTTCGAAATCCGAATTGTTGCGGCCCATGAGCTGCGCCAGCGCCTCGCGCGTTTTGGCTTTGCGCACGGCATCGAGCTCGGGCTGGATCGGCCTGGCGCCAAGCTGTTCGACATGCGCCTCGTCCATGAACGCCTTGTAGAACGCGCCGGCTTTGCCTTCGAGATCGGTGGGCTGGTGCGTCGCCTTCGCGGCGGCGGCTTCCAGAATGTCATGCACGCGGCCTTCGGTGCGGTCCGTCATTTCCAGACGCATCGACACCGCCGGCTTGTCGGCAGGGATGGGATGATTGTCGAGCCAGGTGCCGTTCGCGTAGCGGAAGAAATCGTTTCCGGGCGTCGTCGCCTTGTCCATGCCGGCGGAGTCGAAGCCCCAGGCGCCGTAGAGCGGCTTGTCCGCGGCGAGGGCGAGCGTGCCGGCGCTCACAAGGAGCAATGCCGCGAGCGCGCCGCGCATCGTGTGTTTGTTCATGTCGAATCTCCCCAGCGATTTTTTGTGCTCGGCGAATTGTGCATGGCGGAGGGGCCGCCGCAATTCACGCAAGATGTGGAAAAGCCCCGCGTTCTGGGCGGGGCTTCGCGACAGGCGCAATTCCAGAATTGGGAGAAATGTACGGGACCACCGTCACGGTGTCAAGCTAATTATTCCTTAAATAGGAAATATTTATTTATCCCGTAAGATACTGGAATATATAGTAAATTCTATAGCTTCAGCGCCGCGCATAGTGATCGGCAACGATCTGCGCGATCGAGGCGGTGACCTTCTTCGCGGTCGGCACGTGCAGGAATTCGTTGGGACCATGCGCGTTGGAATGCGGGCCGAGCACGCCGGTGATCACGAACTGCGTCTTGGGGAATTTCTCGCCCAGCATGCCCATGAACGGAATGCTGCCGCCTTCGCCCATGTAAGCGGGCGGTTTGCCGAATGCCATATGCGATGCCGCCTGGATAGATTTCTCCAGCCATGGCGCGAGCGCGGGCGCTTCCCAGCCGCTCTGCCCGCCTTCGGCGTCGAACTCCACTTCCGCGCCATAAGGCGGATCGGTTTCCAGCGTCTTCTTGATGAGCGCAGTCGCCTTGTCCGCATTCGCGGTCGGCGGCAAACGGAAGGAAAGCTTGGTGGAGGAATAGGGCAAAAGAACATTGCCGCCATTCTCCGGCAGCGGATAACCGTCGATCGCGGTGATCGCCAGTTGCGGGCGCCATGTGCGGTTGAGCACCAGATCGGTCAAATCTTCCGATATGGGGCGCGTGGCGCCGGCAAAGGGAAGCTTGTTGAAGACCTCCTTGCCCAGAATCTGCGCCGCCTGTTTGGCTTGTTCGATGCGCTGTGGTGGCACCTGCACATAAAGATCCTGCAGCTTGATCGCGCCGGTCGCTTCGTCTTCGACGCGCGACAATAGATTGCGTGTGATGCGGAAGGACGATGGCACGATGCCGGACGCATCGCCCGAATGCACGCCTTCGGTGAGCACGCGCACCTTCAGCACGCCCATCGCGATGCCGCGCAGCGAGGTGGTGAGCCAGAGTTGATCGTAATTTCCGCAGCCCGAATCCAGGCATACGACCAATGACGGCTTGCCGAGGCGATCGGCGAGATGGTCGATATAGAAGGGAAGATCGTAGCTGCCGGATTCCTCGCAGGCTTCGATCACGATCACGCAACGCGCGCGCGGAATGTTCTGGTCCTGCAGCGCCAGAAGCGCGGTGATCGAGGCGTAGATGGCATAGCCGTCATCGGCGGAGCCGCGGCCATAAAGCTTGTCGCCGTCGCGGCGCGGCTCCCACGGCCCGAAGCCTTCGAACCAGCCTTTCATCTCCGGCTGCTTGTCGAGATGGCCGTAAAGAAGAACGGTGTCATCGTTCTTGTTGCCCGGCAGATCGATAAAGATCAGCGGCGTGCGGCCTTCCAGGCGGATCACTTCCAGCTTGGCATCCTTGATCGCCGCGATCTTTTCGCGCGCCCATTTCTCCATCAGCGACACGGCCTGATCCATATAGCCGTGCTCGGCCCATTTGGGATCGAAGGCCGGCGACTTGTTGGGGATGCGGATGTAATCGGCAATCGAGGGGATGACGGACTCATCCCATTGCGTGTCGCAGAATTGCTTGAGCTTGTTCGTGTCCATCATTGCGAAAGCGCCTTTACGAGCAGGGGAAGACTCTTGTCCATCCGGTAATCGACGGAAGAGTGGTTGTCGGAGAATTCTTCATAGATATGCGTGACGCCGCGCTTTTCGAGCAGCGCATGCATGCGCCGCGCGCCGTAAACGAGGTTGTACTGGTCGGTGTCGCCGCAATCGATATAGAGCATCTTCAATTTCTTCAGATCGTCGGCACGCGTCTGCGCCATGACGAGCGGATCCCAGTTCAGCCAGTTCTGCCAGCGATCGGCGATGAATTCGCAGGTGTGCGGATCGACCGGCAGGCGGATGTTCATATAGGCCGATGTGTCGGGATCGAATGTGGCGGCCTGACACAGCATCATGATGATGTGGATGTCGGAATCTTTGGTCTTCTGCGCGGCGTAGAATTTCTCCAGCCAGGGTTTCGGATTGCCGCCGACCGCTGCCAGCGCGCGCAGCACGACGGGAAATTCGTGGCGATACATCAGGTCGAAACCCATATCGCCGGAATGCACCGCGGCTGCCGACCAGAAATCCGGATAGAGCAGGGCGTGCACCATGGCGCCGTAGCCGCCGGAGCTTTTGCCGAATATGCCGCGCTTGCTTTTGCCGCCGCAGCCGAACTCTTTTTCGACAGAGGGCACGGCTTCTTCCATCAGAAAGTCGGCCCAGCGTCCGGTGCCGTCGCTGTTGATGTATTGGTTGCCGCCGAGCTTGGTGAAACAATCCGGAAAGGCGACGACGCAGGGCGGCATCGCGCCGCTTGCGATCAGCCGGTCGAGTCGCTCGGGCAAATTCTCGCCGAAATTCTTCCAGTTGGTATGCGCAGGTCCACCGGCGGTGAAGCCGACGATATCGACCAGCAATGGAAGACCGCGCCCGTCATGGCCGGCAGGGATATAGATATCGATCAGCCGTTCGGTGGGATCGCCGAGCGTCTCTTTTTTCAGGAGCTTGCTGTCGATGGTTCGGCGGTGAACGGCGCCCGCTGGGGCGGAAGGGTCGCGTCTCATGGGCCGCGACTATAAGGCTTAAGGCCGTCCCGGCCAGCGAATTATGGGCAGGATCGTTATGCGCGTTTAGCGCGCAAAAATCACGCCCGTGGCGGGAACGCGCAATGCCGCCAATGTGTCGATCGTCTGGGCCACGGCCGCGCGCGGCGTCGATTGCCAGCGCACCAGCAGCACGGCGGCATCGCTGAGCGGCAGGAAATAACGCGAGGCGATGGCATAGCCCGGCGCCGGGCAATCCACGATGACGAGATCGAAATTGCGCTTCAGATAGGCGACGAGCTGCGGCAGCGCATTGAGGAACTGCGCGTTGGGCGAATGAAGGCGTGCGGGCGACAGCAGGAGCGCGCTTGAGCGTGTATCGCGCGCAAGGCTCTGGCTGAGCGGCGAGGTACCCGACAGGACATCCTGCAATCCCAGATCGCTCTGCGAAAGGCCCATCGCCTGCGCGGCGCGGGGCAATTGGAAATCGCTGTCGATGACGATGGCGCGCAGGCCGCGCTGTGTCGCCGCGCGCGCGAGGGCTGCGGCGAGCGCGGTGCGGCCTTCACTCTGATCGGCGGCGGTGAGTGCGATGACTTTGCCGCCAGTGCCGCGTTTTGCAGGTGCGAGGCGGTTCAGCAGCGCATCGACACCGCGGGAATAGGAATCGTTCGGCCGGTCGATCACGACATCGGCGGCGCGCAGGCTTTGATAATCCGGAATCTCGCCGATCACCGGTGCGCCGCGCAGCGGATCGACCGTGGGCGCTGTGGCCGCCATCGCAACCGCCGGGCGGAGGGTGGCGCGGGGACGATACGCGACGGCCGGGCTGTTTCGTTCGGCGAGCAATGCGAACAGCAGGCCGAGGAGCAAGCCAACCGGGATGGAGGCAGCAGCGATCATGGTGCGCTTGGGCGAACTCGGATGCGCCGGCACGGCGGCGGAAGAGATCACGCGCGCGCTGGGAATCCCGACGGCGCCCTGCGTCTCACGCAGGCGCGTGACGAACGCTTCATACATGGTGCGCGTCGAGGTGGCGTTGGCTTCCAGCGCCTTCAGCTTCACGCGCTTAAGGCTGTCGGAGCTTGCGTTCTTTTCGAGCGCTTTCAGGCTTGCCGCCAGCGAGCCCACATTGGCGCGCGCCACGGCGACATCGTTCGATGCCGCGCCGCTGACACGCGCGGCTTCCTGCGCGATCTTGTCTTGCAGATTTTCTTTCTGCGATTCGACATCCACCATCTTGGGATGGCGTGGCCCGTACTTCGAGGAGAGTTGTGCTTCCTGGCGCAGCAGATCGGCCTCTTGCGTGCGCAACTGAATGATCAGCGGCGAGGAAACGACCTGCGAGACGTCCGCGCCATGTCCGGTGGCAAGCATGGAATTCACATGCGACGAGATCGCCTGCTTCTGCGCGAGATCGGACTTGGCCGCGACGAGTGCGGCGTTCTGCGCGATGAGCTGCTGGTCGATCAGCGAGTCGCCGTTGCTGGTGTCATTGAGATTGTTCTGCGCGCGATATTGCTGCACGGCCATTTCCGCGCCTTGCACCTGACGCGCGAGCGAATGGATACGGTCAAGCAGCCAAGTGGTGGTGTCGCGTGTGGCCTCGTCTTCGAAATTCACCTGGTCGGCGAGATAGGCAGACGCGATGGCGTTGGCGATGGTCGCGGCTTTCTTCGCATCGCTGGATTTGAATGTGATGTTGATGGTCGTCGAGAGTCCGACGGCTTCCGCGGTGAGATGACGTTCGAAATTGTCGATCACCGCATCGGCGGCGGGCATCTCACCGGTGATGGCATCCGGCTTGGCGAATTCCGGATCTTCATAAAGTTTCAAGTCGGCGATGACGCGCGCCGCGAGATCGCGCGATGTGATGATCTGGAGCTGGTTCTGCACCGACACCGGGTCGGTTGGTAGCGACGACAATACCGATGTGCTCGATGCCACGCTGTTGGTGCGTTGGTCCAGCATGACGAGCGTGGAGGCGGAATAGGTCGAAGGCCAAAGCAGAAGCGCGATGATCGTGACGGCAACGACGACAGTGGCTGTGGTGAGGATCAGTGCAAGGCGTTTGGCGCCCATCGCGAGAAGATCGCTGAAGCGGAATGCGCCAGCGCCGTCCTGTCCGGCCGCGCGTGCGCCGGGATATGTGGGTGAATTCGAGAACGCCATCGCCTCTGTACCGCCATGAGACTTGGAGAGACGCGAGGGCCCCCGCATCTTTCAAAGCCAGACGGCGGATTTAACCCCGCCAGCCACTGCGGAATGGTTAACGGCCGGTAGTGCAAACAACGCTTAAGGCTGGGCCGCGAGGCGGGCGCTGGCGGGATTGTTCGCCATGAAATGCCGCCATTTTTCGAGGGCGGGGCGGGCCTGCTGCGACGACATCCAGACGCGGATAATGGCCGGGTCGTCCCACGGCACATCATGGAAGGCGGAAGTCAGATAGGGACTCGCCGGATCGCGCATCCACTCTTGCGGAAAGAGCGCGACGACATCGCTGGCGACGCGCGGCCGCGGCGGACGCGCATGACCGTCTACCCGCGCCACCAGCGCGGAAACGAGATCATGTCCCGTGCCGAAGCTGAGATAGCTCGTCTGCGGGCTGCGCGGATTGATCTCGATAAGATGCGCCCGCCCCTGATCGTCGCGGATGTAGTCGAGACCATGCAGACCGCTAAGGCCGAAATGCGCGGCAAGGCGCGTGGCCGCCTCATCCATCTCTTCGCTTTCGATACGGCGCAGCACGCTTGCGGGCCCGTTTGCTTCTTGCGCGGCGAGTGTTTCCAGGTGATTGGCGGCAAGCAGCTTTCCCTGCCAGCAGGCGAAGGATGTGGTCGCCGGCTTTCCCGGAATGAATTGCTGCAGGCTGGTCGCGGGCGCTTTGGCGTCCAGCGCGGTGCGCAGGAAATGCGCGTCGGAGCGGCGAATGGCGCGCACCACGCTGCGCAGAAGCGATGGCGGGTTGGAAAGGCGGCGCCATGCCAGCAGCGCTTCGTCCCGGTCACGCACCACCGCGACGCCGTCGCCGCCCCAAGTGCCGTCGGCCTTGAGCAAGGACGGAAATCCGATCTGGCGGATCGCGTCTTCCAGATCCGCTTCGCTTTCGATCGCGCGCGTGAGAGGCGTGCGGATGTCGGCCTGGCGTGCCGCTTCGATGAAGCCGCTGCGCGACATCAACTGGGTGTAATTTTTCGCGCAGCCCAGAGATTGCGCGATCAGCGCGGCGATATGATCGGGCGCCTTTTGGCGTGCGCGTAACAGAAGCATCGTCGCGCGATCATCGAGCGCCAGAACGATGTCGCTGCGTGATCGCTCCGCGGCTTCCACGAAAGAGGCGGCACCGCTGAACGGCCGATAGGAATAGACGCGCTCGAAATACCGGCTGCGGGCCGCCGGATGATCCGCCGGCAACACGGCATCGATGGTGCATCCCGTCGCGGCGAAGGCGCCGGCCAGTCTGGCAGCGGACGGCCAACGCACCGTGGTGACGAGCAATACCTTAACGGTCATGGCGCACTATGCCGGGCATCGCGTCAATCATCGGTGAATAGCGCATCTGGCATGTGACTTGGATGAATCTGCCCGAGCGCGGAAAAGCGTACAGCTTCGGGGCAGAAATCCCGGTGCTGTGCCGTATTGGAACAGGTTTTGCCCCATGACCAGTGTCGATTTTGAAGACGTTGGAGCGGTTCGTCCCGTTCTGACCCCGAAGCCTTCCGAAGGGCTGTTCTCCCTCGGGACGAAAAAACCCGCCGTGGACTGCGAAGTCGCGATCATCGGTGCCGGCCCTTACGGCTTGTCGCTTGCGGCGCAGCTTGCGGCCCGGGGCGTTTCCTTCCGCATCTTCGGCCACGCGCTCGACACCTGGCGCAACCACATGCCCAAGGACATGCTGCTGAAGTCCGAAGGCTTCGGCTCCTCCCTCTCGCACCCGTCCAAGGACTCGACGCTGAAAGCCTATTGCGAGGCGCGCGGCATTCCTTACGCGGATACGGCAATCCCGATCTCGCTGGATCTCTTCCTCGAATATGCGAGTTGGTTCCGCCAGACCTATGTGCCGACGCTCGAAGAATTCGACGTCACCAATCTTGAAGCGTCCGATGCAGGTTTTGCGCTGACACTGGAAGACGGCCGCTGCATCCTGGCGCGCCGCGTCGTTCTTGCGATCGGCATCACCTGGTTCCGCAACGTGCCGGAGGAACTGACCTATCTCGACAAGGGCGTGACATCGCACAGCTACGATCACCGCGACGCGGCCCAGTTCAAGGGCAAGGAAGTCGTTGTTCTGGGTGCGGGTGCATCCGCCGTCGATCTTGCCGCGCTGCTCAACGATGGCGGCGCTTCGGTGAAGATCGTCGCGCGCGACAGCGCGCTTCGCTATCACGCGCCGCCGAGTGCGGATAACGACAAGTGGTGGAAGCAGATTCGCAATCCCGCCACGACCATCGGGCCGGGCTGGCGTTCCTGGGCAGCGGTGAACTTGCCGTTCCTTTTTCGCTTCCTGCCGGAAAAGCTGCGCCTTGAAATCGTGAAGCGTCATCTTGGCCCCGCGCCCGGCTGGTTCGTGCGCCAGCGTGTCGAGGGCAAGGTCGCCGAGATGCTCAATTGCAAGCTGGATGCGGCGCGCATGGTGGGCAAGCGCGTATTGCTGCGCGTCACCGACAAGCGCGGTGAAGCCAAGACGGTGGAATGCGATCATGTCGTTGCCGCCACGGGTTTCCGGGCGGATCTGTCGCGCGTGGGCTTCATGACGCCGTCACTTCTGTCGCGCATCGCAACGACGGGCGCGGCACCAAGGCTTTCCGGCAATTTCGAGACGACCTATCCCGGTCTTTATGTGGTCGGCCCGGCTTCTGCGAACAGCTTCGGTCCGTTGATGCGCTTCATGACGGGCGCCGAATATGCCGCGCCGGTTCTGGCGAAGCACCTGCGCAAAAAGGTGAAGGCTTAGGCGAAAGCTTTCGCCATCGCGCGCCACATCGGTTTCCGCGCGCAGTCGCTGTCGAGCGGCAGCATCCGCGGATAACGCCCGGCCAGGCGGTCACGCCAGCCGGGCGGATCGATAAAGCGATCCGACAATCCCCAGGTCAGCACCGCGATCGTCGCGGGATTGTCCAGCATCACATCCAGAAAACGCCGGCTGGCATCCGCCACGGCGCGGTCGCGCACCGCAACGTCCAGCGGTCCGCCGCTGTCATCGACATCATGTTCGGTGACGAGGATCTTCAGTCCCATCCGCCGCACGGCTTCGAGAAAGGCCGAAAGCTTCTTCTGATCGACCTGTGTGCCAAAGGCCGAGAGATGGCCCTGCATGCCCAGCGCATGGATGGGGACGCCCCGCGCCAACGCGTCGTCGAGAAATTTCAGCGTGGCGGCGCGGAAGCGGTCATTGTCCGGTGCGCCCAATTCGCAGCCCCAATCGTTATAGACGAGCATCGCATGGGGGGCGGCTGAACGCGCCGTATGGAACGCCAGATCGATATACTCAGGTCCGAACCGCTTCAGCCAAAATGAGTTGCGCAAACCATCGGCGCGTCCATCCTGCGGCTGCAGCACTTCGTTCACGACATCCCAGGATGTCACGCGGCCTTCGTAATGGCCTGCGACGGCGGCGATATAATTCGTGAGAAAAGCTTCCGCGTCCGCCGATTGCAGCGCGTCTTCGAGCCAGGGCGGATTGCTGTGATGCCAGACCAGCGTGTGGCCACGGAACGACATGCCATGTGCGCGTGCAAAGGCCAGCAGTCCATCGCCGCCCGAGAAATCATATGAGCCGCGCACCGGTTCGATGGCGGCGCGCTTCATCTCATATTCGGCGGAGAGAATTGCAGCCTCCTGCGCCAATGCAGCCGCGAATGTCGAATCCTTCAATTCATAGGTCGCCGCCGCGCAGCCATAGAGGATGCCGCGCCGCGCCGCGATGGCGCGCAAGCCTTCATCCGGCACCGCCGCGAAGCTGGCACGCAGCGTTGCCGCCGCGCCTGCCATTTCCAGAAACAGACGGCGCGTAAGCATCAGGCCGATACGCCGCGCCGGGGAACAAACGGAATCGCACGGTCGGCGATGCGCCGATAGAAACCGTCGGAGAGAAATATCTGCAGGAAGATGATGAGGGCGAGACGCGGATTGTAGCAGCCGTACAGCACGGCACGCAGATAGTAATACAGCGCGCGCCATGGCTGTTTGACGACTGTGCCCTTGGCAATGGCCCATCCGTACGCGCCGTAATAAGCGCGTCGTGGAATATCGGGCTTCATCTTCTCGATCCAGGGAACGAGGTCATGGCCTTTGCGGCCGGCCGATGTACGCTTGGGATCGTAGACATCGTTCCAGACAGCGCCCGGCTCATTGACCATCTGGAATTTGCACCCGGCGACGAAAAGCCGGAGGGCGAAATCGGTGTCTTCCGCCGGACGCCAGCCGCCGTACCGCACGCGCCGTGCGGTTTCCGCCGAAAGCGCCACGGTGATCGTAGGCACAAATCCACGATCGCAGAGAAGATATGTTCCCATGTGCTCGTCGGGCCGGATCGCACGCGGCGGCTTCAGCATGGTGACGCCATTGCCGCGATCGACCACCATGCGCGCATAGCCCACGGTATTCGTGGTGTTCTCCAAAAGCGCACGCATCTTCTGAAGATGGTGCGGCAGGAACCAGTCGTCGGAATCCAGCAGCGCCACATACCGCCCCTTGGCTTCGTCGAAGCCGCGATTGCGCGCGGCCGCACCGCCGCGATTTTCCTGATGCAGGATGCGGACGCGCGGATCGCCAATGCTTTCGATGATTTGTTCGGGGTGGTCGCGGGAACCGTCATCCACCACGACGATCTCGAAATCCTGGCAGCTCTGTTCGAGCACGGAGCGCACCGCGCGCTCCAGAACGTCGGCGCGATTGAAGACCGGAATGATGACGGAGAACAGCGGTGTCATGGCGTACGCGTCAGACGGTAACGTCGCAACACCGCCAGCATCATCAGGAAGACAACCCAGCTGGCGCCATCGCTTTCCAGAAAGTCGGACTCTGTCAGATTGTGAAAGATGAAGAAGGTGAAGAGCGCGAACAGGAACGATTTGAGCAGGTGGTCCATCCCGTCCATGCGCCAGAAGGCGAGGCCTGGCTGGATGAGCACGCAGATCATGGTGAGCACAAAACCGATGATGCCCGTCGTCACCATCAATTGCAGATAGCCATTATGGCCGTGGCTGATCGTATCGACCCAGTTCTGTCCGACATAGGCATGCAGCGGCGACAACGCGCCGGTATCGGCAAACGAGCCGAATCCGGAGCCCAGCCATGCGTGATCGCGGATGAAGGCGATCTCCGCCTGCCAGATGACGGTACGGCCCGTGAATTCTTGCGGGTCGGAGAAGATGCGGACGAGGTCGTGATAATAGACACCCGCCAGCGCCGCCGCGAGCAACGCCACGAGCACAATGCAGACGCTGACGATGGCGCGATCGAGGCTGCGCCGCCATGCCCAATAATAAAGTGCGCCGGCGCCGACACCGAGCGGCAGAAGTCCCATCGAGGATTTGGAGCGCGTCATCACCAGAAAGCCCAGTGTCGCGATCAGGAGCAGCCAGTCAGCGCGGCTTTTGTCACGGATCGCATAATAGAGGAACACCATCGCCGACAGCGCGCACACGGCACCGGTGATGTTTTTATGGAAGTAGAGCCCGCGCCAGTCACCGACAATGCTGGGATCGGTTTCGTTCGCCTGGTGCACCGCTTGCGGGATGATGGGAATCGAAATCCAGTTCACGATCAGCACCAGTGCCAGCACCAGGCGCAAGACGCGGAAGGCGCGGTCCGCGCCCAGCGCGTTGACGCTCAGCATCGCCGAGAGCACGACGATGACTTCCAATCCGACGCGGCGGATGGTGATCATGGGCGGCGCTTCGGTCCACAGCGCGCTCAGTCCGCACCAGAGAAGCAGCAGTGCCAGAACCGGCGGCACGGAGTCGATCGCGCGCCATCCCTCGCGCTGGATCGCGACGACGAAGATGATCGCGAAAAACAGAATATAAAGAATCTGGCGCACCAGGTCGCCTTCGCCGGCGGCGAGCATGTCGCCATTCACCAGCACATTGGGATCGCGGATGGCGAAAGGCTGCAGGCCCACGAAGACCAGCAGCAGGAAGGCGCCGAAGGCAAACTCGAGGAAGCGGGAGGCAACATCCTGTCCCGCGTGGGCGTCGCGAATGGCTATTCCGTCATTGGCCATGAATTACGGAATACTCTTCGTAAGTCCGTCCGCCGATCGCCGCCAGCTTGCCGAATGCGCGATAGAGTTTGCGCAGCGGCCTGACGCGGCGATTCGGATTGAAGGCGAGGATGACGAACAGAACCGGGTTCAACAAGAGCGCGGCCACGATGCGCGCCATTTCATTGAGCTTTGAGGCGAGGTTCGGGCGGTATTTCAGAAACACGCGCATGTCAGAATTGCCCGCGCTGTAGGCACGGCTGAGCGCCCATTTCAGATTGGCGCGCGAGGGTGGCACATAGTCATAGGCGATGGCTTCGTTCGCCCAGGCGAAACGCGCGCCGGCGTTCTTGGCCCGCACGAAGAAGTCCTTGTCCTCGCCGCCCGTCATGGCGAAGGTCGGATCGAACCAGGGCACGGTCATGCCCGCAAACAACGTGCGCCGCGCCAGAAGATTGCCAGTGCCCTCGATGATGTCGATGCGGCCGGTGGGCGCGAAAATGTCCGACACGCCGTCGCAATGGGTGGCCCATGCGCCGGGATCGGTTTCAAAGACGCGCTTGGTGGAGCCGTTCAACGCATCGGCGCCTGTCTCGGCCTGCACGCGCAGCAATTCATCCAGCCAGTTCCTATCCGGCTCTTCATCGTCGTCCAGCATGGCGATGAAATCGCACGGTGGCTGCCGCAACGCTTCTGCGACGAGAGCGTTGCGCACATTGGCGATGCCGCGCTCGGTGACGACGATGGAAGAGATCGGCCAGCGATAGCCGCGCGCACGCACCGCATCGCAGGTCGCCACCGCTTCGAGGCGGTCGGCATCGTTGTCGGCGACAAGGACAGTAACGTTAGCGCGCGTGTTCAAATTCGCGATGGCCGTGAGCAGGCGTTCCAGGCTCTTCGGTCGGCGAAAGCTCGGGATGGCGATCAGAACGCTAGGCATGTTGCGCCCGCCATTTGCGTGCCTGCGCGAAAATCTGCAACGCCATCACGAGCTCGCCCGCCATGACGCCGCCCATGGAGATGATGGGGCCGAAGGCAAGGAGCAGGATGGTCGTGAAGGCGAGTGACACGATGCTGGAATTCACGCTGGCGCCGGCCAACGGTTTGAATTCTCCGCCTGCCTGCAAAAGGATCGACTCGGGTGTGCGCAGCGCGCGGATCGCCATGATGGCCACCCACAGGCAGACAACCGCGATCACACTGGCTTGGTCATAGCCGCGCTTGAGGATGAGTTGCGGGAACCAGATCATGATGATGGCCGCGAGCGCCGACGTGCCGGCAAGGACGACAAGGCCCGCGACGCGGAACTGAAAGACGGCGCGCATCGCATCGCCGTATTTTCCGGCGTTCAGCGCACGCGCCATGGAAGCTCGTTCGGCGTCGGGCAACGCCGTCATCACCAGCGACGCCGGGCGCATGAAGAGAGAGCCGACGGCGAGCAATGCGAAAGCTTTGGGGCCGGAGATCAGCGTCACCAGATAAGCGTGCGCATTGGCGGTGAGTTCGGTGGAGATCACACCCAAAAGCGACCAGCGCGCAAGATCGCGCCAGATTGGCAGAAAGGCGCGCAGCGATCCTTCCCACAGCGCGCTCGCCTGCGCGCGCAGAAACTCGTGGCCGAAGCCGATCACCGCGCAAGCCGAACACAGAACCAAAGCCAATGCCGCGAAAATCGGTGTGAGATTGTGCGTGAAGACGAGGATGCCAAGGCCGCTCACCAGCACGCTGCTGTAGATAAGGTCGGAAACGATCGCGCGCGGTATCTGATGCACAGCGTAGGCGTGGCAACGTGCGAACCAGCGGATCGTCATCAACGCGCCGTAGAGCGCAACGATCGCGGCCAGCGGCACGCTCGCCGTTCCCGCGGTCATCAAGCCGAAGATCGTAACGGTCGCGAGGCCCGCATAAACCAGATTGGCTTTCATGTAAGCGGCGAGTTCGGCCGCCGTCATCGGCACCTTGCCGTTGGCGGTGTTGACCAGTGCCGCGCCGAACAGTGCGCCGCCCATCGACAGGGCAAAGGGCACGACGACGAACACGAAAGAGAAAAGACCAAATTGCGCCTGCGGCAGGAAGCGCAGAAACAACAGCGAGGAGAGAAAATGCGCGCCGGCGATGGAAAAGGGGCCGAGCGTGTTGAAGGCGTAGCGCAGCACCAGAGACACAAGATCGCCCAGGGCGGAAGGCGCTTTCACGCGATCTATCCCGGCGGTGGCGGTCAGCGGCGCGGCATCGCTCATAAGCAGGCCTGATCAGTCCTTCGACCTGTAGGACATGGTGCGTGTCAAAAGGGTAAACGCGGCGATAGGATTTGTGACGGCGTAGCGTTTCCACAGCCTTTTTGGCTCGCGCCACAGCCGGTACAGCCACTCCAGGCTCGCGGCCTGCATCCATTGCGGCGCACGGCGGTATTCACCGCAGACGAAGTTGAAACAGCCGCCCGCGGTCACCAGCCAACCGGCGCTGATCTTCTCGCGGTTGCGCACGCAGAACTCGTATTCCTTCGGGACGCCCAGCGCGACCCATACGACATCGGCATCGGCCGCGTTGATCTCTTCGACAATCTCCGCTTCCTGATCTTCGGAGAAATAGCCGTGGCGGCGGCCGACGATCTTCAGGCCCGGATAGGATTCGCGCAGCTTCTCGGCGCAGGCCGCGTTCACCGCTTCGGTTGAACCGAAGAGGAAGAAGCGCAGATTGTTCTCGCGCGCCTTGATGGCGGCGTCGTGGATGAAATCGGTGGTGGCGGTGCGCTCCGGAATTGGTGTGTCCGTCAGCAGCCTGGAAGCGATGACGACCGGCTGGCCGTCTGCATGGATGAGATCGGCTTTGGTGAAATTTTCGCGAAAGCTTTCGTCATTGCGGACCATGGAAACGGCGTGGCCGTTGGAGGCGAAGATCAGGCGCGCACGGCGCTTGCCGCCGCGTGCCGCGAGGCAGTCGCCGACCATGAGACGCCCGAGCTGTTCGCGCCCGACGCAGGCCGTGCGAATGCCGCCGACGACGACTTCGTTATAGATGCGGTCCGGATCGCGGCGCTGATAGGCGCGGCGCGGTGCGGCGATGTCTTGCGAGAGAAGCTTGCGGGCGCGCATCAGTAGGCGTTCCGCTGGCTGATCACTTCGCCGATGGTGCGAATGATGATCTCCACATCGAGCGCAAAGCTCGCATTGCGCGAATACCACACGTCATAGGCGAGGCGTTCACGCATGCGTGACACCGTCACGGTGGCGCCGCGATGGCCGTGGACCTGCGCCCAGCCGGAGATGCCGGGCTTCACGCTCTGGCGCAGATCGTAACCGGCGATCTCGCGGCCATAGAAGCGATCATGGGCGAGCGCATGCGGGCGCGGGCCGATCAGCGACATGTCGCCGTTGATGACATTGATGAGCTGCGGCAGTTCGTCGAGGCTGAGGCGGCGCATCCATCCGCCGACTTTCGTGATGCGCGCGTCGCCCTGTTCGGCCTGCTTGATCACCGGGCCGTTCTCCAGAACGGTCATGGTGCGGAATTTCAAAATCTGGAATGGCGCGCCATTGAGGCCCAGCCGCGTCTGGCGGAACATCGCCGGGCCTTGCGATCCGGCGCGGATGAGAACCGACAGAACAATGAAGAGCGGCGAGAGAAGGATCAGCGCGGGAATGGCGAGAGCAAGATCGACGATGCGCTTGGTCACGCTGTGCGCGTAACCGGCATTGCGCGCGACGGTGGCGGCGTAAGTGCCGTTGGAATACGGGGCAAAGTCTTCGTGGATAGTCACTGTCTGGCTCTATCGATCCGATCCGCACGGGTTGGATTGCATCGAATGCGCCAGCTTTTGGGGCTTTTCCCCTGTGCCGTATCGCGACCGCGATCAGGGTTTCGCGATATTTACCAAAAAAATTCCGCCATCCGCTGTGCGAATGCGGGACGCTGTTCTGTTTGGGGATGTCACGTCCCGATCTGGGACTGCCAGGTTCTGAGCCGCGGATTGTTTGCGCGCAGCACCGGGAGGAAAGACGCGAGGTTGGATTCTTCAGCCGCCAACCCGTAGCGCGGCAGCAGCCATGGGTTCGTGCTGGCGTTCAATGTGCCGGCGATGGTGGTGAAGGCGCTCTCATAGCCTGCATCGCGCACCGCTTCCCAGGCACCGCGGCCAATGTCGTCGCGCTGGCCGAAGGGATAGGCGAAAAAGCGGCAGGCGCCGATTTCCTTTTCGATGCGCTGCTTGGGACGCGATGCCTGTTCGTGCAGGAAGTCCTGCGGCTGGTGTTCATGCATGGCCCAATGGCTGTCGGCATGTGCGCCGATCTCCACGCCCGCGCGGTTGAGCGCGCGCACCTGGTCCCAGGTCAGGAAATTCTCGGACTCATATTTGGTCTTGATGTCGATGCCAGTCTTCGCCAGTGCGGTCTTCATGAATTCCAGCACACGAAGAGCGTGCGGCGCGGGCATGTTTTTCAGGTGTTTCCAAGCTTCTGCCGCTTCGGCTTCGCGCTGTTGGCGTGCGCCCAAAAACACGGGCGTATCGAAATGCGGAAGGTCATGCGCCCCCTTTGGTGCTTCCAGAAAGAAGATGCGCGTCAGCGTCGGCGGCGTGAATTCGCCGGTGTCGATATGATGGGTGCTGACGAACAGGGTCCATGGTAGGCCGTAGGCCTTGAGAACCGGCGCGGCCGTGGTGAGCGTGTTCGCGTAACCGTCATCCGACATCAGAAACAGCGCGCGTGTGTGCTTGGTGGGACGTTTCAGAACATCCGCCATCGCACGCAATGGCAGCACATCGAAATCGCGCTTCAACAGGCGCACAACATCTTCGAAGGCATCCAGCCGGTGTTGATTGACCTGCAGGCCCGGATCGGAAATTTGGCTCTCGACGCCATGGAAGAACACGGCCGTCGGCGCGCCGAAGGGGCGGGCGAGCGTGGCGGGAATCCAGTTCCCGGTCAGGCGTGAAAGGCGTCCAATGGTGGTCATGGTTCGCGGTGTTGCAGGAGACGCGCCAGCATGCGGCCGCGCCCCTTACCCCTCGCTTAAGCTCCCGCATGGCCAGCACGACGGTGGCCCCAAAGGCGGCCTTTCTATTCTTCCTCGCCAGACTGCGTGGACGGGCGTTCCGTGTCGCATCTTCCGTACAGGCCGCCGCTTTGTTGCGCACAAACCGGAGATTTGTCGCGTTATTGACGGCCTTTTGGAGCAGGGATAGGACGTCGCACCCCGCGCAACAAAAATGCGCGGGGCATGTTAGCGTGGCCTTTAGGGCCGGCGTTCCAGGCGTCCGTTTTCGGAGACCTTATATGAAGAACAGAGCCCGACTTTCCCTTCGCGTTCCCGCCCCGCCGACGCGGCCCGGCGATGCGCCGGACTTCAGCGGCGTGAAACTGTCGGGTGCCGGCGACGTGGAGCGGCCGGATATCGATGCGAGCCCCCGCGATATGTCCGAACTCGCCTTCAAGCTGATCCGCGTGCTGGACGACAAGGGGCAGGCGCTGGGCGCATGGAATCCGAAGCTCGATCCGGAAACGCTGCGCCGCGCGCTGCGGCACATGTTGCTGACGCGCGCCTATGACGACCGCATGTATCGTGCGCAACGCCAGGGCAAGACGTCCTTCTATATGAAATGCACGGGCGAAGAGGCGGTGGCGATTGCGGCGGCCTATGCGATGGACCGCGACGACATGTGTTTTCCGTCGTATCGCCAGCAAGGGCTTCTGATCGCCCGCGGTTATCCGCTCGTGCAGATGATGAACCAGGTCTATTCGAATGCGCGCGATCCGCTGAAGGGCCGTCAGCTTCCGATCATGTATTCCAGCAAGGAACATGGCTTCTTCACCATCTCCGGCAATCTCGGCACGCAGTTTCCGCAGGCCGTGGGTTGGGCGATGGCGTCGGCCTATAAAGGCGACGACCGCATTGCGGCGAGCTGGGTGGGCGATGGCACGACGGCGGAAGGCGATTTCCACCATGCGTGCAATTTCGCGAGCGTCTATCGTGCGCCGGTGATCCTCAATGTCGTCAACAATCAGTGGGCAATCTCCAGCTTCGCAGGAATCGCGGGCGGCAATGAATCCACCTTCGCATCGCGCGGTATCGGTTACGGTCTTCCGGCGCTGCGCGTCGATGGAAACGATTTCCTCGCGGTCTATGCGGCCACGCAATGGGCGGCGGAACGCGCGCGCTCCAATCTCGGCGCCACGCTGATCGAACATTACACCTATCGCGCCGAAGGCCATTCGACGAGCGACGACCCTTCGCGCTATCGCCCGTCCGACGATGCCAAGGCATGGCCGCTGGGCGATCCCATCGAGCGGCTGAAAGTGCATCTCATCGCCATCGGCGAATGGAGCGAAGACCAGCAGCAGGCGGCGCATGCCGAAGCCGTTGAGCAGGTGAAGGTTGCGAACAAGGAAGCCGAAGCTGTGGGCACGCTGGGCCATGGCGAATTGCCGAGCATCAAGACCATGTTCGAAGACGTGTTCAAGGACATGCCCGAACATCTGCGCCGTCAGCGCCAGCAGATGGGAGTCTGAGCCATGCCGACGATGAACATGATCCAGGCGCTCAACTCCGCCCTCGATGTGATGCTGACCAAAGACCCGAACGTGCTGACCTTTGGCGAGGATGTCGGCTATTTCGGCGGCGTCTTCCGCGTGACCGACGGCTTGCAGAAGAAACACGGCCTCACGCGCTGCTTCGACACGCCCATCGGCGAAGCCGGCATCGTGGCGACAGCCATCGGCATGGGTGCGTATGGCTTGCGCCCCGTCGTGGAAATCCAGTTCGCCGATTACATCTATCCGGCCTACGACCAGATCGTCTCCGAAGCCGCGCGCTTGCGCTATCGCTCGGCGGGCGATTTCACAGCCCCGCTCGTCATCCGCACGCCCTATGGCGGCGGCATCTTCGGCGGGCAGACGCACAGCCAGTCGCCGGAAGCGTTGTTCACGCACGTTGCCGGATTGAAGACGGTGATCCCGTCCACGCCGTATGACGCGAAGGGATTGCTCATCAGCGCCATCGAAGACGACGATCCGGTTCTCTTCCTTGAGCCCAAGCGCATCTATAATGGCCCGTTCGACGGTTATCACGACCGCCCGGTCTCGCCGTGGAACAAATTCGCGGCGAGCGATGTGCCGGAGGGCCATTACACCGTGCCGCTCGGCAAGGCGGCGGTGGTGCGCGAAGGCAGCGATGTGACGGTTCTGGCCTATGGCACGATGGTGCATGTGGCGCTGGCATCGGTGGCCGATTCCGGCCTCGATGGCGAAGTGATCGATCTGCGCACGCTGGTGCCGCTGGACATCGAGACCATCGTGACCTCGGTGAAGAAGACGGGCCGCTGCGTGATCGTGCATGAAGCGACGCACACTTCCGGCTTCGGCGCGGAACTGTCCGCGACGGTGCAGGAGAACTGCTTCCACAATCTCGAAGCGCCGATCGAGCGCGTGACGGGTTGGGATACGCCCTATCCGCATGCCTTCGAATGGCAGTATTTTCCGGGACCGGGCCGCGTGATCGAAGCGCTCAAGCGCGCGATGGAGGGTTGAATGGGCAAGTATGTTTTCAAGCTTCCCGATGTCGGCGAAGGCACGGCGGAAGCGGAAATCGTCGCCTGGCATGTGAAGGTCGGCGACACGATCCACGAAGACCAGAACATGGTCGATGTGATGACCGACAAGGCGACGGTCGAAATGACCTCGCCGGTCAGCGGCAAGGTGATCGCCTTGCATGGCGAGCCGGGCGCGATGGCGGCGGTGGGTTCCGCGCTGGTCGAGCTGGAAGTTGAAGGTGCCGGCAATGTGAAAGCCGGCGCTTCTGCGCCCGCGCCAAAAGCCGAAGCGCCCAAGCCTGCCGCTCCCAAAGCGGAAGCCAAGCCGGAACCGAAGAAAGAGGAAGCCAAGCTCGCCACTGCGCCGACGATTCACGCTGCCGCAAAGCCGGCCTTTGCGACACGCGCCGAAGGCGACAAGCCGCTCGCGTCGCCCGCCGTGCGCCAGCGGGCGCGCGAGATGGGAATCGAATTGCAGTTCGTGCCGGGCAGCGGCCCCGCCGGACGCATCGGCCACGAAGATCTCGACGCTTACATCCAGTCCGGCGGCAAGGGACTGGGCGCCCGCGCGCCGCACGCCGCTTATGTGCAGCGCGATGGCGTGGACGAAGTGAAGGTCATCGGCCTGCGCCGCAAGATCGCGGAGAGCATGCAGAATTCCAAGCGCCGCATTCCGCATTTCGCCTATGTCGAAGAGATCGACATGACGGAGCTGGAAAGCCTGCGCGCCCACCTCAACAAGACCAAGCGCGCAGACCAGCCGAAGCTGAATGTGCTGCCCTTCATCATGCGGGCGCTGGTGAAGGTGCTGCCGCAATATCCGCAGATCAACGCCCGTTTCGACGACGACGCCGGTGTCGTGCATCGCTATCATGCCGTTCACATCGGCATCGCGACGCAGACGGCGAATGGCCTCATCGTGCCGGTGGTGAAACATGCCGAGGCCCGCGATGTTTGGGATTCCGCGCTGGAAGTGTCGCGTGTTTCCACCGCGGCACGGGAGAACAAGGCTGGCAAGGACGAACTCACCGGTTCGACCATCACCATTACCAGCCTCGGCACCTTGGGCGGCGTGGCGACGACGCCGGTGATCAACTATCCGGAAGTCGGCATCATTGGCCCCAACGCGATCATCGAGCGGCCGGTGGTGCGCGACGGCGCGATCGTCATCCGCAAGATGATGAACCTGTCGTCGTCTTTCGATCACCGCGTGGTCGATGGCTATCACGCCGCCGAGTTCATCCAGAAGATCAAGGCGCTGCTGGAACATCCCGCTACGCTGTTCATGGATTGAGGTTTTGCTCCGCCTGTCATCCCCGGCGAGCCGCGTAGCGGCGAGGGAAGGGGACCCAGGTGGTGACGTAGGTTCGGTGAAGAAGGTTGTGTTGAACATCTCAAGGACCGGGTTGTCGGCTTGACCTGGGTCCCCTTCCCCTCGCTTCGCTCGGCCGGGGATGACAAATAGGGTTGGTTGGCGATGGCAGAGAAGATTTCGACAAAAGTCCTCATCGTCGGCGGCGGGCCGGGTGGTTATGTGGCCGGTATCCGTTGCGGGCAGTTGGGTCTCGACACCGTTCTCGTCGAAGCGGCGAAGCTGGGCGGCACCTGCCTCAATATCGGCTGCATTCCGTCCAAGGCGATCATCCATGTCGCCGCCGAATATGAAGCGATGGCGCATGCCGCGCAGAAGCCGCTGAACGGAATCTCGCTCACCGCAGCGCCGAAGATCGACTTCGCCGAAACGGTGAAGTGGAAGGATGCGATCACCAAGCGCCTCAACACCGGTGTCGCGGGCCTGCTCAAGCGCTCCAAGGTGAAGGTGATCGAAGGCTGGGCCACGTTCAGCGACGGCAAGACCTGCACCGTGAAGACGAAGGACGGCGAGCAGACCATCACCGCAGAACACGTCATTCTCGCCAACGGTTCGGTGCCGGTGGAGCTGCCGTTCCTGAAGTTCGGCGGCAAGGTGATCTCCTCCACCGAAGCACTCTCGCTGCCGACCGTTCCGAAGAAGCTGGTCGTGGTCGGCGCGGGTTATATCGGCCTCGAACTTGGCATCGCCTTCCGCAAGCTGGGCAGCGAAGTCACCATCGTCGAGGCGCTGGATCGCATCCTGCCGCTTTACGATGCGCCGCTCGTTCAGCCCGTCGCCAAGTGGCTGGAGAAGAACGGTGTCACGGTCCATCTCGGCGCGAAGGCGACGGGTGCGGGCAAGGCGGGCCTCAACGTCGAACTGAAAGACGGCAGCAAGCTCGATCTTCCCGCCGACAACATCCTCGTCACCGTCGGCCGCAAGCCACTCACCGAAGGCTGGGGCCTTGAGAACATGGCCGTCGACATGGCGGGCCGCTTCGTGAAGGTGGACGGGCAATGCCGCACCTCGATGAAGAATGTCTGGGCTGTCGGCGATCTCGTCGGTGAGCCGATGCTTGAGCATAAGGCCGCCGCACAGGGCGACATGGTGGCGGAAATCATCGCGGGGCATTCGCGCGAGTTCGACCACAACTATATCCCCGCCGTCTGCTTCACCGAGCCGGAGATTGTCTCCGCCGGGATGAGCCCGCATGAAGCGGGCGAGGACACCATCACCGCGATGTTCCCCTTCATGGCGAACGGCCGCGCGCTTTCCATGGACGCCGGAGACAATGGCGGCTTCGTACGCATCATCGCGCGCAAGTCCGATCACAAGGTGCTGGGCATCCAGGCGGTCGGCGCGCATGTGAGCGAATTGTCCAACGAATTCTCGCTCGCGATTTCGATGGGCGCGGTGCTGGAAGATATTGCCGGCACGATCCATGTGCACCCCACCCTGGGCGAAGCGTTCCACGAATCCGCTTTGCGCGCCTTGGGACACGCGATTCACATCTGAGGCTTCCATGACCTACCGCGCGCCACTGACCAACATCGCCCATGCGTTGAAGGTTGCGGGGTTGGAGGAGCTTGTCGCGACCGGCGCGTTCGACAATGCCGATCGGGAAACTGTCACCGCGATCCTGGAAGCCGCCGGTCAGTTCAGCGAAGGCGTACTCGCGCCGCTCAACCGTTCCGGCGATCAGGAAGGCGTTCGCCTCGAAAACGGCAAGGTGCATTCCGCCTCCGGTTTCGCCGATGCATGGAAGCAATATGCGCAAGGCGGTTGGACCGGCGTCGCCGCCGATCCGCAATTCGGCGGGCAGGGCCTTCCCAAAGTTCTTTCGCTCGCTGCGTTCGAAATGGCGCATGCCGCGAATATGAGTTTCGCGCTGTGCCCGCTGCTCGGCGAAGGTGCGATCCATCTTCTGTCGCTGCACGGCACCAAGCGCCAGCAGGATTTGTATCTGACGAAGCTCGTCGCCGGTGAGTGGACCGGCACGATGAATCTCACCGAGCCGCAGGCCGGTTCCGATCTGGCGCTGGTGCGCTGCAAGGCCGAGCCCGATGGCGGCGCCTATCGCATCACCGGCCAGAAGATCTTCATCACCTGGGGCGATCACGACATGACGGACAACATCGTCCATCTCGTGCTCGCGCGTTTGCCCGATGCGCCGCCGGGCGTGAAAGGCATTTCGCTGTTTCTGGTGCCAAAGATTCTTGTCGGCGACGACGGCAAGCTCGGCGCGGCGAACGCTGTACGCCCGCTCTCCCTCGAGAAGAAGCTCGGCATCCATGCCTCGCCCACCTGCGTGATGGGTTACGACGGCGCGCTGGGCGAGATCGTGGGCAGGCCGGGCGACGGGCTGGCGCTGATGTTCCTGATGATGAATTCCGCGCGGCTCAATGTCGGCATGGAAGGCGTGGGCGTGGCGGAAGCGGCGACGCAGAAGGCGCTGTCTTATGCGCGCGAGCGCAAACAGGGCCGCTCGCCCTGGACGAAGGATTCTCCCGCCGCGATCTTCGATCTGCCGGATGTGCGCCGCATGCTGATGCTGATGACGGCCAAGACGCAGGCCGCGCGCGCGATCTGCTACGCCACGGCGGTTGCGTCCGACATGGCGCGGCATGCGAAAAACTTTCATGCGCGCGAGAGCGCCAAGCTGCGCGAGGATATTCTGGTGCCCATCGCCAAGGCGTGGAGCACCGACATGGCGGTGGAGGTGGCGTCGCTCGGCGTGCAGGTGCATGGCGGCGCGGGGTTCATCGAGGAAACTGGCGCGGCCCAATTCTATCGCGACGCGCGCATCACGCCGATCTATGAAGGCACCAACGGAATCCAGGCGATGGATCTTGCGGGCCGCAAGCTCGGGCTGGAGAACGGCAAGGGCGTGCGCGATCTCCTGATCGAGATGCGCAGCACGCAGATTGCCGACAAGAAACTCGCCACCGCGCTGCACGGCGCCATCGCCGCCTGCGAACGCGCGACGGACTGGATGCTCGCCAACAAGGGCACGCCCGACGCGCTGGGCGCCGCGACGAGTTACCTGAAGCTCATGGGCGACACCGTGGGCGGATTCCTGCTGGCGAA
>JANWJQ010000019.1 GCA_025451875.1 Rhizomicrobium sp.
GACGCTGCTCGACCAGAACAAGGTGATCCGCCCGCATCCGGCATTCCGCCTGTTCTCGACCACGAACACCATCGGCCTCGGCGACACGACGGGCCTCTATCACGGCACGCAGCAGATCAACCAGGGCCAGATGGACCGCTGGTCGATCGTCACCACGCTGAATTACCTGCCGCACGACAACGAAGTCGAAATCGTGCTGGCCAAGGCGCCGTCCTACAACACGCCGGAAAAGAAGAAGCAGATTTCCGCGATGGTCCGCGTCGCCGACATGACGCGCAACGCGTTCATCAACGGCGACCTCTCCACCGTGATGAGCCCGCGTACCGTCATCACCTGGGCCGAGAACGCCGAGATCTTCAACGATATCGGCTTTGCGTTCCGCCTTACCTTCCTGAACAAATGCGACGAGCTGGAACGCGCCAGCGTCGCCGAGTTCTATCAGCGCGCGTTTGGCGAGGAATTGCCGGAGTCGGCCGCCAAAGTGTTGGTGGCGTGAAGCCGGAAAACCCGTCTGAGCCTTTCAAGCGCGCCGTCGGCACCGCGGTGCGCGCGTTGGCAGGCGAGCCGGAACTGGAAGTCAACTTCTCCGCCGAGCCGCCCGCGCTGAAGGGTTTGAAGGCGCGCCTGCCCCTGCCTTCGCGCAATTTGTCGCCCAACGAGATCGCCATCGTGCGCGGCCAGGGCGATGCCTATGCGCTGCGCCGTGCTTATCACGAAGACAAAGTCCACGATCAATTCCGCCCGCAATCGACGGACGCCGCCGCGATCTTCGAAGCCGCCGAACAGGCGCGCGTCGAAGCCATCGGCGCGAACGCGATGAAAGGCGTGTCGAGCAATCTCACCGCCAACCTCGACGCCAAGCTGACATCGCGCGGCATCGCCAAGGTGCGCGATCGCGCCGACATGCCGCTCGCCGATGCGGTCGGCCTGATCGTGCGCGAGAAGCTGACCGGCCTGCCGACGCCGGAAAATGCGCAAAAGGCCGTCGAGCTGTGGCGCCCCTGGATCGAAGAGCGCGCGGGCAAGGACCTCGCGAAACTCGAAGAGACGATGCGCGATCAGAAGAGTTTCGCGAAACTGACGCGCACGATCCTTCACGATCTCGAACTGGGCGATGAATTCGCCGAAGATTCCGAGGCTGACGGTGAAAGCTCCGATGCCGAGCCCGCGCCGCAGTCCGAAGAAGGCGGCGAAAGCGATCAGGAAAGCACGCAGGAAGCCTCCGAAGCCGAAATGGCCGAGGGCGAAGGCGAGGAAGGCGAAGAAGTCTCCGCCGAAATGACCTCCGAGCAGATGGCCGAGGCCAGCGAGCAGGAATCCGACGAAGGCATGAAGCCGTGGCGGCCGGAACAGCCGTTCAGCCACGCCGATGAGTGGGGCTACAAGGTCCACACCACCCAGTTCGACGAGACCGTCCACGCCACCGAATTGTGCGACGCGGACGAACTCACGCGCCTGCGCAATTTCCTCGACCAGCAGCTTGCCTCGATGCAGGGCGTCGTTTCGCGCCTCGCCAACAAGCTGCAGCGCCTCTTGATGGCGCAGCAGAACCGCACTTGGGAATACGATCTCGAAGAGGGTCTGCTCGACACCTCGCGCCTCACCCGCATCATCATCGATCCCATGTTCCCGCTTTCGTTCAAGCGCGAGAAGGACATGGTGTTCCGCGATACCGTGGTGACGCTGCTGCTGGACAATTCCGGCTCCATGCGCGGCCGCCCAATCATGGTGGCTGCGATGTGCGCCGACATTCTTGCGCGGACGCTGGAACGCTGCGCGGTCAAAACCGAAATCCTGGGCTTCACCACGCGCGCCTGGAAAGGCGGCCAGTCCCGCGAGAAGTGGATCGCGGACGGCAAGCCGCCGCATCCGGGCCGCCTGAACGACCTGCGCCACATCATCTACAAGGCGGCGGACGAGCCGTGGCGGCGCGCGCGCAAGAATCTCGGTTTGATGATGCGCGAAGGCCTGCTCAAGGAGAATATCGACGGCGAAGCGCTCATGTGGGCGCACAACCGCATCGTGGCGCGTCCGGAACAGCGCAAGATCCTGATGGTGATCTCTGACGGCGCGCCGGTGGACGATTCAACCCTGTCGGTGAACAGCGGCAATTATCTGGAAAAGCATCTGCGCAAGGTGATCGAGGAGATCGAGGAGCGTTCGTCGGTCGAACTAACCGCCATCGGCATCGGCCATGACGTCACGCGCTACTATCGCAAGGCCGTGACCATCGTGGACGCCGAACAGCTGGGCGGCGCGATGACCGATCAGCTCACGTCGCTCTTCGCGGAAGAGAACGCCCATCTCGCCCACAAGGGCGGTCACCACCGCGTGGCGCCGCAACGGCGCGCACACGCGGCGGCTTGAGCGCTTAGTATCCGCCGAAACCCGAACGCGGCGGCACCAGCGGACGGAACGTCCAATAGGGGATCACCAGCAGCACGGCGGCGATGCTTGTCACCGCCATGTAGTCGAGCATACGGCCCGTCCAGTCGATGTCCGTGCCGAAATAGGAAACCGGGAACGCCACAAGGCACAGCACAACACCGCCAATGAGCGAGGCAAAGAGCGGCGCCTGCCACCAATGCGGCCCGCGGAGGCGATCGAACAGGAAGATCGCGACCAGATGCGCGACGAACAGGCCTGCGGCGAAGCCCAGTATCTCACGCGACGCCAAATGTTGCTGTCCAAGCGCCAAGGTAAGATAGGGCGCTCCGAACACGGCCAGTGCCGTTACAGCGGCATAGGTGAGGACAAGCTGGGCGAAGGCGTAACCGGCGCCATAGCGGCGGCTGGTCAGATGGACAGCCAGGAAGGTGAGCGGCAGGACCAGCAGGCCCACATTCATCCAGGGTTGAACCAGCACCGGCGCCGGCGTGCCCGCATATACGAAAGAGGCCCCGCCAAGAGTGGCCAACAGCAGGATCGGGATCACCAGCCGGGCGAAGGCCGCCAGCGTGTGGCCGATTCTTTTGACAAAGCTGGCATCTTCCTGCGGCCGTGTGTAACGCCCGCCGAAATCACGGCCCACGTCCATGCTGGCCGCAAACCTGCCCATGCCGGTGCGATGACCGGCTTCCACGCCCGATTCGAATACTGACACGACACCCCATACCCCGGCCGGCCTCTGTCGGACCTGACCTGTTTTGAAACACTACAGGGGAATAGGTGCAGGTGCCATGCCCGTTTTATGAACGGTCGGCGACAAATCGATGGTTAGGATTGTTAAGGCTACGCTCAGGCCGCCTTGGCAGCGGACTTCTTTGCGATCAAGCGCTTAAGACGCAGAGCTTTCACGGAGAGTGAAGTGTCCTTGGCCTTCATCAGGAAGGCGTCAATGCCGCCCGTGCGGTCCACGGTGCGCAGCGCGTTCATGCTGACCTTCAGGCGATAGGAATTCCCCAGCGCATCGCTGGCGAAGGAGATCGTCTGGAGGTTGGGCCGGAAAATCTTCTTGGTCTTGTTGTTGGCGTGGCTGACATTGTTGCCAACCAGCAGGCCTTTTCCGGTCAATTCGCAGCGGCGCGCCATAGACTTAGTCCCAGATTCTTGAAAAGAGGCGTCGTAATAAGGGGATGGTCCCGCCCCGTCAAGGCTCGGATTTAGGCCGGAAGCCAGCAGCTATAGGTGTACTGGTAGGCTCCCGCATCGGCCGCGGTCCCGTCGTCCGGCGTGCAGAACCGCCCCGTGGTGGCGAACCAGCCCATGACGGCCGCCCGGTACTCGGACTGGGGCATGGTATCGACCTTGTGGCGCTTGTCCGCGATGGTTCCCATGCCGGTCAGCCTTGGATCGATAGCCGTGATCTGCAGACGTCCGCCGCGGTCGTCGGCGACCCGCCAATTGTTGCCGTTATAGGTGAACGCCTGGCCAGCCGGAAAATCGGGCGTGTCCGAACAACCGCAGATGCCACAACCCGCCAGAAAGGTGAGCGCGGCAAGCGCCGTCCCCCGCACCGATCGCGTCATGCCAGTCATCGAACCAATCCCCACAGAGAATCCCATCGGGCGGAGATTGTCATTTTCGGGGGTGGATTGCACCCGTCAGATGACCGGCCAGATGTCCAGAACGCCGAACAACATCTGAACTGTCCCATTCTCGCCCAGCGGCGCGATGAAGACTTCCTGCTTCAGATGGCGCTGATTGTTGAAAGCGACGCGGCCGGTCGCGGCGAGCGGCATCCTGCTCCTGCGCACTTCTTCACACACCAGGCGCCAGCGGGCGGCAATTTCCGGCGGCAGTGTATCGCGGATGGATTGCCCCGTCAGCGAGCCGAACAATTCCTCGATCTTCCCGCCGGCGAGACGGACCGAATAGTCTTCGCCGCCTTCGGGCAGCGCCGTCAATTCGATCAAGCCGACATAAGGAAGGAACTCGCGCATGCCGCGCGGGGAGATATCCGCGCGTGCGGGCATCGGCCTGTCGCCGCGCAACGCGAGCCAGTAATCGCGGCCCCTTATCGTGGATGCGCGCGTGAGATTCAGCGCGCGATCGATATGAACAGGAGGCATGTCGTCCGGTATGGACGCAAAGCCGTCGTCAGGGGGACACATCGCACAAACCAATCTTTTAAAAATCGATCGAACTCTGCGGTGACCCTCGCGGCGCCACGCGCCGATATCATGCTGCGCTGTGCGCCTTCGTCATGAATCGTACGCTTCGATGTGCGCGCCTGATAGGAACCCAGGAACTTGGGGTCAAGCGGCAATAATGTGGCGAAAAAGCGCGCGCGCTGCCGTATATGGTAACGCCTTCCCCGCAACGACCGAGGCTTCGAGTTTTTTGGCCTCTTTACCCAGCTTTTCGTTGCTAAGAATCTCTTCACTCAGCACGGCCTGCATCTCATTCCAGAACCAGCGCCGCGCCTGATCTTCGCGCAGATGCCTCAAATGACCGCGCTCTTTCAGCTTATCGTGTAAATCGCGCATCGTTTTCCACGCTTCGACGATTCCGATTCCCTCCAGCGCGGACACCTGCAAAACACCCGGCGGCAGAGTCGGATATTTCGGACGCATCAGGTGAAGCGCGCCTTTATAATCCGCCGCGGCGCGGTTGGCGGCGGCCTTCAGATCGCCATCGGCTTTCGTCACCAGCACCAGATCCGCCAGTTCCATCACGCCACGCTTGATGCCCTGCAGATCGTCGCCGCCGCCGGGCGACAATAACAGCACGAAGAGATCGACCATTTCGGACACGGCTGTCTCGCTCTGCCCGACGCCGACCGTCTCCACGATCACCACATCGAAGCCCGCCGCTTCCACCAGCAGCATCGCTTCGCGCGTGCGCCGCGCAACGCCGCCCAGCGTAGTGCCGGCGGGCGATGGACGGATGAAGGCATGGGGATCACGCGCGAGTTTCTCCATGCGCGTCTTGTCGCCGAGGATGGAGCCGCCGGAACGGCGCGACGATGGATCGACCGCCAGCACCGCAACCTTGTTCCCCTGCCCCGTCAGATAAGTTCCGAACGCTTCGATGAAGGTGGATTTGCCAGCACCGGGGGCGCCGGAGATTCCGAGCCGGATCGCCTTGCCCGCGCGTGGCAGAAGATCGGAGAGCAAGCTTTCCGCGTTTTCACGATCGGCGGTCTTCGTCGATTCCACCAGCGTGATGGCGCGCGCCAGCACGCGTCTGTCCCCGCTGCGCAGCGCAGCAAGCCCGTCCATCTTCTTGTCGGTCATAATTGGACCATCTTGCGCTGCAGACTTGTCCTTGGAGGGCGCGACATGCGCCGCCATCAAATCAGATTCGCTTCTGGGAGTAGCCTATGCCGGACTTGCGCCGAATTCTTCTTGCCGCCGCAGCTTTGGCCGCGCTCGGCGGCCCGGCGGCGCGGGCGGACGCTCCCGCCGGGAATGCGCTCAGCGTCGGCTATAACATCGCCTTCTGGGCCATTCCCTTCGGCCACACGCGCTATGACGGCAAGGTCACGCCGAATGCCTATTCGGCGAAGATGCATTTCGAGACCAGCGGCGTCGTGAGCCTGTTCTGGAAATCCAAGATCGACGCCGCCGTGAACGGAAAGATCGGCGAGCACACCATCACGCCGACCGTCTATGACTCCTACTCGCAGGATCGCGACAAGCCGGTGCAACGCGTGAAGGTGAGTTTCGACAAAGCCGTTCCCGAAACCCTCGCGGAGCCGGCCTACAACACCACCAAATATCCGGTGACTGACGAGCAGAAGAAAAATGCCGTCGATCCGATGACCGCGATCACTGCGATCCTCGCTGGCGTGAAAGTCACCGACAACAATCCCTGCGGCACCGGCGTACAGGTGTTCGACGGCCGCCGCCGCTATGACGTCATCTTCACTTACAAGAAAGATGAGCAGGTCGAGCTCCCCAACGGGCAGTTCAAAGGCAATGCACATCTTTGCCAGATCCACTACAACCAGATCGCCGGCTACAAGCAGAAGATCGTGAAGGAAGGGAAATCTCTCCCCGACATGTTCGTGGATTTCGCCGAAGTGCCCGCGCCCGGAACGCCGAACAAGCATTACCTCGTTGCCGTGAAGCTTTGGGCGCCGATGACCCTGGGCACCGTGACCGCGACGCTGGACGAGTTGAAAGTAGACGGCGCGCCGCCCCCGGCCTGACGCACTCGACGCGCCCTTACCCCGCCGGTAAAACGGACAGGGGGACTCATGTACCAATTCCTGCACGACATGCATTGGGTGCTGCCTTTCCGCAACCCGATCGCAACGCAACTCGCGGACGCCTTCACGTTTCTCGGCTACACGCCGTTCTTCCTTATCTTCATGCCGCTGGTGTACTGGTTCTGGGATCGCAGCCTGTTCATGCGGCTGGCGGTGGTCATCGTCATCACCGCGATCCTGAATGGATGGCTGAAAGATTACTGGCAAGACCCGCGACCGCCCGCCGAACTGCAACTCGACCATGATCGCGTCGTCGGTTCTTACGGCCGCCCCAGTGGTCACGCACAAGTCGCCGCTGCAATGTGGTTCTGGCTCGCCTATGAAATTCGCAAGAACTGGGCGTGGGCGGCGGCGGCGTTTATCACCGTCGCCGTTTCACTGAGCCGTCTCTATCTCGCGGTGCACGACATTGACGATGTTCTCACCGGCCTTGCGCTCGGCATCGGCGGCTTGTTCCTGCTCGCAATTCTTATCAGCCCGCGTTTCGACTGGTGGCGGGCACTGCCCAACTGGGTTCACTACCTCGCCTTCGCCGCTTTGTTCGCGGCGCTATGGCTGACATGGCCGCTGCCGAAATATCCGGCGGACACGGAGAACACGCTGCTCTTCTTCATCGGTGCCTATAGCGGCACCATCCTCGATCATCAGGCCATGCCCCATCAGCCGAAACGGCCAGCGTGGTGGCTGTGCGTTCTGCTCGGAATCGCCGGTGTCGTTGGTCTGTTCATGCTGCGCGCGGGACTAACGATCCTCGCGGACAAAACGGGTGCCGATGCCTTCGTGTCAGGCGCGATTATCGCGTTCTTCCTCGGCTTCTACATGACCGCGATCGCACCGATGCTGTTTCGGCTGATCGGCGTTGGGCGCGAACCGGCTACGGCTTTGGATCAAGGGCTCGTAACAGAGGAACCAGCACATCGCTGACCGGCGTGGGCACGCCGTATTTCTTGCCGAGCCGGACGATCACGCCGTTGCGTGCGTCCCATTCCAGTTTCTTGCCGTCGCGCCGGTCATAATACATCGAGTTGCCGCGATTGCCGGTGCGCGCCGCGAGCATGGTGGTGAGGTTTTCCGCGAAGCCATCCGCGAACGTCGCGCCGTCCGCACGGCCGACAGCGATGCATTCGTCCACGATGGCTTTGCACAGGTCGCGCATCCCCGGCGTGGTCGCGATGCAATCCGGATTCATCGTCAGCGTGATCAGCGAACCGCTGGCGGCATTGAGGCAGAGTTTTTCCCATTCCCGGGTGTGGAAGTCGGCATCGGTCTGCACTTTCATCGACGAGCCGTCGAACAGCGCCGCGAATTCGCGCGACGCCACGTCGTCACCCACGATCAGCAAAGTCTGGCCATAAGTCGCGATTTCGCCCGGCGCTGTCCGCTGCGCCGGCATTTGGACGACAACCGGAACGATCGGCGCCGACGGCGGAACGAGCGGCCTGACGCGCTCGCGGTGTTCGACGCCGTTCTGCAGGACGGCAAGCTTGGTGTTCGGGCCGACAGTCGCTTTCAGCCAGTCCCCCGCGCCCGCCGTTTGGTGGGATTTCACGGCGAGTAGCACCCAATCCATCGGCGACACCTCATCCGGCCTCGTCACAACCTTCGCGGGCCATGACAGCGCCTCTCCACTATCGGAGCGCGTGACCGTCAATTTGTCGAAACGCCGGTTGGCGCAGATGGCAAGATCGTGCCTGCCCGTTTGCAGCAGCGCGCCGGCAGCCGTGCCACCGATGGCGCCCGGACCGATCAGCGCGATGCGTGCCATTACTCCGCCGCGTGATCCAGCTTGCGGGCGCGGATGAGCTTGAGCACATCGCGCGCGGCGTCGGGGATATTCGTGCCCGGACCGAAGATCGCCGCGACACCGGCCTTGTAGAGGAAGTCGTAATCCTGCGCCGGGATCACACCGCCGACGACGACAAGAATGTCGCCGGCTTTCTGCTTCTTCAGCGCTTCGATCAGCATCGGCACCAGCGTCTTGTGTCCCGCCGCCTGGCTGGAAATGCCGACGACATGCACGTCCGCTTCCACGGCGTCCTTCGCGACTTCTTCCGGTGTCTGGAACAGCGGCCCAATATCGACGTCGAATCCCAGATCGGCGAATGCCGTCGCGATCACTTTCGCGCCGCGATCGTGACCGTCCTGCCCCATCTTGGCGACGAGCATGCGCGGACGGCGGCCTTCTTCCTTCGCAAACGCTTCGATGTCGCCGCGAATGGCGGCGAATTCGTTGTCGCCTTCGTACGCACCCCCATAGACGCCGCTAATGGAGCGGATTTCCGCGCGATGGCGGCCAAAGACTTTTTCCATGGCGTCCGAGATTTCTCCCACCGTGGCGCGCGCGCGGGCCGCTGTCACCGCGAGTTCGAGCAGATTGGCGTTGCCCTTCGCGCCTTCGGTCAATGCTTCGAGAGCCGCTTTCGCTTTTGCGTCGTCGCGCGACGCTTTTGTCTTCTTCAGGCGCGCGATCTGTGAATCGCGCACGGCCACATTATCGACATCGAGCACGTCGATGGGCGCTTCGTCCTTGAGCTGGAATTTGTTGACGCCGACGATCACATCTTCGCCGCGGTCCACGCGCGCCTGGCGCAATGCCGCCGCCTCTTCGATGCGCAGCTTGGGAATGCCGGCCTCGACCGCCTTGGTCATGCCGCCCATCGCTTCGACTTCGTCGATGATCGCCTGCGCGTGCGTGGCGAGCGAGTGCGTCAGCGCCTCGACGTAATAAGAACCGCCCAGCGGATCGACCACATGGGTGATCTGCGCCTCGTTCTGCAAAATGAGCTGCGTGTTGCGCGCGATGCGGGCGGAGAACTCGGTCGGCAAGGCGATGGCCTCGTCCAGCGAATTGGTGTGCAGCGATTGCGTGCCGCCCAGCACCGACGCCAGCGCCTCGATCGTGGTGCGCACCACGTTGTTGTACGGGTCTTGCTCGGTCAGCGACACACCGGATGTCTGGCAGTGGGTGCGCAGCATCAGGCTCTCGGGATTCTTCGCGCCGAACTTGTCCATGATCTGCGACCACAACAGGCGCGCGGCGCGCAGCTTGGCGACTTCCATGAAGAAGTTCATGCCGATGCCGAAGAAGAACGACAGGCGCGGCGCGAATGCATCGACCGCCAGCCCTTTGGCGAGCGCGGCACGGACATATTCCATGCCGTCGGCCAGCGTGAAAGCCAGTTCCTGCACCGCGGTGCCACCAGCTTCGTGGATGTGATAGCCGCTGATGGAAATCGAATTGAACTTCGGCATCTTCTTGGCCGTGTATTCGATGATGTCCGCAATGATGCGCATCGAAGGCGTGGGCGGATAGATATAGGTGTTGCGCACCATGAACTCTTTCAGAATGTCGTTCTGAATGGTGCCGGAGAGTTTCTCCGTCGCAACGCCCTGCTCTTCGCCCGCGAC
>JANWJQ010000020.1 GCA_025451875.1 Rhizomicrobium sp.
ACGGTCTTGCCGTCGCTCTGCGCTTCGAACGTCACCGTGAAAAAAAAGCGCCCGGGGTCATCGTCCTTGTCGGCGCCATGCTCCATCTCGATCAGCCGCGGCGCTTCGATGCGCAGGAACACCATGCGGCTGTGCCAGACCGTGCGTCGGGACCTGTATAGATAAAGCGCCAGCGCCCGCCCACGCGGATGTCGCATTCCAGCGTTTCCGTCTTGAATCCCTCGGGCCCGAACCACTGCACGATCTGTTTCGGATCGGTCCACGCTTCGAACACGCGCTCGCGCGGCGCGGCGATCACGCGGGAGAGCACGATCTCCCGATCCAGCGCCCAGGTTCTGCGGGGGTCAGCGCTCATGGTCGTCATCTTTCGTCTCCGTCGTTGCCAGAAATTTTTCCAGGCGGTTGAAGCGCGCGTCCCAGGCGGCGCGGGTGTGGTCGAACCAGCGGGAAGCTTCGGCGAAACGCGCGACATTCAGCCGGCACGGACGCGTCTGCCCGTCGCGTCCGCGCGCGATGAGGCCGGCGTGCTCCAGCACCTTCAGATGCTGCGACACGGCCGGCAGGCTCATCGCGAAGGGGGCGGCGATCTCCTGCACCGTCTGCTCGCCCTCGCTCGCCAGGCGGCTCAGAATGGCTAGCCGGGTCGGGTCGCCCAGCGCGGCGAACGTCTGCGTAAGGGATTGAGAAGCCTGCACGTTTCGGGGCTGCCTATATTTAAGTAATTTCTTAAATATAGGCAGCTGGATCGTCCGTCAAGGCCGGGAAGCTGTCCTTTGCTCGCGATCAAGTCCTATCCTGAAAAAAGATTTCCTAATTTCTTCTTGCGCCCCCTACTTTTGTTCTCTATATGTTCTTCCGAGTGACGGTTGGGGAGAACAAATTTGAAGAATTAGCGACGCCACAAGGACAGACAGGTAAGGGGCCAAGCCTTGTGTGGACCCCGCGTGGAGACTCTTCGGAGCCGGACAACTCAGAGGCCGGCGATGAAAAGATCCTCCGCATGCAAACCGGGGAGGTTGAAGCGAAAGCGCCATGTGGTGTCGGCCTGCAAGAGGGCCTTCGGCGGGCCTGCTGTGTAGCGAGAACACTGGAAGGCTTCCGCGTCGATATCCGCGGGGGCCTTTCTTTTGGGGATGGGTCAGCCCGCCTTGGCTTTGGTTTGCGCCGGCATCGTCTCGAAGAATTCCAGCACCCGTTCCGCCGTTTTTTCCCAACCAGGTTCGCCGATCAGCCAATGGCTGTGGCCGGCAAGTTCTTCGAACGTGCCCAGCGTGCGATAGCGCCGCGCAATGCTGCGCACCGTACCCGGCGGATTGACGCGATCGCGCGCACCGACAAGACACAGCACGGGGCATTTCACTTTGTTCGCATCCACGCCGCTGGCATGTCGCGTATCCAGCGCCCATTGCATGATCTCGAAGGTGGCAAGACCGGATTCGGGAACGAATTGCGCGAAGACGCGCTCCCGCTCCACATCGCCCAGCATGTCCAGCGCATTGGCGATGGCGACCCAGCGTTCGGGATGGAGCGGCTTGTTCCAGAACTCGCCCGCCATGTAGAGCGCCTGCGACGATGCGATCTCGAACGGTGTCGATGGCAGGATTCCATAAGGCGCGCTGGGCGCCAGGCAAGCGACACCGCGAACCTCGCGCCGCGCCGCCAGCATCTGCGCCAGCAATCCGCCCATCGAATGGCCGACGAGAAACGCGGGCTTGCCGATTTTGCCGAGCAGTTTGTCCAGATCGTCCACATAGTCGAGCAGGCTGGTGGTGCCGAGTTCCTTGGGCGGATGCCGCCCGCGATCGTGATGGCGCAAGGTCGGCAGATGCACCTCGAAGCCGCGCGCCGTGAACAGGTCGCGCCAATGTTCGAACGCCCAGCCGCCGCAGAACGCGCCATGAATCATCACAACGGGCGGGCGCTTGGCACTCATGCGGGTAATTTCATGAAACGAAGGCGAGGTCGCGGAATTCGGAAATCACGCGGGCATAGGTGTCGCGCTTGAACGGCACGATCAGGCGCGGCAAGGCTTCGATGGCGAGCCATTTCCATTGCGCGAATTCCGGCTCGGGCGTCGCGACATTGATATCGTTGTCATCGCCGGTGAAACGCAGCGCGATCCATTTCTGCCGCTGGCCGCGATATTTGCCGTGCAAGGCAACGCCCAGAAGATGCTGCGGCAGGTCATAAGCGAGCCACTCGTCCATCTCGCGCAGATATTCGGCCTTGTCGGTGCCGATCTCTTCTTTCAGTTCGCGCAAGGCCGCCTGTTTCGGGGTCTCGCCATCATCGATGCCGCCCTGCGGCATCTGCCAGCCTTCCACGGTCTGATCGATGCGCTTGCCGACGAACACCAGACCCTCGCGATTGAACAGCATCGCGCCCACGCAGGGGCGATAGGGAAGGTCTTCATGGCGCAGATGGGTGTGGCGCGACATCTCGAAAATCGAACTATTTGCTGCTGGCGGGAACTATGGCGGAAGCGGGCACCAGAACAAAGCCCCGGCCGGAAAGGCCCTGCGCCCAGCTGGTCAACCGCTCGATGGTCACCGGATAAACGAAAGCCGTGCCGGCGGCGGAGCCGTTCAGCCGTGCGCGTGCCTCGAGTTCCGAAAGCCGCTGGTCGATCTCCATGCCGGTCTGGATGGCGTCGATATTGGCGGTGCTCTGCACATAGGGTGCGCCGGTGCGCTTGGCGATATCCGGTGCGGAGGAGCGCGAAACCGGTCCCGCATCGAAGAATACCAGACCGCGCCGCGCCAGGAATGTCATCACCGGTTCCAGCGCGGAGGGATCGGCCATGAACCGCCCGCCAAGCAGATTGGTGACGCCGGCATAACCGGTGAATCGCGTCAGCGACCATGTCAGCCGGTCGATATTGGAATCCGCGCCGCTTCCCGCGCGCAACGTATGCGGCCCCGGGTCGCTGTCGGGGAAGTCATAGGGCTCCATCGGCACTTCCAGCAGCACCTCATGGCCGCGCTTGCGCGCTTCACCCACCCAACGCTGCACATCGTCCGCATACGGAAGGAAAGCCAGCGTGACCGCGGGCGGCAGATTGGCGATGGCGGCCTGTGTCGCCTTCGCGCTGATGCCCAGGCCTGTCACCACGATGGCGATTTTCGGACCCTGTACATTGGGCACTGGCGGGGCATAGGCGTTCATCGGGCTGCGGCCGTCATCGCCGATGCGCGGAAGAGGACCGGCCGTTGTTGGTTCGATCAGGTCGGGATCGGCAACCAGATTGGCGCCCGCGTAGATGGGTTTGGAGATGTTCGCCGGCACGATGGAGGGCGGGACATTGGCTTGTCCGCCCTGCGGCTGGGCAGGCATAGGCGCGGTGGGCTGAGCGCCTGCACCGATCAGATTGGTGCCTGCCGTTTTGCGCGGCGCTTTTCCGTTGGCAAGCGGCTTTGCGGGAACGCGGAAATCGAATGCGATGGCCGGTTCGCTATCGGCCCGCTTGCCGAACAGCGCGGTCCATCCCGCAGCACCCAGCAGGGCCAGGGCCAGAAGCAGCCATGCAAGCAAAAGCAGGCGCGGGAATCCGCGCGCCTGCGAAGGGCCTTGCTCTTCGGTTAATTCCGCCGCCGCCATGATGCGGTTTACATAGCGCGGTTCGCGGTACCAGTGGGTTAATTCGAACCCTTCTTGGGGGCCGGCTTGGCGGCGGTGTCCGCATCGGCGACCAACGGGCCGCCCTGCAACAGGCTGACCGCGTAGGAAAGCTGGAAGTCGTCGAACTTCTTGCCCGCGGGCGGCAGGATCGGCTTGGCCGCGGGGACGGGCTTGGGCCCCTCCGCCTCAAGATGATGCGGCAGGTTCGCCTCGCGTTCGTCGAATTCCGCATAGGGATCGTTGGCGTCGGCGCCCTGCGAAACCACCACGTCGGGAACAATGCCCTCCGCCTGGATGGTGCGGCCCGACGGGGTGTAATAGCGCGCCGTCGTCATGTGCAGCGCGCCATCCTCGCCATTGTTGAGCGGGATAATGGTCTGCACGGAGCCCTTGCCGAACGATGTCATGCCGACGATGCGCGCGCGCTTGTGATCCTGCAGCGCGCCGGCCACGATTTCGGACGCGCTCGCGGTGCCGCCGTTCACCAGAACAAGGATCGGCTTTCCGCCCGTGATGTCGCCGGGATGCGCGTCGAAGCGTTCGATGTCTTCGGGTTTGCGGCCACGCATCGAAAGGATTTCGCCGCCTTCGAGGAAGTCGTCGGATACCGCGATCGCCTGATCCAGAACGCCGCCGCCATCATCGCGCAGGTCGATAATGTAGCCCTTGATGCCGGGGCCGATCTCTTTCTTCAGCTTGGCGACCGCCGCCTGCACACCGCTGTCGGTGTGATCGTTGAATGCGGGAACCTTGATATAGCCCACGCTGCCTTGGCGCTTGGACGTCACCGGTTCGACGGGAACCTGCGCGCGCACGAGCTTGATATCGATGGGGTCTTTCACGCCGGTCCGCGAGACGGTCAGTGTCACCTTGGTGCCGCTGATGCCGCGCATCTTCTTCTGCACGTCGTCGAGCTTGAAACCGGTGATCGGCGTGCCGTCGATGTCCAGGATCGTGTCATTCGCCTTGACGCCCGCTTTCGCGGCGGGCGCATCGTCGATGATGGCGACGGCCTTGATCGTGCCCTTGTCGGACTGGATGACGATGCCGACGCCGCCATATTCGCCTTCGGTCTTCACCGTCATGTCGGCGAAGGTCTTGGGATCGAAATAGCTGGAATGTGCATCGAGATTGGTCAGCATGCCGCCGATCGCGTTTTCGACCAGCAACTTGTCCTCCGGCGGCTCGACGTAATTGGCGCGCACTTTCGCAAAGGCCTGACCGAAGCGGTCCAGTTCGCTATAAGGCGATGGCGTTTCCTGCGCGCCATAGGCGAAATGCAGGAAGGTGCCTGCCAGGCAGAAGCCGAACGCGGCGCCGGCAAGGGTAATCGGTAGGCGGTTTTTCATCGGGCTGTCTCGGAAAACATGTTGGGTGTTGTGCGCCAGAATCAATCCGCGGCGGCGCTTTTGACGAACGCCACCGTATTCTTGCCGCGCAACACATCGAGCGCATAGGAAAGCTGGAAGTCGTCATATTTCTTTCCCGGCGCGGGCTTGATGATCTGTGTCGCCTTTTTTGCCGGTGTTTCGCCCGTCAAATGGCCGGGCAGATCCGCTTCACTCTGCGCTGCGACTTTCACGGCGGTTTCGTCGCCCTGCGCCACCACGATGTCGGGCGTGATGCCGAGCGCCTGGATGGAGTGACCGGACGGCGTGTAGTACCGCGCGGTCGTCAGGCGCAGCGCGCCGCCGCCGGCGCTGAGCGGAATGATCGTCTGAACGGAGCCTTTGCCAAACGACGTCATGCCGAGAACTTTCGCGCGCTTGTCGTCCTGCAGAGCGCCAGCGACAATTTCCGAAGCGCTTGCGGTGCCGGCATTGATGAGAACGATCATGGGTTTTCCGGCGGTGATGTCGCCGCCGTGAGCAGCATATTTCACGTTGTCTTCGGAATGACGTCCACGCGTCGAAACGATCGGGCCGCCCTGCAAGAAATCATCCGACACATCGATCGCCTGGTCGAGAAGGCCACCGGGATTGTTCCGCAAATCGAGGATGTAGCCCTTGAGGTTGCCGCCGATTTGCTGCTGCAAGGACTTTACCGCGCGCTCCACGCCCGGCGCGGCCTCTTCATTGAACTGCGTGAGGCGGATGTAGCCGACATCGCCTTCGGGACGGAATTTCACAGTTGCCACGTGAACGACGGCGCGTGTCAGCGCCACGTCGAACGGCTTCTTATCTCCTTTGCGCAAAACCGTCAGCTTCACTTTGCTTCCCGGCGCGCCGCGCATGCGATCGGTCGCGTCGTTGAGCGTCAGGCCCTGCACGGGTGTGCTGTCGATGGCGGCGATATAATCGCCCGGCTTGATGCCGGCCTTCGCGGCCGGCGTGTCGTCGATCGGCGAGATCACTTTCACCAATCCATCTTCCATTGTCACTTCGATGCCGACGCCGCCGAACTGGCCCTTGGTCTGGATCTTCATGTCGGCATAGGCCTTCGCATCCATGTAACTGGAATGCGGATCGAGCGAGGACACCATGCCTTCGATGGCGGCGTTGACGAGTTCGGTTTCGGAAACGGGGCGAACGTAGTTGGCGCGCACGCGTTCGAAAGCGTCGCCGAAAAGATCGAGTTGCTTGTAGGCCGAATTGTCGGCGGCGCTGTGCGCGGCGGGAAATATCATCGCCGCCGCACCGAAGCCGGCGACCATCCCAAGAGCTGCGAACGCATAACGCTTCATGATTTTTTCGCTTTCCTTAGATCGGGCTTCAGATCGGCGTCCAGCCACGGCGCGGGACTGAAACTCTTTCCATTCTGACGTACTTCGAAATAGAGCCGTCCATTGGCGCCGAGCGGCATCGCGCCGATCGGTTCTCCGGCAAGAAGTTGATCGCCGGTTCTCACCGCAAACCGATCCATGCCTGCTAGGACCAGATCGTAGCCGCCCGGCATTTCCAGGATCAAGGCTTCGCCGGTTTTATGGTAACGGCCTGCGAAAAGGACGCGGCAGTCCGCAGGTGCAACGACCGAAGTGCCGGGGGACGTCAGGAAGGTTACGCCCGGAGACATATTGGCCGCCCTTGGGTCGGACGCATCCAGCATCCGGCCTACAACCGGACGGCGCAGCGAGCCGCGGTCCAGCCGGAAAGTGCCGGGAACCTGCTGCCCAACAACCACAACGTTCTGGGTTGCGGGCACCGACGACCGCAACGCGGCCACCTTGGCAAGAAGGCTTCCCAGATCGGCCGCTTCACCCGCGATGGTGTCGAGTTGCGATTGCAGGTCGCCATACACACTCTGCGCCGCCTGCGCTTCACGCTCCTTGATCGCGAGAAGTTGATCGAGTTCTCCGCGTGCTTGCGAAAGTTTCACGGCATTGCGCGCGCTTTCCGTGCGGCGGCGCTGAAGTTCGGCGCGCGTTTTGCGAAGCGCCTCAAGGCGGCGCGACAGCGATGCGGCGGCTTCGTAGATGCGCGGCAAGGATGCGCCCAGCAGCATCGCGCCGTGCGTCGCACCGAGCGCATCATCGGATTTGAGCACGATCACCGGCGGCATGTCGTGTTGCAGCCTTTCGAGCACCGCGAGAAGACGTCCGACTTTCACGCGGTCGCGCTGGAAGCTCACTTCCATCTGGCGCCCCTCGATGGAAAGTTCGGCAATCGCCGAATCTAGGGAACCCTTCTCCGCTTCCAGTTTCTGCACGCGCGCAGCGGTGTCGATCAGCTTTTTTTTCAGGCGCGCGGCTTCGTCGGCAAGCCGCTGGCTCCTGGTTTTGGCGTTCTCGACGGCGGGCTTGTTCTTGCGGATCTGGCTTTGCAGGGTCTGATAACGGTCACTGGTGCTCGGCAGTCTGCCCGATTGATCGAGTGGCACCGCGTGGCTGAGATCAAGCGGCGCATCGGACGGCGCTGCGGGCGGTCGCTCAACGAGCGTGGGCCCTATGTTGTGAGGCTTGGCAGTGTGATGCTTTGGCGCCGCTGTGACGGGCTTTTCGGGATGCTCAGGCTTTGCATTCGCACCAGTGCAAACGCAAAGCGCGAGCAGCGCAGTCACGCCCACACAAAGATAAAGAAGACGCGGGGCGCTCAGGCTTTCCCCGTCTGGTTCTTCACCGCCTGCGCCTTGCGTGCGATTTCCGCCGGATCGTTCAGATAGCGTGCTTCCGCGGCTTTGAATTGATCGTTCAGGCGATAGGCGCGCGGCTCACCGGTGGGCAGGTCGAGCTTGGTGATGTCTTCGTCGCTGATGTTTTCGAGGTGCTTCATCAGCGCGCGCAATGAATTGCCATGGGCGGCGATGAGCACATTCTTGCCGTTCGCGAGTTGCGGAACGATGGTGTTTTCCCAATAGGGCATCACGCGGATGAGAACATCTTTCAAGCTCTCGCTGCGCGGAAGTTCCGCGTCGCTCAAATTCGCGTAACGCCGGTCGGCTTTCGGATAATCTTCGGAGGTGATATCGACGGGCGGCGGCGGCGTGGCATAAGAGCGACGCCAGATCAGCACCTGCTCTTCGCCGAATTTCTTCACGGCCTCTTTCTTGTCATCGCCCTGCAGCGCGCCGTAATGGCGCTCGTTCAGTCGCCAGTGTTTCTCCACCGGCAGCCACATCTGGTCCATCTCTTCGAGCGCCAGCCCCAGCGTGTGGATCGCGCGGCGCAGGAGTGAAGTGTAGGTCAGGTCGAACTGGAAACCTTCCTTCGCCATCAGCTGGCCGGCCGCGCGGGCTTCCTGCACGCCTTGCTCGGTCAGGCGCACGTCGCGCCAGCCGGTGAACAGATTCTTCTTGTTCCACTCGCTTTCGCCGTGGCGGACGATAACGAGACGGCCAATGGTCTTGGACAAGGGCGTTTGCCTCACCGATTCATGCTGGATTTTCCGGACCATAGGGGCGGGGTTTTGCCCTGTCCACGCGGCGTGGAGGCGGCCACTTCCTGCCGGGAAATTCCTGCCGGGTGGACCCTTTTTACCTTTGGGTAATCACATAAGTCATTGTTTTGAAACAGATATTATCGCGGGGTTCTCGGCATACTTCTGGCAGGTGGTCTTGCGGAAAATAGCAAGAGCAGAACCCGCTCATGGCCCGTTGCCGCCCGATCCTTGCCCGTGCCCTCGCCGCCCTGACGGCCGCGGTGGTCGCTTTCGCGCCTTTGCAGGCCTACGCCTTCAGCCGCGTGAAGGATCTCGTCGATGTCGAGGGCGTGCGCGACAACATGCTGGTCGGCTACGGCCTGGTGGTTGGCCTGAACGGAACGGGCGACTCGCTCCGCAACGCGCCGTTCACGCAGCTTTCCATCCAGACGATGCTGGAGCGCATGGGCGTAAATACCCGCGGCGCCCAGATGCAGACCAAGAACACGGCTGCCGTGATGGTCACCGCGAATCTGCCGGCCTTTACGGGACAGGGTTCTCACATCGACGTGTCGGTGAGCGCGCTGGGCGATGCGAAGAGCCTGCAGGGCGGAACGTTGCTGGTCACGCCGCTCTTCGGTGCCGACGGAAATATTTACGCGCTGGGCCAAGGTTCGGTCGCGGTTGGCGGCTTCACGGCGCAGGGCCAGAGCGCCAGCATCACGCGCGGCGTTCCGACGTCGGGCCGCATCGCCAATGGCGGCATCATCGAACGCGAGACCGGCTTTGTGCTCGCCAATGAGACCGTCTTGCGCTTGTCGCTGCGCAACCCCGATTTGACCACGGCTACGCGCATCGCCAATGCCGTCAATCATTATCTGGGCGGCGCCATCGCGACCGCGAACGATCCGGCGACGGTGCGGTTGAACGTGCCGGCTGCTTATCCGAACGGTGTCGTTGGCTTGCTCACCGATGTCGAGCAGCTCAAAATCGATCCTGACGAGCCGGCGAAGGTGGTGATCGACGAAGATTCCGGCGTGATCGTGATGGGATCGGATGTCCGCATCTCCACCGTCGCCATCGCGCAGGGCAATCTGACCATCAAGGTCACGGAAACCCCGGAAGTCAGCCAGCCTGCACCGTTCTCCAAAACCGGCACGACGGAAGTTGTTCCGCGCACCCAGATCCAGGTCGATGACGGCAAGGGCAACAAGATGACGGTGCTGCATGACGGTGTGTCGTTGCAGAAGCTGGTCGATGGTTTGAATGCGCTGGGCGTGGGTCCGCGCGACATCATCTCTATCCTGCAGGCCATCAAGGCCGCCGGCGCCTTGCAGGCAGACATCCAGGTGATCGGATGAGCGCCGACGCCGCTATCCAGAGCACCATGGCGCTGGCGCAGCCGGCGGCGCCGAAAGCACCCATCAGCGCGCCCAATCTGGCGGCCGCGAAGAAGGCCGCCAAGGAATATGAGGGCGTCTTCATCTCCGAATTCATGGGCTCGATGTTCTCGGGCATCTCGACGGACGGACCGTTCGGCGGCGGACAGGGCGAAGCGATGTTTCGCTCGATGATGCTGGACCAGTACAGCAAGCAGATCGAAGCGCGGGGCGGCTTCGGCCTTTCCGCGGCAATGACCAAGCAGTTGCTGATTCATCAGGAAGCGCGTCCGCAATGAGCGAGCAGGCAAAGGGAAAGATCGAACGGCTTATCCTGCTGACGGATCGTCTGACGGACATGCTGGGTGCCGACGTCAAGGCGCTGGAAAACGGCGGCGCGAAGTCGTTGCACAGCACAGAGCACACATTTCAACAGCTCATGCTCACGTACACGCGCGAAGCAGTGAGCGTTAATGCGGTTCTGATGAAATCGGTTCCTCCGGATTTGCGCCAGAAGCTGATGCAGTCCACCAAGGCAATGAACGATCTGCTGGCGCGTCATCAGCGCCTGGTCACGCGCGTGCGTAATGCGAGCGAAGGGATGATCCGGGCCATCGCCAAGGAAGTGGAGCGTCGTCAGATTTCCCAACGCAGCTATGCGCGGGTTCCGGCGGGCCGCCCGCCAGCGGCCGGCGCGATGGTTTATAACAGCGTCATCTGACTGCCACGCCTCGCGCGGGATCGTTCTCGTCCGCCATTTTGCGGATGTCTATTACGCCGTTGACGAGCTGCTCGATGAGCCGCCCGACATCATGCTGAGCGCGAGGTTGTAACTCGCGATTTGCGAGGTGAGATAGCTCGGCGCCGGGCCGGATGCCGCCTTGTTGGTATTGCCGGTCGCGGATGCCGGCGGCGCGTTGCTCGTCTGGTAAATGTTGCGAATCGACGACAGCACGTTCAGCAATTGTGCGCGCACGGCGCCGGCGCTTGCGCTATCGGAAATTGCAAGATTGTTGGTCAGGCCCAGACCGTAGGCCGCAGTGCCGTCCACTGAAACTGCGGGGGCGGGCGTGGAAGACGACGATGACGTCTTGGCGGCGTTGGTGATCACACCCGGCGCGATGCCAAGGCGCCCCAGTGCATCAAAATCGCTGGGGCCGGCGATTAAAGTCGCCGTGACGCCGGGATTGACCGCAATCTTCAAACCTTCGGAGCCGCTGCCGTAGTTGACGGTCGCTTTTCCACCGCCGACGAATTCGGCGTTGATCTTGTTGGTCAGGGAGTTGAGGGTTTCACCCTGATCGATCGTGATGGTGGCGGTGCGTGTCGATGATGCCGTCGCGATCTTGATCTGGAACGAGTCCCCCGCGCGCAGCGTCGTCGCCGTCGTCAGGTCAAGAGACTGGCTGAGGTTGAGCGTCCCTTTGGGAAGGCCAAGGGCGTCGAGCACGCTGCCGCCGTTGGGGTCGATCGCCACGGAGGCGCCGGTCGATTGGCCGTCCATACCACCATACTGGCGTACCCAGTTCACCGCGCCGCCGCTGCCGATGGACGCAACGAAGGCGTTGGTCGTGTTGGCTGCGCTTCGAACCTGTCCCGCGACCGTCCCCGATGTCGTGCCCGCGAGATAGACCGTGCCGTCGGCGCCGACGGTCAGCGCGCCGCCTTTATCCTGCGCGCTCGTGCCGACATAGGTGACGGTGTTCGCGCTGGCGGACGTTCCGTTGTCGGTGATGCCCATGACATAGGCATCGCCCGCGCCGGAACTCGGATTGACGATGGTGGCCGTTCCCCCGCCGTTCAGATTGGCGTTGTTGGTCGAGCCGGACAGATAGATCTGATTGCCCGACACCGCGATGCTGCTGATCGTGCCGCCGTTTTGCAGATCGCCAAGATCCTGCGTCCATACCGCCGGCTGGGTCGCGTCGCCGTTCGCATATTTGGAAAGAATGGCGTGGCCGTTCTGCACGCTGGCGACGAGCAGGCTGCCATCGGATGTCGTGGTCATTGCCGAGACCTGATCGACGCCGGATGTTCCCATCTGCTGTTCGTAGACGATCTTGCCCTTGGAATTCAGTTCGGCGACGTAACCGTCCTGTTTGCCGGCGTTGGTCTGCCCGCTTTTGATCGTGCCGTTGACCTGACCGCCGATGAACACATTGCCAGACGCATCGACGGTGACGGCGTTCGATTGATTGGAATTCAAGGTCGAGAGCTGCTGCGTCCAGACCGGTGTGCCGTCGGTGGCGTATTTGGCGACGAAGCTGTCACTGTTTCCGCTGGTGTTCGCGGTCTGCGTGAGATCCGAGGTCGTCGATCCTGTCACATAGGCATTGCCGTTCTGATCAAGCGCCAGCCCGTACGCCGAGGCGGTATCGGCGGCGCCCACCATCTGCGTCCACTGCACGTTGCCGGCGGAATCGTATTTGGTGAGATAGACGTCCTGTGTGCCCTGGTTGAGCTGGCTGCCGAAATTGCCCGTCGCGTTGCCCAGGACATAGATGTTGCCGTTCGCATCGACGGCGCTGGCCTTCGCATCCGTCGTGCCGCTCGTCGGATTGGCGTTCACGTTGAAGGCGGTTTGCACCGAACCATCCAACCCGGTCAGCTTGATGATGCGGCCCTGTTGATCGGCGGCCGCGGTTGAGGCTGTGCCCTTGGACGTCGAAGCTGTGGTCGTCGGATTGCCGGTCGAGCCGACCAGATAGAGCGAGGGTTGTGTGGCGCTCGCGGAGAAGCTGACGGTTTCGCCCGCGCCCGGATTCACAGTCAGGCCATACGAGTTTTTGGTGGTTTGCGCGGCGGTGGTGGCCGACGTGGTCGTAGAGGAATCGGTAAGGACCTTCTGCAGGCGTGTGCTGAAACCGGCGGCGGACAGCTGCTGGTTCGCATAGATGATGATGTTGTTCAGCGTCAGCGGGCCCTGCACCTGGGAAAGGTCAATGGGCACGTTGGTGGTCGTGTTGCCCTTCTTCACGGCAACCGTGAAGCTCTGGCTTGTGCTTACGCCTGGCAGCGGATTGTTGATGCTCGCATCGTTGGTGAGCGTCTTGGTCGTATAGGAGAAGGACGGCAGCGGCAGGGTCGCCGTGCTTGTCACCGAGGAGCTCGTAGCGGCCGCCTGCAAGGTGAAATTGTTGAAGGTGGTCGATGAGAGATACGACTCGACCTGTTGCATCCCGGTCTGGAAGCGCGTGTTGAAGCCTGCGATCTGGCCAGACGTCATGCCATCGCGTTGGGCCATTTTCGCGAGATAGGACAGGTTGTTGATCGCGGTGTAGAGCGAGAAGAGCTTCTGATTGTCCTGCTCCGTCTTCGCGTCCGTCGTCGATCCGGCGGAGAGCGGCACGTTGCTGGTATCGAGAAAATTCGTGATCGACAGAACTTTCGCATCATGCGCTTCCTGCGCAGGCTGTGAGAAGTCTTCCCAGGGCGGACTGTCATTCGCGGTGGCGCTGTTGGCAGCCTTCTTCGCCGCGGTCGCGGACAGCGTTGCGGATGCCGCGCTCGACTGCGTCGTGCTGGCCGCAATCTGGGAATTGAAATAATTCACCAGCAGCGAAGAATCGAAACTCGTAATAGCCACAACGGCCCTCAACCCGTGAAGGCGCGAATTGTCGGCCTTAAGACGTTAAGGCCCTGCTAAACCGGTGCTTGTGTGCTTAACGCGGCCTTAACAGCATGGATGCAACATACTTGTATGACCGCAACCACGAATGCGCATTACAAGCGGGGCCTTCGCTTCTCCAGGGAAGGCCGTCACGCCGAAGCGATCGACTGCTATCAGCAAGCGCTCGCAGCTGCGCCCACCAATCCCCATGTGTTGTTCGCGCTGGGAAATACGGCCAAGGCGCTTGGTATGTCCAAGCCCGCCGAAACGTTCTTTCGTCAGGTTCTCGTTCTGGAGCCGGAACGCATCGAGGCGTTAACGAATCTTGCCAATCTCTTAAGAGCCAATGGCCAGCCGGTCGCCGCACAGGCTTTGCTGGAGCCCGCCGTGGCGCGCAATCCGCAAAGCGCCGAGCTATGGCTTACGCTTGGATCTGCTTTCCGCGAGGCTGGCGATGCCGACGCCGCGGAAAGCCATTATCGCAAGGCGTTGTCGCTGAGGGGCGATTACGTTCCGGCGCTCGCCAATCTGGCGGATATGACGGCGCAGAAAGGCGATGTCAGCGGCGCGATGGCGCTTTATGACCGAACGCTCCGCGAAGAGCCGGATAATGCGCAGGCCAAGCTCAATCGCGCCATCCTGCACCTGCTGACGGGCGATCTGAAGCAGGGTTGGCGCGATTATTCTGCGCGGCTGCGCATCCCCGGCAAAGCGCCGCTTTGCGATCACGGTTTGCCGACGTGGGCGGGCGGATCTCTCAAGGACAAGCGTCTTCTGGTGACTGCAGAGCAGGGCGTCGGCGATCAGTTTATGTTCGCCAGCATGATCCGCGATCTCGCTGCGCGCGCAGATGAAGAAGGCGGCAGCGTCATTCTGGAATGTGAGCCGCGCCTCGTACCGCTCTTTGCGCGTTCCTTCGAAGACATCATTGTCCACGCGAGTGCGTTGGAGGGACGTCGCGGTGTCGTCCACGCGCGTTATGACTGGCTTAAGGCCGCCGGTGGCGCAGACCTGGCCGTGGAAATGGGATCGCTGACGCGGTTCTTGCGCGCCGATATCGAAAAATTTCCCAAATCCAACGCCTTTCTCGACGCCGACGACATCGAAACACTGAATTGGCAGCGCTCATTATCGTCAGTGGCTGACGGCCCATTCATCGGCATCTGCTGGCGCAGTGGAAAACTGGCATCCGGACGCGCACTCAATTTCGCACCCCTGGAAACATGGGGCGCGTTCATCCGCGAGATGCCGGGCACGCCCGTCTGTGTGCAATATGATGCGACGGCGGAAGAAATCGAAAAGCTCGGCGAGTTGTCCGGCAAAACGGTCGTTGTCCCGGATGGTATCGATCAAAAGCAGGAACTGGACCGCACCTGTGCGCTGGTGTCGGCGCTGGACGCCGTGGTGAGCGCGCCGACGGCAGTGGCATGGCTTTCGGCCGGCGCTGGTGTCCCGACTTACAAAATCGAGCGCGACCGGGCCTGGACGAGCTTCGGCTGCGACTATGAGCCGTTCGCTCCGGCGATGCGCTGCATGGTGCCGCACGTGCTGGGCGACTGGGCGGATAGTTTCGGAAAAACGCGCGAAGCGCTTATACGGCAACTCGCGTAGGCGTCGCGCTGCGGCGCTGTTTCAGCGAGGCGGCGAGATCGGCGGCTATGCGTGCCGCGCCGTCGCCATCGATCGTCATCAGACCTGCAGCGTGCATCTCGCGGCGGCGTACCGCGTCGCCCAGCAGCGCCCACGCGGCGCTGGCGATGTCGAAGTCCTCGATAGCACTATAGACGCCGAGCGACATGCCCATTCCCGCACGTTCGAAGGCCGATGCCGACAAGGCGTGATCTTCGTTCAGGCAGAGATAAAGCGCCGGCACGCCATAGGCGGCCAACTCATAAGCAGTGACGCCAAAAGCGGTGAGCGCCATGTCGCTGGATGCAAATTCGGTGGTCAGGTCATCGGCATTCTCGATGGTTTCGAAATGCGGCGCGAGGCTGGCGATGCGCTTGGCGGTCTGCGCGGCATTCTCCATGCCCGGCCCGATGACAAAGCGCGCGCGGAATACCGGATCGAGTTTCGCCAGGGCGCGCGCGGTGCGCAGCGTCAGTCCGAAGGGATCGCTTCCGCCCATGGTGACGAGCAGGCTGGGGCGCGCGGTGCGGGGGCGAAGATTCGGCTTCGCTTTCGTAAGGCCGAGCAATGCCCATTCCCAGCCGATGCGCGCAACGCAATCCGAACCCGTCCAATCGAGGACGGCGGCCTGCGGTACAGGTGGATAATAGGCGACATCCGCGGCGAGGCGGCGTTCCGATCCATCATCGATCACGGCGGTGATGGAGACGTCGCGCGACAATACTTCAAGCTCCTTCTGGCCCAATCCATCGCGCATGTCGCAGATCAGAAGTTCCGGTTTGCGCACGGCAATCAGCTCGGACAGGAACGGTGCGTCCTCGGTGCGATCGACGAGGCAGGTTTCAAAGCCTGCGGCTTTGATTGGTTCCAGCGCGTCCGGGGTGCCGTTCACCGCAAACATGGCGCCGATGCCTTCGCGGTCGCGCAACGCCCTCGCCAGCGCGACCATTCGCTTGATATGGCCGTATCCGTAGCCGCCGCCGCCGTCGCAGCGGATCAGCGCCAAACCGCCGATATGGGTGACGATGGGCTTCTGTTTCACATGCGCGTTCATGGCGCGCAGTTCCGGTTCGCGTTCCAGCAGCAGCAGCAGGTCGGAGAGCGATGCCTCGCCCGCCTTCGCGGCCAGCCTTTCATGGACCGTTTCCACGAAGGCCAGATCGTCGGGCGTGTCGATCGTGAGCCGTGCGCCGGGCTTGTCGAACGCCGGATAGGCCGGCGCGCGCGCGATGCGCACGAAGTCGGGATGCAGCTTGAAATAGCCGGTGACATGCTCACGCGCCGCCGGATCGTCGGCCGCATCCATCATGAGCTTGTCGAGCGCGCGGCGGGTGAAGGGATCGACGCCCTCATGTGCCGTTTCGGCACCTTCTTCGAGCAGAACGTAATCGCCATCCTGCTCCAGCAACGCGCCGATCAGATGGTCGATGAAGCCCGCGTCCAGGAAAGGCGCGTCGGAGTTCACACGCACGATCACATCGGCGTCGAGCAGTTCGGCGGCGCGGGCGAAACGCGCCAATACGTTATCTTCCGGTCCCCGCACCACGGTGACGTCATTGTCCTTCGCCCATTCCACGATGGCATCGTCGCGCGGATTGTCGGAGGTCGCGACGACAATGCGCTCGATGAAGGTGGAGCGCTTCAGGCGGTGCACGATGTGCCAGAGCAGCGGCTTGCCGGCGATGGGCTTGAGCACTTTGCCGGGAAGGCGTGTAGAACCCATGCGCGCCTGGATAACCGCGACGATGCGTAGGTGATCGCTCGGTTCCGGCGTAACGCTCATGCGGCTTCCGGCTTGTAGGAGGCACGAATGTGCAGTAGCGGGCGCATTCCGTCCGACGGATCGGCGCGCCACTCGCGGTCGGCGATTTCCGAAGGCTGCGGGCCTTTAAATCCCGTGCCGTCGGCGACGAAGCTTTCGCGGATGCGCGCGATGACCGGCGCGATTTCTTCGGGCAGCCAGCAATGGCCGGACGCGTATTCCGCGCCTTCGCCATCCAGATCGAGATGGAATTCCACGGCCGCCGCGTTCCAATGGTGCACGGCGCGTTCGATGACGGCGGGCCGGCGGGTGTGATCCGACCATCCGGTCTTGCAGCCCGTGGCTTCGCGGATGGATTTGATGGCGGAAAGATTGGCTTCACTCGCCGGCGTCGGATAGGCGGAGACGCAATGCAGCAATGTGATGTCGTGCGCGCCGGCACGTTTCAGCGTCAAAGCGGCGTGTTTGATTTCTTCGATGGTCGCCATGCCGGTGGAGAGCACGACGGGCTTGCCGCTTTTCGCGCAAGCTTCCAGCAGCGGCGCCACCAGCAATTCGTAGGACGCGACCTTGTAGAAATCGACGTAAGGCGCGAGTTCCTCGACAGCTTCCAGATAAAACGGCGTGCAGGAAAATTGGATGTCGCGCGCGCGGCAGTGTTCGGCGAGCGGCTTCAAATGGGCCAGCGGCAATTCCCACTCGCGCCGCGCGCGATGCTTGGGGCTTTGCGAAAGAATCTCTGGCGCGAACATCCGGTCGATTTTGAAGAGCTGGAATTTCACCGCATCGCAGCCGGCATCCGCCGCCGCATCCACGAAGGCGAGTGCGCGCGAAAGATCGCGGCCGTGATTGCTCGAGGCTTCCGCGATGAAAAGTGGGTGGCGGTGCGATGCCATGAATCGCTTTCTTCTCAGGCTTAACGATTTCTAAAGCCTGCACGGCTAAGAGAAGGTTAACGGGAGTTGTCTCTTTTATGAGTCGGGATACCCAACCCTTTTTCATCGTGTCCAGCGGCCGCTCCGGCACGGCGATGCTGCACAAAGTGCTGGAAACCGCGGGCAATATCGAGATGCACCACGAATATATGGTGCATATCACGCAACCCCTGGGCGTGAAGCGTCATATGGGGCTCGTGGAAGGCGCAGAGGCTATGCGGGTTCTGCGCGACACCCACGCCGCCGCTGTCCGCTATTCCAGCGCCGCGCACTGGGGTGATTCGTCCAACAAGCTGTCCTGGTTGATTCCGGAGTTGGCAGCGCTGTTGCCGGAAGCGAAGTTTGTGCATCTGGTGCGTGATGGGCGCAAAGTCGCCGGCTCCTATTACCGCAAGCTTTTCGCCGAATGTTACGATGACCGTTCGGTCGCTGTATTACAGGCGCATCTGGACGATCCGGTAAGCAATCCCGCACCGCCACCGGAGAAGAAATATTGGTGGCCGATCTCGCGCGACGCCGCCTTTCGCGCCTACGACCAGTTCGACCGCATCGCCTGGCATTGGGCGGAAGTGAACCGCGTCATCACGGAGTCGCTCACCGCGCTGCCGCCGCAGCGTTCGCACTTCGCACGGCTGGAAGATCTTTATATTTCCCCCAGCGGCGTGAAGGGACTTTTCCACTTTCTTAATCTTCCTTACCGCGATGAGCATTTCGCGATGTTCGCGCGTCCGCACAACGTCAACCGGCCGGAAGATGAACTGCTGACCGCGGAGCAGGGTGCGCGCTTCGATCTGATCGCCGGCGGGGTGATGGCGAAGCTCGGTTATGCCGGCACGCCTGAGTATGTAGTGAATTATTAAGCACACTCGCGGAAAGATGGTTACGGAACACTTATCCGGCCGTCCCCATGTGCGCTCCGTGCGAACTCTGTCATCATGAGACACTGACACAGGTTTACGAACCTGAACGCTCGCCGCGCGGATTGAAGATCTATCTTTGCAACCATTGCGGGCTGGTGCAGAGCCTGCCGCGCATCGATCGCGCCCCGCGAAAGTCCGCCGCTGTTTCGGGCGGCGCCGATTGGGGCAATGTGCGTTACGGAAAAGCGTTCCGCACCGATGCCGCGATGAAGGTTCTTTCGCGCCACGCCGATTTCAATGCCTGTGTTTCTCTTCTTGATGTCGGCTCCAACCGCGGCAGTTTCGTGAAAGCGTTTCTGAACGCGGCGCCGAATGCGCAAATTCTCGCGCTGGAACCGGATGAGCGCGTCGCCGATTCGTGCAAAGGTTTGGAGCGCACCGACAGCATCTGTGCGCGCATCGAAGACGCGGCTCTGGAAAGCGAACGCTTCGACATCGTTCATTCCTGCCACACGATCGAGCATCTTGCCCATCCACAGGAAGTTCTCGCCGATCACTGGCGTGTGTTGAAGCCGGGCGGCTTGCTGGTTCTGGATGCCCCCAATATCGCCATTCTCGATGAAAGCGACATCATCGAGGAATGGTTCATCGACAAACACCTCTATCATTTCTCCGTACGCACGCTGATCCGCATGGTGCGCGCCGCCGGCTTCGACATCGTTGAAGCGCCCGATTCCAAAGACCGCGCCAATGTTCTCATCGTGGCGCGCAAATCCGAAAAGGCGATCCGCGCCCGCGACGACGATCCGTTGGAGGTCGCCGAAGCCGAGCGCCTGATCGCGCTTTATGGCGCGACACGCGCGCGCAATCTTCTGGCACTCACCGCGCTCGCCGCCGACATCGCGCGGATGGCGCCCAAGCGTGTCGCCATGTGGGGCGCGGGCCGTTTGTTCGATTCGCTGGTCACGCATGGCGGCTTCGAGCCGGCAATGTTGTCGGCGCTGATCGACAAGCATCTGAAGCAATATGTCGGCGAGCGGCATGGCCGCGTTTTGGTCGAGCCGCAGGCTCTGGCCGATACGCAGCCGGGCGTGGTGATCGTGATGTCGCGCGGCTTCGCGCAGGAGATCGCGGACGAAGCAAAATCGCTCGCGCCGAACGCCGAAATCATTTTCTACAGCGATCTGATGGCGCGTGCGCGCCAGGCAGCTTGAGGGGACATATGGCACAGGCAATTCCATTCGACCGGCGGGCGCCGGTGCAATGCAAGCAGCCGCTCAAGGCGCTGCCGCCGAATCTGGTGAATGACATCGCCGCATCGGCGGCCTTCGTGCGCCAGCACGCGATTGCATCCATCTATCACGCCGGTTCCGGCCATCCGGGCGGCGCGATGTCCTGCGCGGACATCCTCGCCTGCCTTTATGGCGCGGAACTGAATTTTTGGCCGGATGCGGTGGACGATCCGCATCGCGATCGTTTCGTGCTGTCCAAGGGCCATGCGGCGCCCGCGCTTTATGCCGTCGGTGCGCAATACGGCTTCTGCAACAAGCGCGAGGCGCTTTCGCTGCGCAAGCTGAACAGCAAATTCCAGGGCCATCCGCATGTGCTCGACATGCCGTGGGTGGAGACCTCAACCGGCTCTCTGGGGCAGGGTTTCTCCGTCGCGCTCGGCATGGCGATGGGCCTGAAGATTCAGAAGTCGCAGGCGCGCGTTTACACGCTGCTGGGCGACGGCGAATTGCAGGAAGGCGAAGTGTGGGAAGCCGCGATGTGCGCCGCGCATCATCAGCTCGACAATCTCTGCGCCATCATCGATTACAACAAGATGCAGAGTGACGACCGCAACGATGCGATCATGCGTCTGGAACCGCTCGCCGCGAAATTCCGCGCCTTTGATTGGGCCGTGGCCGAAATCGACGGTCACGACATTCCCGAAATCCTGGGCGCGCTACGCAGGGCGTCATCCACGCATGGACGCCCGTCTCTGCTCATCGCCAACACGGTGAAGGGCAAAGGCGTTCCTTACATGGAGAACATCCCCACCTGGCACGGCAGCGTGAAGCTGACGCAAGCCCAGGCGGAAGAAGCGCTTGCCGCGCTGGGCGCGACGCGTGAACAAATCACGGAGTATCTGGCATGAGCGCGGCACCGGCCCTGATTGCGCAAGGCAACGACTCGCTGCGCGAAGCTTTCGGCAAGGCACTTTCGGGCCTTGCAGATGAATTCAAGAACGTCGTGGTGCTGGACGCGGATATCGCGGGCGGCACCGGCGTGCATCATTTCCGCAAGAGCCATCCCGACCGTTTCCTGCAATTCGGCATTGCCGAGCAGAACATGATGGCGGCCGCCGGCGGTTTGGCCGCGACCGGCCTCATTCCGATCGTCACCACCTTTGCCGTGTTTTGTTTGCGCGCGGTCGAGCAGGCGCGTCTGTCGCTCGCTTATGCAGGCCGCAATGCCAAGATCGTGGCGTCGCATCCCGGCCTCGATGTCGGTCCCGATGGCGGTTCGGCGCAGGCGCTGGAAGACATGGCGGCGTTTCGCGCTATTCCAGGCATGACGGTGATTTCACCGGCTGATCCCATCGAAATGGCGCTGGCGACACGCGCGATGCTGGAATTCAAAGGCCCGGTCTATATGCGCACCGGCCGCAGCCCGTCCAAGCGCGTGTTCGGCGACGACCACAAATTCGAGATCGGCAAAGGCCATATCGTGCGCGACGGCAAGGACGTCACCATCGTTGCCTGCGGCGTGGAAGTGGCCCGCGCGGTGGAGGCAGCCGAACTGCTCGCCGCCGAAGGTGTCGATGCCCGCATCGTCAACATGGCGACGATCAAGCCCATCGACAAGCAACTTCTCATCCGCTGCGCCAAGCATACCGGCGCGTTTGTTACCGCCGAAGATCACAATATTCTGGGCGGTCTCGGCAGCGCGGTGGCGGAGTCACTCGCCGCGACGATGCCATGCCCGATTGAATTTGTGGGCGTGAAAGATGTGTTCGGCGCGTCCGGCGAGCCGGAAGAACTGGCTGAGCAATTCGGCCTTACCGCGCCACACATCGCGGAGGCCGCCAAACGCGCCATCGCGCGCAAGAAGAAGGCGAAGTGATGAGCCGTTTTTCTCTGAAAGGGAAAAACGCCGTCGTCACCGGCGGCTCCAGAGGTATTGGCCGGGCCATCGCGCTTGGCCTCGCCGAAGCAGGTGCCGATGTCGTGCTCACCTACAAGAGCAATCGCGCCGAAGCCGACAAGGTTGTTTCGGAAATCGAGAAAGTTGGACGCCGCGCCCTGGCGTTGCCGATGGATGTGACGGATCGCAAAAGCGTGGAGGCGGCGGCGAAAGATGCGCGCGGCTTCGGTGCGATCTCCATCCTCATCAACAATGCCGGCATCAACAAGCCGACGGATTTCGATTCTGTTTCCGATTCCGATTGGGATGAGATCGTCGGCACCAATCTCAAAGGCCCGTTCATCGCAGCGCAGGTATTCCTGCCGCTGCTGAAGGATGCAGGCGGCGGCAGCATCGTGAATATCTCATCGGTCAGCGGCCAATATGGCGGCCCGCGCACCGCACATTACGCAGCCTCGAAGGCCGGGCTCATTTCGCTGGCGCAGGTGATCGCGCGCTTTGGCGCCCAATATCATGTGCGCTCCAACACTATCGCGGCGGGTTTGATCGCCTCCGACATGGCAGCGGCGGGCATGGCGGCGGCCAGTGTGCAGAAGGCGGCGGAAGGCATCATTCTCAAGCGCCTCGGCACCACGCAGGAAGTGGCGGACGCGGCCATCTTCCTCGCATCCGATGCGTCATCTTACATCACCGCGCAGACCATCAATGTGAATGGCGGGCTCTATTTCTGATGAGCAAAACGCTTCTCATCGTTTCCGGCGGCATCGAGGCGGCGGACGCCGCCAAACGCGCCAAGGAGATGGGCCTTTATGTCGTGGTGTCGGATCGCGATCCGCATGCGCCCGGATTTGAATTCGCCGATTCCTGCCTGATCGCCGACGTCTATGCGCCGGATGAAACCGCCGCTGCCGCCGAGCGCTATGCGCGCAAGTTGCGCAAGATTGACGGCGTAATCTGCGTCGCCGCCGATGCGCCGATGACAGTGGCCGCGGTGAACAAGCGCCTTGGTCTCAAAGGTATTTCCGAGGAAAGCGCGCGGTTGGCTTGCGACAAGCTGGCGATGAAAGAACGCTTCCTCGCCGCCGGCGTGCCGATCCCGTGGTTCTCTGCCGTTTCGACGCCGCAGATGCTGCAACGCATCGCCATCGAGCGCGGCCGCAACCTCGTTATCAAGCCGGTGGATTCGCGCGGCAGCCGCGGCGTGCAGCGCGTGGAGCAGGTCGAGGACCTCACCAAGGCATTCTATTTCGCGCAGGAACACTCGCCGACCGATCGTGTGATGGTCGAGCAATATCTTTCCGGCCCACAGGTCTCCACTGAATCCATTGTTGTGAACGGCGTCTGCCATACGCCGGGCTTCTCCGACCGCAATTACGAATATCTGGAGCGCTACGCACCGTTCTTCATCGAGAATGGCGGCGATCTTCCCAGCCATCTGCCAGATGATGTCCAGGCGAAGGTGAAGGACGTTGTCGGCCGCGCGGCGGCGGCGCTCGGCATCACCAACGGCACGGTGAAAGGCGACATCGTTGTCCACAGGGGCGAGCCGCATGTGATCGAATTGGCGGCGCGCCTGTCGGGTGGTTTTTTCTGCACGCGGGAAATTCCGCTCAACACCGGCGTCGATTTTATCGGCGCTGCGATCAAGGTCGCGCTGGGCGAAGACGTCAGTGCCGAGGAATTGACGCCGAAACGGCTCACACCGGTGATCCAGCGCTACTCGTTCCCGAGCCCCGGCAAAGTGGTGAAGGTCTCCGGCGCGGCGGAAGCGCGCAAGATTCCGGGTGTCACCGAGGTCATCGTCACCGCGAAGGAAGGCGATATCATTCCACCCGCCGGTGACAAGCGCCCGTCCGCCGCCATGGTGTTGGCCACTGGCGCCACGCGCGAAGCCGCGCTCGAAGCGGCGAACGATGCGCTGGCGCAGATCCGGATAGAAACGGCATGAACGCGCCGTTCCAGCAACGCAATGCGAAGGTCAACGCGACGCTGTATTTGTTTGCGTTCTTTCATCTCAACATCGCGTTCTCGTCGATCGAGGAAGAGCAACGCGGCGAGGTGATAAACCGCTGCTATTGGCCGTTGCTGGATCTGGCGGCGAGCCATGGCCCCATCGGCATTGAGATCACCGGCTTCACGTTGGAGGAAATCGCACGTCTTGATCCGGAATGGGTCGGCCGTGCCCGCGCGTTGATCGCGTGCGGTAAAGTCGAGCTGATCGGTTCCGGTTACGCGCAGATGATCGGCCCTTTGGTGCCGGCGCGCGTGACGGAAGAAAATCTGAAAATCGGCAATGAGATCTATCAACGTCATCTGGGCCATGTGCCCAAGCTCGCGCTGATCAACGAGCAGGCCTATTCGGCGGGTCTTGTTGGGCTTTATCTCGATGCCGGTTATCGCGCGATCCTGATGGATTGGGACAATCCGGGCTCGCAGCATCCCGAATGGGCGCCGGAAACGCGCTATCTTCCGCAAGCCGCCATCGGCAGCGACGGACGGAGCATCGATCTGCTTTGGACCAGCACCGTCGCCTTCCAGAAATTGCAGCGCTTTGCGCATGGCGATATCGGCCTGCAGGACTATGTCGATTACATCCGCACGCAGCGCGCCAAGACAGAACGCGCACTCTGTCTTTATGCCAGCGACGCGGAGATTTTCGATTTCCGTCCCGGCCGCTACAAGACCGAAGAGAAAATCGCGGGCACCGGCGAATGGAATCGCGTCGGGCAGGCGGTTGCGCGGCTGGCGCAACAGCACGACTTCTCTCTTGTCGCACCCAGCGAAGCCCTGCGCCTGCGCGATATACGCGACGCCGGACAGAAACTGCATCTTGAAACGGCCGCCTGTCCGGTGCCGGTTAAGAAGCAGCGCAAATACGCACTCGCCCGCTGGGCGGTGACGGGACGCGATGACATCGGCGTCAACGCTGCCTGCCAGCGCATTCATGACGGTCTCGTCGCCCACGATGGCGATGCCGCTTCATGGAAAGAGCTCTGCTATTTGTGGTCGTCGGATTTCCGTACCCACATCACCGAAAGCCGCTGGACGAAATTCTGTGCGCGTTTGCGAGACGCAGAGCGCCGCTGGGCAATCGCGCCGGCGGTGCCTGCGCTTAAGCCGCAAGGTGGCTCCGTCGAATCCCGTTATGTCGATATCGAAACGCCGATACTGAAAGCGCGGTTGGACCGTCGCCGCGGCCTTGCCATCGAGTCTCTTCAATTTGCGGGTCACCACGCAGCCGCCGTCGGCGGATTGCGCCACGGCCATTTCGACGACATCGCTTTGCAGGCCGATTGGTACACGGGCGATTGCGTTTTTGAGGCGCCGGGCGAGCACAAGGTCACTGATCTGGAGTGGTGCAAGGCGCGCGTGTGGAAAGACGCACAAGGCAACACCATCGCCTTTGCGCGCATCGAAACTGCGCTTGGGCCTATCGAGAAGACGTTGCGCTTCGATGCGCGCGAACCGCGCGTGGATTTCGACATCCACGTTGATTGGAAAGAGTGGGGCCGTGGTGCACTTCGCCTGGGTCATTTCACGCTGCTGCCAGGGCTTTTCGAATGGACGAAGCTTTCCTTAACGACGCACAATGGCGGTAAGGAAAAAGAAACTTTCTCCCTTAACGGTCATGCGGTGGATCACGGCGGCGCCGTTTCCTTCCTGGTTTCCTCCTCGCACGGCATCGGCATGACCGAAGGCTGGGCCGAGCTTGGCGACGAGAAAAGCCGCGTGCGCATTGAGGTAGACCGCGCCACGGCGCCGCTTCTGGGTCTTCTGACGCACAAGCGCGCTTCGGGCAGTGTGTTCTGCCAGCTGCAGCTGTCCGCGCTGGAGCTGGACGAGACGCGCAAGCCGCATGCCTATGCGAACGGGCCGCGCAGGTTTCGATTTGGTATACGCGCTGCCTGATTCAAAACATCACTATCTCGCGGTTTTTCCACTCATCGTTAACTATAACTTGCAACCATCGCCTCGCTTAAAAGGGGCATATCCATGGCGCAGCGCGCAGCCAAGATTTTTCTGCCGGTTTCCAATGACACCGAAGTTGAAGCACCGCGAGCGAGCGGTCTGCGCGATTTCGCGCAACCCTGGCTCGACCTGAACGACAAGGGCGTTCTCATCACCGGTGGCACGGGCTCCTTCGGCAAGCACTTCGTCAAGACGGTAATCGAGCATTACAAGCCGCGCCGACTTGTCATCTTCAGCCGCGACGAGCTGAAGCAGTATGAGATGCAGCAGATCTTCCCGATGGAGCAGTATCCGTTCATGCGGTACTTCATCGGCGACGTGCGCGATCGCGACCGCCTCGAGCTGGCGATGCGCGACATCGACTATGTGATTCACGCCGCGGCGCTCAAGCAGGTGCCGACCGCAGAATACAATCCCTTCGAATGCATTCGCACCAATGTGATGGGTGCGGAGAATGTGGTGACGGCGGCGTTGAGCCGCAATGTGCGCAAGGTGATTGCGCTCTCCACCGACAAGGCCGCCAATCCGGTCAATCTCTACGGCGCGTCCAAGCTTGCCTCGGACAAGATATTCGTCGCCGCGAACAACCTGTCCGGCGCGGAAGGCACGAAATTCTCGGTCGTGCGCTATGGCAATGTGTTCGGCTCGCGCGGCAGTGTCGTGCCGTTCTTCCAGAAACTGCTGAACGAAGGCGCCAAGGAGCTTCCGATCACGGATGAGCGCATGACGCGTTTCTGGATCACGCTGACGCAGGGCGTGAACTTTGTCCTCTCCAGCATGGAGATGACACAGGGCGGCGAGATCTTCGTTCCCAAGATTCCGTCCACCACCATCACCCAACTGGCCGATCTTCTGGGCCCCAAGCTGGAGCAGAAGATTGTCGGCATTCGTCCCGGCGAGAAGCTGCACGAGACGATGATCCCGGCCGATGACTCGCGCTGGACGGTGGAAATCGACGACCGCTTCGTCATCCTCGCCAGCTTCGCGGCCAAGGCGCGGGAAGCCTATATCCACCGCGGCGCCAGGCCCGTCGCGGAAGGCTTCGCCTATTCCAGCGACAACAATCCGGAGCGTCTGGACGCGCGCGGGTTGCAGACGCTGCTGATGCACGCTTTCGCATGAGCGCGCCGGCGCTTCGCTTCGACCAGCCGCGCGCGCGACCGGGCGCGTTTCTTCCCTATGGGCGTCAGCTCATCGAGGAAGACGATATCGCGGCGGTCGTCGAAGCCTTGCGCGGCGATCTTCTCACCACCGGCCCTTTCGTGGAGCGTTTCGAGGCGGGGCTCGCCAAGGCGGTTGGCGCCGAACATGCCGTCGTCTGTTCCAACGGCACGGCAGCGCTGCATATGGCGGCGCGCGCTCTGAATCTGGGGCCGGGCTCCAAGGTCATCGTTCCCGCCATTACTTTCCTCGCTACCGCGAGCGCGCCGCATATGAACGGCGCTGAAATCGTTTTCGCGGATGTCGATCCGCAGACCGGCCTGATGCGGGCCGAGGATCTCAAGGCGGCTTTTGCCCGCGCGGGCCGTGCCGATGCGGTGTTCAACGTCCATCTGAACGGGCAGTGCGGCGATATCGAAGCCATCGCCAAGATCGCGCGCCTTAACGGCGCCAGGATCGTCGAGGACGCCTGCCATGCCATCGGCACGGGGTTCGTCGCCGAGGACGGAAGTCTCACGCAGATCGGCGACAACGCATTCAGCGACCTCACCGTCTTCTCATTCCATCCGGTGAAGACCATCGCAATGGGCGAAGGCGGCGCGGTTACGACCAACGATCCGGAACTTGCCGCGCGCCTTATGCGTGCGCGCAATCACGGCATGACGCGCAAACCCGACGACTTCGCGAACGTCGAAGATGCTTTCGATGCCGATGGCACACCGAATCCCTGGTATTACGAACTTGTCGAACCGGAGTTCAATTGGCGTGCGAACGATATCCAGTGCGCCCTCGGCCTGTCGCAGTTGGGCAAGCTCGGACGCTTCGTGACGCGCCGGCGTGCGCTTGCCGCTGGTTATGACGCGTTGCTGGCGCCACTGGCGCCGATCGCCCGTCCCACGGCGCGCACCCGCGCGTCGCTGCCGGCCTGGCATCTTTACGCGGCCCGGATCGATTTCGAACGCGCTGGCATCTCGCGCGCGACCGTGATGCGCGAACTGGCGAAGGATGGAATCGGCAGCCAGGTACATTACTTTCCGGTCCATCGTCAGCCCTATTATGCCAAGCGCTATGGCGCGCAGACGCTGCCGGGCGCCGATCGCTATTACGACCAGTGTCTCAGCCTGCCGCTGTTCGCGTCGATGAGCCTGGACGATGTCGAGCGCGTCACATCTGCGCTGGCGAATATTCTGGGCTACTGAAAATCCAAAAAAAAGAAGGCGGAGTTTCGGCCCCCCGGTCGAAACTCCGCCCCATTTCTTTTTCTGAACCCACCGGCTTTCGCCCGACGCCCCAGGGCGCGGCTGGTTTTCCAGCTCACGCGTCCCGGTAAGCAGAAGCGGCGGGGCCGTTTGAAGCCCCGCCGCCTTTTGCTTAGCCCTGGAACAGCGAGAGCGCGATCTGCGGCGACTGGTTGGCGATGGACAACGCCTGAACACCCAGCTGCTGCTTGACCTGCAGGGACTGCAGCATGGCGCTTTCCTGAGCCATGTTGGCGTCCACCAAGTTGCCGATGCCGGTCGTCAGCGTGTCGGACAGGTTCTGCACGAAGGTCGCCTGGATCGAGAGCTTCTTCGAGCCCGAACCCAACTGCGCCAAGGCGCTGTTGACGTTCGTGAGCGACTTCTCGACCGTGGCCACCATCGTGGAAGCCGCTGCCTGTGTCGAGATGTTGCCGGCTTTGGCGATGGTCACGATCGATCCGCTGAGGCTCATGTTCTGCGTGCCAACGGTGATCTTCTTGGTGCCGTCCGAAGACGCCAGCACCGAGATGCCGTTCGTGGAGGAGCCGTCGATCAGGTTGAAGCCGTTGAACGAGGCGTTCGACACGACCGAAGCAATCTGGTCGCGCAGAGCGGTGAAATCTTCGTTCAGCGCCGAGCGGCTGGCCGTGTCGAGCGAAGCGTCAGACGCGGCAAGCGCCTTGGACTTCATCTCGATCAGAAGATCGGAGATCGACTGGCCGGCCGACAGAGCGACGTCGACCGATGACGTGCCGCGGTTGATGGAGTCGGTAACGGCGGAATAACCGGCAACGTCGCCGCGCATGTTCTGCGCGATGGCGAAGGTGGCGCCGTCGTCTTTCGCCGATGCGACTTTGAGACCGCTGTTGATGGCAGCCTGGGTCTTCATCAGGCTCGCCTGGGTCTGGTTGAGGTACTGCAGCGCGACCATGGCGCCGGTGTTGGTATTGATGCTAATCATTGAAGCCTCCGTTCTGGCGTATGTTGTGAGCGTTTTGCTCAAGGGCATTCTTGCCCTGCACCCACAAACGCAAGCGCCGTGCCGCGCGCGTTTTACGATTCGCTAACTTTGGATTTTCAGATCCGCGGCAAAACTTGGCCCGGCGGCTTTTGCCGGACACCCAATTCAACCGGGCAGGATTTACCGGTTAAGGGGAAATTCTTGCCGGGTGACGGCAATTTCTGCCGGGAGTTTGAATCAAAACAGCGGCGAAAAAGATGAAAAAGAACTTTGAAAAAGAAAGGAGCGGCGCGGGTTTTGCCCGGCCGCTCCGCCCCATTCTTCCCAAGGGTTTGGTCCTTGTCGTTAGTTCTGGAATAGCGAAAGGATAACCTGCGGCGACTGGTTGGCGATCGACAGGGCCTGAACACCCAGCTGCTGCTTGACCTGCAGGGACTGCAACTGCGCGCTTTCCTTGGCCATATCCGCGTCCACTAGGTTTCCGATGCCCGTGGTAAGGGTGTCGGAGAGGTTTTGGACGAATGTCGCCTGGACCGAGAGCTTCTTGGAACCGCTGCCAAGGCGCGCAAGGGCGCTGTTGACGTTGTTCAAAGACGCTTCGACCGTGTTGATCATCGCGGAAGCCTTTGACTGCGTCGAAATGGACGCGGTCGAGGTCATCGTTATGATCGAGCCGCTCAGTGAGAGATTTTCGCTCTGGACCGTGATGCGCTTCGTTCCGTCTGACGATGCGAGCACGGAGATGCCGTTGGTCGCCGAGCCGTCGATAAGATTGAAGCCATTGAACACGGCATTGTTGACGATGGAGGATATCTGATCGCGAAGCGCCTGGAAATCTTCGTTCAGTGCCTGACGGCTCGCGGTGTCCATCGAGACGTCAGAAGCTGCAAGAGCCTTTTGCTTCATTTCGATCATCAGGTCGGAAATCGACTGGCCCGCGGAAAGAGCCACGTCGACCGAGGAAATGCCGCGGTTTATGGAGTCGGTGACCGCGGAATACCCAGCGACATCGCCACGCATGTTCTGGGCGATGGCGTAAGTCGCGCCGTCATCCTTTGCGCTGGCAACTTTCAGACCCGAATTGATGGCATTCTGGGTGGTCTCAAGCTGGGCTTTGGTTTTGTCCAGGTACTGCAGCGCGACCATGGCGCCGGTATTCGTATTGACGCTAAGCATTGAGGATTCTCCGTCCCGTTCTCGAGTGGTGGCCTGCTTTCTGCCTGCCGCAGGGCACTATGCCCCGCCCACCGCAGCGCAACCTTCGTGCCAGCCCCTTAACCTGATAAGTATTTGATTCTATTAGTATAATTATAGACTCGAACCGCGTTTAGGCAGGCAATTTTTACCCTGCGGCAGAACCTGTCCGGCGTCCTTCGAACGCAAAACGCCGGCCCTTTCGGGCCGGCGTTTCGGAAGAGGCGGCGTCTTTGCAAAACCGTCAGGCAGCGCCTTGGAGGCCCTGCATAATGGTGCGGTTGATCTCGATCAGCGGATCCATCGGGGCGCCGGTGCGGGTGACCTGCTTGGAGTATTTGGACACCCACAAGGAGAGCGAGACGATCTGGGCGCGCACTTCCTTGGGCAGCTGGTTGCGATCGTCCAGGCAGTCGCTGGCAAGGGTGCGCCAGAGCTTGCGATTCCAGTCCACGGCCTCGGCCAACGGGCCGCCGCTGACGTGCTTCTTTTGCGCGTCGATCAGCGCGCCGGTTACCAGGCCGAACAGCCGGTACTCGGTGGCGCGGGGATCTTCAGTAGTTACTTGCGTGCTTTCGTAGGCTTTGTGCGTCATAGCTCAACCGCTCTCCTTCGAACTCAAATAGCTTTTTGCAGGCCATCAGGGCCTTGTAGTAGGCGCCGCTCATCACATCGCGGCTGATTTCCACGCAGGCCGCGAGCGCGGTGCGGTTGCGGATGGCGCCCATGAACTCGGTCATTCTGAGGGCGAAATCGTTGTAGTAGAGCTCGGTGTCCTCGGGGGCGAGGTACATCATCATGATCGGGAAATAGATGCGGCGGGCCGGAGTGGTGGCAGCCTCCGGCTGCATGATGTCCTTTTCGCGCAGCACGCACGCCTTGTTCTGCAGGACCAAGCTGGTGCGCTTGTCGCCATTCGCCAGCACCGCGCCGTTAAGCACGAACTTCTCACCCGGTTTGAGCGACAGTTTCAGCGGCATCGGCGAATTCCTTTTGAATTCATTAAATTGAGCCGGGTGCGCAGTTCGCACCTCCCAATTCATGCACGTCACGCTAGCGCGCATTTCTTAACAAAGGCCTTGCAACACGAACGCTCGCGTTCACCGGGCCTTAAGCATGTTTGCCGTCTCATGCGCCCTGGTCTTGAAGGATTTTCACATGGCGCAGGCTGCCGTCGCACAAGGTTTGGACATGCTCGCGGGTGTAGGCGCCCATCAGACCGCGCTGGCAAAGCTCGAACGTCTCGAAGAAGAGCTCGATGCCGCGCTCGGCCGGCGCAAATCGAACGGCCTGGTGCGCCGCGCGATCAAGGTCTGGCGCCGCGGCGACATCGCCCGCGCCGGTCAACTCGCGCTCGCCGCCGTCGAAGCCGATGAAACCAATGCGCAGGCCTATCATGTTCTGGCGCTGGCGCTGGAAAAAATGGGTCATCTGCACAAGGCGCTGGTGACGTTCGAAAAGGCCTTCTCGCTTGATCCGGCGGATCCCGACCTGCTGCTTAATCTGGGGCTCACCGCCTGGAACATGAAGCTGCGCGAACAGGCGGTGAAGATGTTCCGCATGTTCATCACCGCCAACCCAAACTCGCCGCTCGGTTATAACAATCTGGGCATGGTGCAGTGCGAGCTGGGCGATCCGGCGACCGCGATCGAAACCTTGCGCAACGCGATCTATCAGATGCCGACCGAGCCGATGCTGTGGAATTCGCTGGCCACGGTGTTGGCCGAATCCAGCCGCGCCGATGAGAGCATCCAGTTCTATCAAGAGGCCGTGCGTCTGGATCCCGATTTCTCGCGTCCCTATCACAATCTGGGCTACGCCTATTCGCATCTTGGCATGCTGGAAGAAGCGCTCGCGGCCTATGACGGTGCGCTGGAACGCGCAACCGATCCGGGCGAACGCATCGAGGGACTTCATTCACGCAGCATCTGCCTCATCGGCATGGGACAGCTTGAAGAAGGCTGGCGCGAATATGAAATCCGCCGTGACACGCATTTCCGCGCTTATGTGAACCAGATGGTGAAAGCGCCTTATTGGAAGGGCGAAAATCTCGACGGCAAAAGGATTCTGGTGATCGGCGAGCAGGGCCTCGGCGACGAATTCATGTTCGCCAACATCATTCCCGATCTCATTCGCGCCGTCGGCGATACTGGCAAGGTGCAGATCGCGGTGGATCCGCGTCTTGTGCCGCTGTTTCAGCGTTCGTTTCCCGCCGCCGAAGTCGGCACCTATGACGACCGCATGCTCATCGACCGCGACCGCAACAAGGAACTGCGCTTCATTCCGTGGGCGATCGCCAATGGCGAGCCCGACTATCAGGTGCTGATGGGATCGGCGCTGCAATATTATCGCAACCGCCTTGAGGATTTTCCGAAGCAGGCGTTCCTCGTTGCGGATCCTGCGCGCACGGAAGCCTATCGCAAGCAGCTCGAAGTGTTGGGCAAAGGGCCGCTCGTCGGTATTTGCTGGCGCTCGATGATGATGGATGGCAAGCGCGGCAAGTACTACAGCGCACTCGACGAATGGGGTCCGATCCTGAAAACGCCAGGCGTCACCTTTATCAACGTGCAATATGGCAATGTCGCCGCCGAGCTGGAGCGCGCACAGGCGATGCATGGCGTGACGATCCACTCCATCGACGGTCTGGACCTGAAGAACGACATCGAAGGCGCGGCGGCCTTGTCTGCGGCGCTTGATCTCGTCATCTCCGCGCCGACGGCTGCTGCCGCGACGGCGGGATCGGTCGGAACGGAAACATGGTTCCTGACGGCGGGCCGCACCTGGCCGCAGCTCGGCACCGAGGAATTTCCGTGGTACCGGTCGACCAAGGTTCTCAGCCCAAAGAAATTCGGCGACTGGGCCTTCTTGATGCCTGAGGTCTCTGGCTTGCTTGCCGGCATCGCCGAGGCGTAGCCGCTTTCACGAAAACGGAATCAAAAAGCGCGCTGCCGCGCGGCAGCGCGCTTTTGTTCGTCGGCGCACCGCTATTTTTCGGCGTTGGTCAGAAACGCCTTCACATCCGCTGCCGACTGATCGGGCACTTCCTCCATCGGGATATGTCCCGTCGCCGGATAGACGATCAGCTTCGAGCCCGGGATGTCCTTGTGGAAGGCGTACGCGGATTCCACCGGGATCAGATGATCCTGCGCGCCCCACAGGATCAGCGTGGGCGCTTTGATGTCGCCGATATGCTCTTTCACATCGTTGGTGAAAGGAAGCTGGAAGCGTTCGCCATTCGCCGCGCGCGAGCCTTCCATGCGCGCGAACTCCCAATATTGGTCGATCATCTTGTCGGTGATGATTTCCTTATGGACGATCGCATCGTTCAAGCCTTCCTTCACAAGGCTGCGCGGCGTGATGTAGAGCAATATCTTGTTCAGCACCGGCATGCGCGCGATCTTGAAGACGAGCGGCACATGGTCGCCCATTTTGCCCGGCTCGCCGCCGGCATCGACCAGGATCAGCGCCGCCACCTTGTCCGGATGTTCTTCCGCATAGCGCGCGACAACGCCGCCGCCCATGGAATTGCCGCCCAGCGCGAATTTGGAAATGCCGAGCTTGGTGACGACTTCATCGACGAACTTCACCATGCCTTCCTGCGAATAATCATGGTTCGGCACCGCGCCGGTGAGCCCATGGCCCTGCAGATCCATCGTCACGATGCGATAGTTCTGGGACAGGCGCGTGACCCATGGCTCCCAGGTGAAGAGCGAGGCGTTGGAGCCATGGATGAGAACCAGCACGGGGCCGGACTTGTTGCCCTGATCGCGCACATGCGCGCGCGCGCCGTCCGGCAGCATGATGAATTCGGAAGGCGGCATGGCGTATTTGGCCTCGAGCGTGGCGCGGGGAATATCCGGATCGCTGAAATACCAGAACGCGCCGGCCAGCAGCGCGAGAACGACAACCACGCCTGTCAGAAATCCACGCATCGCACACCCCCGAATTTGCGGGCGCGACTGTATCAGGCTTCAGAGAAGCTCCAAGAGCGCCTGCTGGTTCGGCGCTTTGGCGATGCGAATTTCACGAAAATGCAATGGCGAAAGCGCGTTGGCCGCCGCTTCGCTGATGCACACGGCAATCAGCTTTTCGCAAGCCGCCGCAAGGCCTTCGCGCGTCGCGCAGTCGGCGAACGTCCGGGCGCTGCGTGAAGAGAAGTGCATGACGGCGTCCAATTCGCCACTTTTCAAAGCTTCTGCCGCCGCGTTGGGAAGGCGCTGGACGGCCTGCGCTTCATAAAGAACCTCGCGGCGCACGATGAAGCCATTCTTTTCTAATTCGGAAACGAGCAGCTTCGGCGCTTCCGCCCCCGCGGCATGAAGCAGCGCGCCGCCTTCCGGTTTCACCCATTCCGCCGTCGCGCGCGCCAAAGCCGCGCCGTCGCCATTTGCGTTCTTTATATGTGTGAAGCCTGCCGCGCGTGCTTCGGCTTCGGTTTGCGGGCCGACGGCAAAGAGCGGCACATCGCGGCGTGGTGTGCGCCGCGCGATCGCGCGCACGCCGTTCGCACTGGTGGCGAGAACCACCTGCACGCCGTCGAGTGAAATATCCGGGCCGTCATAAAACCGAATGTGAAGAAGCGGCGCAGAGACGACTCTGTGTCCCAGCGCTTCCAGCATCTGTGAAATCTCGCGCGAATCTTCTTGTGGCCGCGTGACCAGGATTCGCATCAGAGGGCGAGCCATTGCGCAACGCGTGGCTTCAACGCTTCGCCCAGTTCGCGGCCGAGCCGCTCGGCGTGGTTGCGTGGGTCATGGCCGAGATTCTGCTCCAGCGACGTTTGCACAAAATCGCTGCCATCCGGCGCCAGCACTTCGCCGCGAAAGCGCAGCACATTATTTTCGAAGGTTGCCAGTCCGCCGATGGAGGTACGGCACGAACCATCCAGCGCAAACTGGAACGCACGCTCGCAGTTCAGAACCACTTCTGCTGTCAGATCGTTGAGTTGCGATGTGATTTCCCGTGCGTGGGTATCGGTCTCGCGGATTTCGATTCCCACCGCGCCCTGCGCCAGCGCGGGCAGCCAGTCCTTCGTGTCGAGATAAGAGGTGATGCGGCTCTCAAGCCCCAGCCGCTTCAAACCCGCCACAGCCAGCAACATGCCGTCATAGTCGCCAGCATCGAGTTTTGCGAGCCTTGTATCGACATTGCCGCGCAGAAGCTTGATCTGAAGGTCGGGCCGCGCGCGCGCCACTTGCGCATGGCGGCGCACCGAAGATGTGCCGAACACCGCACCCTTCGGCAATTCGGCGAGCGATTTATGTTTATTGGAGATAAAGGCATCGCGCGGATCTTCGCGCGGCAGGAGAGCGCTCATCGCCAGCCCCGCCGGGATCGCCACCGGCACATCCTTCATCGAATGCACGGCCAGATCGATGCGCTCGTCCAGCAGCGCTTCTTCCAGCTCCTTGGTGAAAAGCCCCTTGCCGCCGGAATCCGCCAGACTCTTGTCCTGGATGCGGTCGCCGCTGGTCTTCAGCACCAAGATCTCGATGCGGGAAAAACCCTTGGCGGCGAGCCCCGAACGCACCATCTCGGCCTGCGCCAATGCGAGCTTGGAGCCACGGGTGCCGAGGCGAAGGGTTCGGGAATTGCTTTGCGGCATGGCGGGTTTATCGGCTAGGGACAGGCGCGAAACTAGCAGGAAGATTGCGCCTTTGCGCGATTTCACCGTCCTCGGCCTTGAAACCAGCTGCGACGAAACCGCCGCCTCGGTGGTGCGCGGCCGTGCGCCCGGGCCGGGTGAAATCCTTTCCAATGTCGTGCTCAGCCAGCTCGAAGAGCACGCGCCTTATGGCGGCGTGGTGCCGGAAATCGCCGCGCGCGCCCATGTCGAGGTGCTGGACCGGTTGATCGAGGAAGCGCTCGCGCAAGCAAAGCTCGAACTTTCCGATCTCGATGCGATTGCCGCGACCGCCGGTCCCGGTCTCATCGGCGGCGTGATGGTCGGTCTCACCACCGCGAAGGCGCTGGCGCTTGCATCCGGCAAACCGCTTGTCGCCATCAATCATCTGGAAGCACATGCGCTCACCGCGAGGCTGACGCATGGCGCAACGTTTCCGTTTCTGCTGCTGCTGATTTCCGGCGGGCATTGTCAGCTTCTTGCCGTCGAAGGCGTGGGCAAGTTCAAGCTTTATGGCTCAACGATCGACGATGCCGTCGGCGAAGCTTTCGACAAGACGGCGAAGCTGTTGGGTCTGGCTTATCCGGGCGGCCCCAATGTCGAGAAGCTTGCGAAAAACGGCGATGGCAAAAGGTTTTCCCTTCCGCGGCCCTTGCGGGGGCGCGGCATCGCGGACTTCTCGTTCTCCGGTTTGAAAACGGCTGTGCGGCAGATCGCCAAGGGTGAAAGTTTCAAGGAGAGCGACCGCGCCGATCTCGCAGCATCGTTCCAGCGCGCGGTGCTGGATATATTGATGGATCGCTCGCGCATCGCGATGGAGATGTTCCGCAAGGATTTTCCGGACGAAGCGGCGCCGGATTTTGTCGTGGCGGGTGGCGTGGCCGCGAACCGCGCCATCGGCGATGCGATTCAGAAGCTTTGCGAGGAGAACGGTTTCAATAAAAAAATACCCCCGCCCGGACTTTGCACGGACAATGCCGCGATGGTCGCCTGGGCAGGGGTTGAACGAAGCCAGCTGGGTCTGTTCGACGGCTTGGGGGTCGCGCCGAGGGCCCGCTGGCCGCTTTCCGGGTCTTCGCAAGGCGGGGAGCCAGACCGCGAAGACACCGGGAAAGGGTTGGCCTGTTAGCCGGCGAACAGTGCCAGCGACAGGAAGCCGGAAAGAACCACGGTCGCCGTCATCAGGAGGCTGGCGACGGTGCCGTTGAAACGGGAGCTCTGCTCGGGGCTGCGAAGATTGAACTTGGTCATGACTGCCTCTCCAAAACTGGGCCGGATCAGGGAAAATCCGGCCGGGAATTTGTTTCCGGCTTCATTGCCGGACGGGAGTGATATAGGAGCGTTCCATGACAGTGCAATAAATAATTCTGGAAATATTCAGTGTTCATCGGGTATAAATTATTTCACAATCACAATTAAACCATTGAAGTAACAACATAATATTAGACGGAGCGCGGAGACATGTTTATGCTGCATAGCAGCAATTCTTTTCCACAGGGCTAGAAATGAAGGGACCTACATACGAGTGTGACCCGCTAAAGGCGCGGTCAGGTCAGATATTTTGTTGCGCTGCACAATGGCCCATCTCAGAGGGCCGTCGTTGTTGATATATCGCCAGCCCATGGTGAAAGGACAAATCGTAATGCTGAGTCGAATTGACACCCCTACCAATAGGGCCTCAAACTTGTTATGCATTTGTTCTACGTTCGTTCCAAAGTACGGAACGGGAACGCGAACAGACACTTATGACGCGGACTTAAAGCAATGAGGGGAAAAATGGAGCAAATTCAGCCGGGCGACGAAATCGGTATTCGTTGCGAAGTCACCAAGGGGCCATTCTCCGGCGAGCATCTAATCAGTTTTGAAACTGTGGACGGCCCTGTTTCAGGCTTTGTGCGTGAAAGCGAATTGAAGAACGAAAACAAGGAATGGTTTGTGCGCGCTGAAGTTTTGCGTCTGCTGGAAGACAATATCGTGGAAGTCATGGTTGAGGGCTCGTTCTTTACAACCAATGGAATAGCCACTATTCCGCGAGAGATGGCTCTAGCGGCATAGGTTCCAGATGGTCCTTTCTCAGCCCCAGATTCGCGAAGAGGTTGAGAAAGGGGCGATAAGATTCGATCCCCCCTTAGAAACAAAACAGTGGGGCGAAGCGTCTGTTGACCTTCGCCTCGGGTACAAGTTCACAAAATTTCGGCCAAATAAAAGTGTCGTCTTTTCTATGGCCGACGGAATTGCCGCTCTGTCTGAAACAGGCCTCTACGATGAGGTGATCCTTGAAAAAAAGGATCGGATGGGAAAGCGGCCGCAATATATCTTGGATCCAGGTGAATTCGTTCTCGCACTTACCTACGAGCACGTCTGGATTCCGAGACACCTAATAGGAATGGTCGAAGGCCGGAGCACATACGCGAGGGCCGGGCTTTCCAAGCGATTCCCTTCCTCCATGCTGCGCCGATTGTAACGCCACGTCATCTCGGAAACGTAGCGGCCAAGGTGCTTGGGACTAACCCAATGGTGGATACCGAAAATTTGGCGCTTCAAAAGTGACCAAGCGCCCTCAATTCCGTTCGTATGGATATATCCGTCCCGCACATACTCGCCTTTGCTGTGGTTGACCGCGAAGTGCGTGTATCCGTCCGGAAGGCCTTTGTAGGCGTTGTTTTCGTCCGTCAAAAGCGTCGCTCCCTTGGCAACGTAATAATCGATCATGAAGGGGATGCGCCCAGCGACACCGTATTTGAGATGGAATGCGCGCAGATCTCCCCCGCGCTGCAACATGCCGAGAACGACTTCCTTGCCTGCGCCACCCTGCGCCTTGCCGGTGCGCTTAGAACGGTGCTTGTTTCTTTCCTTACCCCCGATAAAGGTCTCATCCGCCTCCACGAAGCCGTCTAAAGGGGCATTGAAGGATTTCGTCTTGGACGCCTCCCTGAGCCGGTGCATGACAAACCACGCGCTCTTCTGGGTGATCCCTAGGTCCTTCGCGAGTTGGGTGCTGGCGATCCCCTTCTTGTGTGAGGTGATCAACCAGATCGCCATAAGCCATTTCCGGAGGGGGATTTTGGTCCCCTCGAAAATGGTACCCACCTTGATCGAAAACCGCTGGCGGCAATCCCCGCATTTATGGGTCCGCTTATCGGAGAAATGATAGACCTTGAGGGAGCCACAGTAGGGGCAGAAAGCACCGTCTTTCCAACGAATTGCGGTAAAATGCTCAATCGCCGCCTGTTCGTCCGGTATTGCCGTAACCAGTTGAATTAGGCTGTTAAATTCGGTTTTCATGGCTTCGTCCCATCGCTATAAGCGGATGATAGCCCTATCTTTGACTTGGGTCAATCTCGTATATAAGTCCCGAAATGAAGCTGGCGACCTGGAATATCAACTCGGTCCGGCTGCGGTTTGGGCTGGTTTCCCGCTTCCTGGAGAAGGAGGCGCCGGACGTTCTGGCCCTGCAGGAAACCAAGGTCGTGAACGCGCTCTTCCCGGCGGAGGGCTTCGCCAAGCTGGGCTATGTCCACCAGGCCATCAACGGCCAAAAGGGCTATCACGGGGTGGCGGTGCTCTCGAAACTGCCCTTCGCCAAATCCGAGGGCCGGGAGTTCTGCGCCAAGGGCGACAGCCGCCACATGTGCGTCACGCTCGAAAACGGCGTCGAGCTGCATGACTTCTACGTGCCGGCGGGCGGCGACATTCCCGATCCCAAGCTCAACGACAAGTTCGCCCACAAGCTCGCCTTCCTGCGCGAGATGGAAGAGATGTTCGCCAAGCGCCGCGACCGCAAATCAGTGCCCGCGATTCTGGTCGGCGATCTCAATGTGGCGCCGTTGGAGCATGACGTGTGGAGTCACAAGCAGCTCTTGGGCGTGGTCAGCCATACGCCGATCGAAGTGGAGTTGCTCGGCAATGTGCGCGAAGCCTTCGAATGGAATGACGTGACGCGCCAGTTCGTGCCGGAAGATCAGAAAATCTATTCGTGGTGGAGCTACCGCGCGGCGGACTGGCAAGCGTCGGATCGCGGGCGGCGTCTGGATCACATCTGGACCAGCCCGGCGCTGAAGGGCGCGGTGAAGTCACAGAAGATCCTGAAAGACATGCGCGGCTGGAAGCAGCCGTCCGATCATGTGCCGGTGGTGGCGGAATTCGACATCTAGTCACTGGGCATGAGAAACGGCGCACAGAGTTCGCTCGGCCCCATGCGCACAACCCGTGCGCGGCAAAGCGCGTCGGCCGCGTGCTTTTCGCCTCTGGCAGACAACAATGCGGCAAGACCGGCTGTGACTTCTTCGTGGAATGGCGAATAAGCGAGAACGCGGCGATACCAAGCCTCTGCCGCGTCAAGATCGCCGCGGCCCGCATGACGGTTCGCGATCATGTTGCCGAGGGCAGCATACCATGGGCGGATTTGCACCGGCTCTGTGCTATATTGCTCGCCCATGATCGCAAAAGCGCGTTCCAGATTTTGCAGCGCATCGGCATCGTGACCTTCGATACCGTCGACATCCGCCAGATTGATCAAAACGCCCCAGGCATTCGGATCAGCAGCCAATGCGCGGCGATAGACAGCGCGCGCATCGCTGAAGCGCTGGTGCGCTGACAGCACGAGACCAAGCGCCCGCAAGGCCCCCGAATTTTCCGGTGCGATGATGACCGCACGTTCGGCCAGTTGCTGTGCCTGTGTCAGCAGAGACTGCGCGTCGGCGGTCGCCAACGTGCCGCTTTCCAGCGCACTTTTAAGATTGAACCGCGGCGAGGCTCCGTCCGCGATCCCGAGCCAGCGCACAGCACGCTGCACCAAGCCATTCGCAATGCCTGCCAACGCCACGGCATCGTCCGGGTTGCGTGAAAGTGCGCGCTCGTAAAGCGCGATAGCGGCTTCGTTGTCGGCGCGCGTGTACTGGAAATAGAATTCTTCCGCACGTCGGTTAAGGGCTGCAGACGGATCGGGATCCGCGACGATGAGCCGATAACCGCGTTTAGGGATGGTCTCGACAAAATGCGGTGTTTCGCGGTCGTCATCCAGCGCACGGCGTAGCTTGAACACATAACGCGCGAGCGTGTCCTCGCTCACCGTCACATCAGGCCAAAGCCTCGCCATGATCTCGGCGCGCGTGAAAACGCGCCCCGGTTCTTCGGCAAGCAGGAACAACAAGTCCATCACCCTGGGTTCCACACTGCGCGTTTCGCCCTCGCGGGTAAGGCGGGACGTGGCATGATCCGCAAGCCATTCGCGCAAGGTCAGCGTCTTGATGGGCGTTCTCTGATCCACCAGGGCCTCAGTCAGGAAAACAGGAGCTTTACGTGCCTTCTAACATAGGCGGCCGTCGCTTAATTACACGGGCGAGCAGGCAAGGGACGAACCGATGCGCTTGGGATTTCTGGCAGGGTTAATGGCATTCATAGCGGTTGGCGCGCAGGCCGCGCCGGATGAGGCACGCTTTACGCCCCCACAACTGCGTTCCGATTTCGCGGCGATGTATGCCGGCCTCAAATCCGGCGACTACGACATTTACGCCTTCACGCCCAAAGGGGAGCTCGACGAGGAATATTCGCGGACGCTGGCCAGCCTCAACACGGCCCTGACGAAATTCGACGCCCAGATTCGCTTTGAGGAATTTGCGTCTCACATCCGTCAAGGCCATGCGCGAGTCGATTTTCCCTACGCCGTCTGGACGCGGCATCTGAAGAGTGGCGGCAAGGTATTTCCCCTGGCGATCCGCGTCGTTGGAGACAAGGTTTTTGTTGCGCAGAACAATAGCGGCCTTGATGCCATCACGCCGGGCGACGAAATCGTGGCGATGGATGGTGACACAGTGCAGACATGGCTTGCCCGCGCCGAACGGCACGTCTCCGCCGAAACCCCCTACATGGCGGGAACGCTCATGGAATATGACTTCCCCATCTATGTCTGGGTGGAGCTTGGCGACGTGGCGGCTTTCGATCTCACTTTTCGCAAAGCCGATGGCGCGCTCGTAAAGCTTCGCGTACCCGCGCGCGGCGATGCCGAAATGAAAAGCTTTGCCGCCGCGCAACCCGTGCCGCTTTCACTCGATACGCCGATGCGCGAGGCGAAGATGCTGAGTGATCGCATCGCCTATCTGCGGCCCGGTCCTTTCTATAATGCCAATGCCAAGACCGGTGCAGATGAGTGGGATGTGTCGGGGTTTCGCGATTTCATTGACGGCGCGTTTCGCAGCTTCAAGGCCGCGGGTGCGGACAGGCTGATCATCGACCTTCGCGGCAATCCGGGTGGCGATAATTTGTTCAGCGATGTGATGATTTCCTGGTTTGCCGACAAGCCCTTTCGTTTCTTCTCGAAATTCCAAGTGCGGGTCAGTCCGCAATCCACAAAGGCAAATGGGGACCGCATCCAGAACGACGCGGCCGCCGCCGGTCCCGTCTCACAGCAATATGCGCGCATGTATGCGGGCGCGAAAAATGGCGACGTCGTGGATTTCGAGATGACGCCCGCTCAGCCGCGGGCCGGCGAGCGTTTCAAGGGCAAGGTATTTCTGCTGATCGACCGGCAGTCCTATTCCAACACCGTATCTGTGGCGGCGTTGGTACAGGATTACAAGTTCGGCACGGTGCTCGGCGAGGCGACCTCCGACATGGCGACGACCTATGGCGCGATGGAGACATTCGCTCTGCCCAACACCGGTATCGTTGTTGGCTTTCCCAAGGCGCATATCGTGCGGCCCAACGGCGATCTGCGCGCGCGCGGCGTGACGCCGGATATGCCGATCAATATCCCGGTCGTGCAAACACAGGCGGACGAAGTTCTTCAGAAAGCCGTTGCCATGGTGCGCGGAAACTAGCGCTTCATCGGCGCGATCATGATGGTCGCGGTGGCGGTCGCGATCACCTTGCCGTCTTCGCGCGTCATTGTCGCTTCAAGGAAGTTGATCTGACGGCCGCGTTTCAAAACTTTCGCTTCAGCGAAATGTTTTCCCGCGCCCCCCTGATTGAGATAGCTGACTTTCATTTCCAAAGTCGGTGCGATCTCGCCCCATTTGGCCACCATGCCGGCGGCGACGGCGAGGACATCGTCCATCACGCAGGCGATCGATCCGCCATGCAGCGCGCCGAAGCGGTTGAAATGCGCTTGTCCAAGATCGTAGCCGATCTTCACCCAGCCTTCTTCGACATCCAGTTCGAGGATCTGCTGGTTCAACCACGCGCTCGCGGGCGCTTGCCTTTTGACAATGGCTTGGATATTCGGCGGATAGCTTTCCGCCTTGGCGGGATCGAATGTTTCGCGCATGGGATCAGTGTTTTGTTTCGCCCGACCAGAAAGGCTCGGTGGCTGCGAATTTCTTCCAGCGTTTCACGCTCTTCTTGAAGATGTGCGTGGAACGATCGAGGTGCCAGCCATAAACGATGCCCGCGGCGAAGGAAATTCCGGAATCGGAATGATCGTTCGCGCCCGCGGTGAGCCGCGCCAAAGTTTCGCGCGCCACGACAACGTCATGCACCGCGCCGAGGCTGTCCTGCATATTGGACAGCCGCGCGCCGAACTGTTCGACTTCGTCCTTGTCATAAAGCGGCGCGAAAAATTCGCCGGTGTAGCGCAGCTTCTTCAGCGCGATTCGCAGATGATGGATCTGTTCGTCGGACGCGCCGCCCAATCTTTTGGCGCATTTCTTCGCCGCTTTCAGCCGATGGCTGAGAACATGCGCCGCCAGTTCCTGGGCCGGCTGATCGAAGACGGACGTGTCCTTCGCCTCGTCCAGCCAGATGCGGCGTTCGACGGCGGAATTCAGGTCGGCCATGAAGCCGGCGAAGGCCGGGCTCATCACATGGGTAACCGCGAAATCCCATGCGGTGCGGCGTGCGTCGTTGGCGCGGGACCGCAGCAGCTCGAAGCTCTCCACCGCGCCATTGGCGTTGGCGGCCGGTTCAAGCAATTCGCCGATGAACACATCCAGATCGCGCGCGGGGCCGAGATTTTCCGCCATGCGTTTGGCGCGATCCTTCAGCTTGTCGAGTTCCGCGTTGCGGAAGGCGTGGCCGAAGGAGGTGAACGCCACACGCAACCGGCGAAAGCCGACGCGCATCTGGTGCAATCCTTCGGTCTCGCGCGCTTCGACCACGGCGGAGATGTTCGCCGCGATATGCCACTGGCACTGCAGCAAAGTGAGGCGGAACGCATCTTCGGTGGGAATGTCGCGCGGCAGGATCGCGGCGCGGGCTTTGACGGCGGCAGGATGGCTGCGCGTCTTGATCGGGCTGTCGATCAGTGCGGGAGGCGTGAAGCGCTTGGGCGGGAAGATCTCTTCCTGCACACCCAGCTTCAGTTCGATCTGCGGACCCATGATGACAACCGCTCGCGTTTGTTTCGCGAGGTTTCCTTACCTTGAACGACCCCTGATTGCGGTCGATCAAGGCATGAAAAAAAACTGTCATCAATCGTGCGCGAAAATATCTTTCAGGGGCGGACGGCCACACCGGCCAAAGCCAGGTTTTCCTTGGCTTCTCCGATACTTACGTCGCCGAAGTGGAATATGGAGGCCGCCAGGACAGCAGATGCATGGCCACCCACAATTCCATCCACAAGATCATCCACAGACCCCACGCCGCCAGAGGCGATGACCGGAACCGTCACGGCATCGGAAACCGCGCGGGTGAGGGGGATATTGTAGCCCTTTTTTGTTCCATCCCGGTCCATGGAAGTGAGCAGGATCTCGCCCGCGCCAAAGTCCGCCATGCGCTTGGCATGTTCCACGGCGTCGATGCCGGTGGCGTTGCGCCCGCCATGGGTGAAGACCTCGAACCGGCCGGGCGCGGTCTGCTTGGCGTCGATCGCGACGGTGATGCACTGACTGCCGAATTTCTCCGACGCCTCGCGCACAAACTCCGGCCGCGTCACCGCTTCGGTATTGATGGAGACTTTGTCCGCGCCCGCCAGCAGCAGCGCGCGGATGTCATCCAAGGTGCGCACACCGCCGCCGACGGTGAGCGGCATGAAGCAGGCTTCCGCCGTTCTGCGAACAACATCGAGCAGGATGCCGCGCTTTTCATGGGAAGCGGTGATGTCGAGAAAGCAAAGCTCATCCGCGCCCGCCTTGTCATAGATCATCGCCTGCTCAACCGGATCGCCCGCATCGCGAAGGCCCACAAAGTTCACGCCTTTGACGACGCGACCATCTTTCACATCGAGACAGGGAATGACGCGAACTTTGAGCATCAGCGTGCCCGCGCCATCGCGGCAATGTTGAACAGCGCGCGGCCCAGCACCGCTTCGTTCGGAACCGCCGTTGTTTTGCACAAGGCCTCGGTATCCAGCAGCAGATCCAGCGCATCGCTGAGTTTGCCTTCGCTCCAGCGCGTCGCCTGCATCTTGAACGACGACGTGCGGCTGAAATGGATCGGCGGCCAGATCTTGCGCATGGCGGCATCGGCATTCTCGCCGCGCTCGCCGGCGACTTTCACTTGCAGGAGCTTCTGGAAATGCCCCATCACCGCACGCACCACCGCGATGGCAGAGATGTCTTCGCCCCACACCCGCTCCAGCGCCAGATCGAGCCGTTTCAGATCGCCTTCGCCCGCCGCATCGCAGATTTCGTCCACGCGCACCTCGGCTTCATCGCCCATCACCGCGCGTACGTCTTCGATGCCGACATTCTTTTTGCCGTGGGCGTAGAGCGCCAGCTTCTCCAGCTCGCGCCGCGTCACGCCGCGATCTGAACCCAGCCGTGACACCGCATCGTCCAGCGCTTCGGTGGAAATCGTCAGCCCTTCGGCTTTCAGCGCCTCGCGCACCACGCCGGAAAGATTCTGCGCCGTGTCGCCGTAGCAGGCGATAGCGGCGGCGTTATCGGCGTCTTCGAAGATCTTGCGCAAGCTGGCGTTCTTGGCGAGATCGCCGCCTTCGACCACCACCAGCGCATCGCCCACGGCATCATCGAGAAAAGACTCGAACAGCTTTGCCAATGCGTTGGCGCCGGTGCGGATACGGATCACACGGCGGCCGCCGAGCATGGAAATCGCGGCGGCTTCGTCGAACAGCTTGGCGCCGTCCGACGTCAGCACGGATTCCTCGAAGTCGATCACGCGGAAGGGATCGGAGAGATCGTCCACGATGCTCTTGGCCATTTTCTCGGCGCGTTCATGCACGAGGCCCTGATCGGGGCCGTAGAACAGCGCGGCTTTGAGCGTGGCGGGCGGCTTGGCCGCGAAGCGGTCCGCGTCGCCGGTCTTGACGATCATCGCGACGAGGTGGCGCGCGCGAAATACACGCCCAGATCGATCTGGATATGCTCGGCGATGTCCTGCGACGCGCGTTTTTCCGCTTCCTGTTGTCCGGTGACCGAAGCGTAGGGCGACTGCGCCACGTCGAAGGATTCCAGCGTCGTTTCCTGGCCCTGTGTGACGGTGTTCAGCCTGGCATCCGTCAGCTTGTATTTTGCGGTGAAGGCGAGGTCGTAGCGCGTGATGGTCGAATCGTTCTGCAGCGCAACGCCTTCGCGAGTCTCGGTGACAATCACTTCGAGCCGATAGGTCGCGTCCTGCGCGCGGGCCGGGCCACGCAGAAGATCGATCAGCTTGTTGCGCAGCTCGTAACCCACGCGTTCCTGGTCGATCGGCTCGACATAGATGGAGGCGAAGATGCGCTGCGCGCCGGGATTGGCGCCTATCGTTCCATAAAGCGGACGGAAGCCGCAGCCCGAAAGGATGAGGGCGACGACCGTCAATCCGGCGATGCGCAGCTTCATGCGACGATGTTCACAATGCGGTCCGGCACCACGATAACACGCTTGGGTGCCTTGCCGTCGAGGGCGCGCTGGATGGGCTCCAGCGCCAAAGCGGTCGCTTCGACGATCTCCTTGGGGGAGCCTTTGGCGATCTCGAAGGTGCCGCGCAGCTTGCCGCTCACCTGCACCGCATAGGTCACGGTGTCGGATTGCGTCAGCGCCAGTTCGGCTTTCGGCCAGGCTGTGTCGGCCACCATCGTCTTGTGGCCCAGTGCCTGCCAGCAGCTTTCCGCCAGATGGGGCATCATCGGGCCGCACAGCAGGACCAGCGCTTCCAGCGCCTCGCGCTTCGCCGCCGGGTCGACTTTCGCGTCCCCGCCGATAGCGCCTGCCAGCGTGTAGATCTGCGCCACGGCGCGATTGAAGCGCAGATGCTCCAGATCGTCCGTGACGGCGGCGATGGCCTTGTGCGTGGCGCGGCGCAATTCCAGCGATGCGCCTTCGACGATGCCAGGCTTTGTGCCGGGCGCCGCGAGTTCGCCAGCCTCATCGATAAGGCGCCAGATGCGCTGCACGAAACGCCAGCAGCCGGATGCGCCTTCGTCGGTCCATTCGATGTCACGTTCCGGCGGCGTGTCGGAGAGCATGAACCAGCGGATCGTATCGGCGCCATAGACGCCGATGATCGTTTCCGGCGCGATCACGTTCTTCTTGGACTTGGACATCTTCTCGGACGAGCCGATGGTCACTTCGACATTCGTGCCGGTCAGGAATGCCTTGCCGTCGCGCTTTTCGACTTCATCGGGCGTAACCCACTCGCCATTGCCGTTCTTGTAGGTCTCGTGACAGACCATGCCCTGCGTGAACAATCCCGCAAATGGCTCGTCGATCGTGGTGTATCCCAGCTTGTGCAGGCCGCGCGTGAAGAAGCGCGCATAGAGCAGATGCAGGATCGCATGCTCGATGCCGCCGATATATTGATCGACGGGCATCCAGTAATCGGTGGCATTTTTGTTGACCGGCGCTTCGCTCTTGGGATCGGCGAAGCGCGCGAAATACCAGGATGAGTCCACGAAGGTATCGCAGGTATCGGTTTCGCGCTCGGCCTTGCCGCCGCATTGCGGGCAGCTGGTGTGCTTCCAGGTCGGATGCGAGGCGAGCGGATTGCCGGCGCCTTCGAACTTGATCTCGTCCGGCAGCTTCACCGGCAGTTGATCTTCCGGCACCGGAACATAGCCGCATTTTTCGCAGCGGATCATCGGGATTGGGCAACCCCATGGCCGCTGGCGCGAGACCAGCCAGTCGCGCAAGCGATAATTCACCGTGCGCGTGCCGCGTTTTTCACGCTCCATGCGATTGATGACTTCGGCTTTCGCCGTATCGACGTCGAGCCCGTCGAGGAATTGCGAGTTCGCCAGCTTTCCGGGGCCGGTATAGGCGTCTTTGCCGACCTTGAAGGCCTTGGCGTCTTCACCTTCCGGCACGACCACCGGCAACACGGGCAATTTGTATTTGTTGGCAAAATCCAGATCGCGCTGATCATGTGCGGGGCAACCGAAGATCGCGCCGGTGCCGTAACCCATCAGCACGAAGTTGGCGATCATCACCGGAAGTTTCCAGTTTTCATCGAAAGGATGCGCCGCGGTGATGCCGGTATCGAAGCCCAGCTTCTCCGCCGTTTCGATGGCGGCTTCCGACGTGCCGATGCGATGGCACTCTTCGATGAACCCCGCAGCCTTCGGATTGCTCTTCGCAATTTCTGTCGCCAGCGGATGATCCGGCGAAATTGCGACGAAACTCGCGCCGAACAACGTGTCCGGTCGCGTCGTGAAGACGTCTATCTTCCGGCCGTTCGACAGATCGAAGGTGAAGCGTAAACCTTCCGAACGCCCGATCCAGTTCTTCTGCATCGTGCGGACTTTTTCGGGCCAGCGGTCCAGCGTGTCCAAGGCGCTCAGCAGGTCGTCGCTATACGCGGTGATCCTGAAAAACCATTGCGAGAGCTTCTTGCGCTCCACCGGCGCGCCGGAACGCCAGCCCTTGCCGTCGATCACCTGCTCGTTGGCGAGTACGGTGTGATCGACCGGATCCCAGTTCACATCCGCTTCCGCGCGATAAACGAGGCCTGCCTTGAAGAACTCCACGAACAGCTTCTGCTGTTGCGCGTAATATTCCGGATCGCAGGTCGCGAATTCGCGGGACCAGTCGATCGCCAAGCCCATCATCTTGAGCTCTTTGCGCATCGCTGCGATGTTGTCGTAGGTCCAGTCGCGCGGGTTCACGCCCTTGTCGCGCGCCGCGTTTTCGGCGGGCAACCCGAATGCGTCCCATCCCATCGGATGCAGCACGTTGAATCCCTGCGCCTTGCGGAAGCGCGCGATAACATCGCCCATCGTGTAGTTGCGAACGTGACCCATATGGATGCGCCCCGACGGATAGGGAAACATTTCCAGCACATAGGCTTTGGGTTTGGTGAAATCGTTGGACGCAGCGAAGCTCTGGCGGGAATCCCATTCCCGCTGCCAATGCTGTTCCGATTCTCTGGCGTTATAGCGCGCCATGCGTCAGTCCCTCTTCGCCGCTTTCGCTGAAGCCGGCGGCGCAGATGAGGCTTACAGCGCGTAAAATTTAGTTGCTAGGTGTGCTCGCAAGTCGAAGCTCGCGGGCCCGAACCAGGATCGCGTCTTCCAGCTTGTTGGCGGTGTCCGGATTGACCTGCGCGTCCACCCAGCCGTCGGCCGAATGGGTCTGGCGGAAGGTCGAGATCTTGATGCCGTCGGCCCGCAGGCGACGGTCGAGAATATAGACCGTCACGCGCATGCGCTCGTTGGGGTTGGACGGGTCGGAATACCAGTCGGTGATGATGACGCCGCCGAACGGATCGGCCGAGTGCAGCGGCATGAAGGACAGCGTGTCCAGCGCGGCATGCCACAGATAGGAGTTCACCCCCAGCGTGACGTGGCCGCTGGACGAAGAGATGGTCGAGCCGGTGGTGGTGTCCGGCATGTCGTTGTCGTCGGAAGAACCGCAAGACGCGAGCAGCAGGGCGCAAAAGAGGACGGTCGGAACACGCATAGTCTTTTCAAACCCTTAGTGGTGGCCTTCGGTCGGCCCGGACCCCGGGGGCTTATACTGGGCCATTTTGACCCGCGCAACATTGCCAGGAGGGCATCTGGCGCTGGGTTGCGCTTTGGTTATAGGGACTTAAGCAGCTTGTCGGGGATTGTTGCATGGGTTTAAGGCCGGTCATCGCGCTTTTGGCGGTTCTCGCCACCGCGCTCGCGCTGCCTGCTCGTGCCGAGGACGACGCCATCTCGAAGCCGCAGGTGGCGCTGGGCGACTGGACGGCCGATATGGGCACGGATCTGTCCGCCGCGGTCTTCAGCGACCGGCAGGGCGGAGGTATCGATCACACAGGCGCGCAGGCCTTCGCTGTCTTCACGCCCAGCCTGTGGCGGACCTTCGCCAGTGGTTGGGAAGCCGGCGCGAAGGGCAGCATCCTCGCCTGGCACGACAACCATTCCGGCGACAATTACGGCAATGATTTCTTTGAGCTCGCCTATCTGTATGTGCAGTCGCCTTATGGCCGGATCGAGATCGGGCAACAGAATGGCGTCGCCTACATGCAGGCCGTCGGCGCCCCGGTCGTGGATGGACCCGCGGCGATCAACGATGCGAACGTGACGTTCTTCCGCGATCGGGCCACGCATCTAGCCTTCATCAACATCTTCAATTTGCGCACGGGCGTCTTCACCTCCGCCAACCAGGGGAAGCTGTCTTACATTTCGCCGCGCTTTGACGGGTTCCAACTCAGCGGATCGTTCACGCCGTATCAGACCAAGGCCGTGCTGCCGTGGACGATGACGGGGCATCACGTGCCCAACCGCGTGAAGAACATCACCGAGGGCAATCTCAACTACACCGCGCTGTTCGGCAACTGGAGCCTGCAGGCCTCAACATCCTTTGCGACTGCGCAAAACGCTGCGCCAACCCTGGGCCATGACGATGTGTGGGATTGGGGCGCTGGCGTCGAAGCCGAGTACGCGCTCGACGACACGAACAAGCTTTCACTCGGCGCTGCCTATCGCGTCTCCAATGCCTATACCTTCAACGTCCAGCAGGCATTCACCAGCGGCACGACGGGTAATTTCGATATTGGCGCGATGTGGACGCATGGCGACTGGATCGCCGGTGTCGAATATGAAACCGGAAAGGCCGATGCGGTGCCCGGTTCACCGGGGTTGCGTGAATGGGGCTGGAATCCTTCGATCGCCTACAATGTGAATGCCAATCTGCAAATGACGCTGGGTTGGCAATATCTGCATTTCCATCAGAGCAGCGGCGTTTTCTACAATGGCAGATCCGAGATCGGCATGAACGCCGCCTATCTGCATGCCAACTTCCAGATCTAGACGGTGAGCGCGCCGATAGCGGCAAGGCCAACCAGCTTTGCGTCTGCGAGCTGTTGTGCGTTGTCCGCTGTAATGCCGCCGATGGCATAAACGGGCACGGGCGATTGCCGGGCGATCAGATCAAGTTGCGTTGCTCCAAGGGCGACTGTGCCGGGATGGCTTCGTGTTTCGAACACGGGGCCGACGAAAACGGCATCGACAGCCGAGATATGCGTAGCGGCGCGTGAGTGCGCTGCCGCAGTGATAATCCAGCCCGGATGCGCTGCGCGCCAATGCGATGCTTCATGCGCGCGGGCTTCCGAAAGGTGAATGCCGTCTGCGCCGGTGTGCGCGGCAAGATCGGCGTCATTGGCGATGAGAAGCTTGGTGTCGGCGGACAGGGCAGAGCGCAGTTCCGACGCAAGCTCGGCGCGGCGCGAGTCCTGGCGCGCACGCAGAATGACCATGCTTCTGGGCGGCAACGCGCGCGCTGCGGCAACCGGATCGATGAGCCGTTCGTCGTCGGTCATCAGCACCAGCGCGGGCAAAGCGGAACCGCTGCGCGCGTTCAGCGCAGCGGCCGCTCTTGCGAGTTTCACGCGGGCAAGCTTGTCTGTCATCTATGAGCGAATCCGCCGCCAATCTTTCGGACATTCTCGCGCGTATCGATGCCGCGCGGAAGAAGGCCGTTGCGCCCGCGCCGTCGACCACGCTTATTGCCGTCACCAAGACGCATGACGCCGATGCGATCCGTCCGGTACTGGACGCAGGACATCGTGTTTTCGGTGAGAACCGGGTCCAGGAGGCGATGGGCAAATGGCCGGGCTTGCGCGCAGCCTATAGGGACATCGAACTTCATCTGATCGGCCCGCTGCAGTCCAACAAGACGCGCGAGGCCGTCGAGACCTTCGACGCCATCCATTCGCTCGACCGGCCCAAGCTTGCTCATGCGCTGAAAGCAGAACTGGAAAAGCAGCCCAAACCGATGACGATGTTCATCCAGGTCAATACGGGCGAAGAACCGCAGAAGGCCGGCGTCGCCCCGCACGAGGCAGCGGCCTTCGTCGCGCTGTGCCGTGACGAACTTCACCTGCCGGTAAAGGGCCTGATGTGCATTCCGCCGAACAATGAAAATCCGGCGCCGCATTTCGCGCTGTTGCAGAAGCTTGCGCGCGAAAACACGTTGCCGCTTCTCAGCATGGGGATGAGCGGTGATTTCGAGAGCGCGATAAAATTCGGCGCGACACATGTGCGCGTCGGCAGCGCGATCTTCGGCGAACGGTCAGTTGACGCTGGCTGAGAGCGGTTTGGAATTCATGCTCATCGTGCGGCGATAGGCGTCCATCGCCTGCATCTGCATCTGGCCGGTGACGCCATTGCGCGCGAGTGCTTGCAGCAGTGCATCGGTATTTGAAGAGATATCGACCGGCGTCGAAGACGATACGGCCGTCTTTGCCGGAGCGGGTGCGTTGGCCGCCTCCGGCGGAATAATCATCGGTGCGATAGAGGCGAACTGGGAAAGCGGCGTCGGCGCGGTCTTGGCAGCGCGCGTGCTCGGAGCTGTATTGTCCGCGGCAACGGTCTTGGCCGATTCGGCCTTGGGCGTGTTGGCGGCCAGCACGGTGATGCTGTCATCGTGTTCTAGCCCGACGAAGGACATGACGGTATCGCCGAAATCCTTGCCGGTGATTTTCTCGAAGGCGAGATCGGCCAGCGATGAAACGAGACCGATCGGCCCGCCATAAAGCGTGTCGCCCGCGACCTTCTCCACATCGCCGATCTTATCGCCGGTGATGGCGCGATAGACGGCGCCGACGACAGGCAGATGCTGCAGCGGGTTCACCACATCCAGCACATCGTCGAAAAAGGATTTTCCGGAATCGGGTTTCGCCGGCGCGGATGTGGAAGCGGTCTGCGTCGCATCCGACTTCGCGGCAGCCGTATGGGTCTGCGCCGCTTTGACGAAGCGCATCCAGTACGAGGCGTCTTTCACGCCATGGGCAAAATCGGGCACGGGCATTCTGCTGGCCTCCAACTGCTTATGGAAAGCAAGCCCCCTGCCAAGTGAAAACCCGCACCAGATATGGGTTTTTCAGGGCGTCGGGGCGCTGGATCGGCAGAAATTGCCCGGTCAGAACAGATGGCCCGCGCGCGCCTTGGTGGCAATGTAACCGGCATTATGCGCGTTGGTCGGGAAGGCGTGCTGCACCCGTTCGGCGACGGTCACGCCGTATTTTTCCAGCGACGATACCTTATCGGGATTGTTGGTCATCAGCCGCACGGATTTGTAGCCGAGCAGCTTCAGCATCTTCGCCGCGATTCCATAAAGGCGCTCATCGGCTTCGAAACCGAGTCGCTCATTGGCTTCAAGCGTGTCGAAACCCTGATCCTGCAAGCGATAGGCGCGCAGTTTGTTGATGAGGCCGATGCCGCGGCCTTCCTGCGCCAGATAAAGCAGCACGCCGCCGCCATTCTTGGCGATCGCGTCGATGGCGCCGCGCAGTTGCGGGCCGCAATCGCATTTCAGCGAACCGAGCAGATCGCCGGTGAAGCATTCCGAATGAAGTCTCGCCAGCACCGGCGTGGCTGTCGATGGCGCATTGACGACGATGGCGTAATGCTCAGGCCCGCCATCGGCGGAGCGGAACGCGACAAGCTCGGTATTCGCCGCGCCTTCCAGCGGAACGCGCGCGCGGGTAACGATCTTCAGCGTTTTCGCTGCTTCGTTTTCATAGTCGGCGATGTCTTTTGCAGTGATCGCAGCGACGCTGTTTTCGACGTTCGAAACGCGGCCAGCGACAATCGCTGGAAGCAAGCCGGACAATTTCGCAAGCTTGATACCCGCAGCGAACCCGGCCGGCAGTTTTGCGCGCTCGGCTTCGAACGGTCCCTTCATCGGTTCTGCCATGTCGTCGGTGGGGTCGGCGATGGCGCGAAGTTTTTGCACCCGATCCTTGGCGTCGATCGGAAGCGCGACGACATCCGGCGTATAGAGTCTGATCTTCAGCGTGTGCGCACGCGCGTGGGTGAGCACCAATCGCAGATGCTTAACGGCTTTGCGCGCGGCTGAAAGCTTCGCATCGCTCATGGTCTCGACAGCGTAAACGATCACGATTTCGCGACCGCTTTTGACAGCAACGGCTTTTCCTTCGCGCAAAGCATGGGCGGCGCGCTCCACCGGGCCTATGCTTTGCACGGGCTTGCGTCTGCGTGGGCGTTGGCGAGGGGCGGGTTTGCGTTTACCCCTTCGCGGGTTCGGTCTTGGCGATGGGGCCATAGTCCCCACATACACCGGCAGGGAAAAACCGGGTAGAGTCGTCTGCCCATACCGCACATAGGGAATAAGAATGCCAAGCGCCAAGCGGGTTCTTCTGGTCGACGACGATACGATGCTGCGCAGCTCGCTAGCCGAGCAGCTTGCGGCGACGGGCGAATATGCGCCGGTCGAAGCCGGTTCCGTGGCGGAAGGCCGCGCCAAGGCGAAAGACGGCCTCTACGAATTCATGATTCTGGACGTGGGCTTGCCGGATGGTGACGGACGCAAACTGTGCCGCGCGCTGCGCGATGACGGCGTCTCCTGCCCCATCGTTCTTCTGACCGCTGCCGACAGCGATGCCGACACAATCGAAGGCCTGGAATCTGGCGCCAATGACTACATCACCAAGCCATTCCGTTTCGCGGTGCTGATGGCGCGCATCCACGCGCATTTGCGCAATCACGAGCAGAGCGAGGAAGCGGTCTATCGCATCGGGCCTTATACGTTCCGCCCCAGCGCGAAATTGCTGATCGATCCAAGCGAAAAGAAAATCCGTCTCACGGAAAAAGAAACCAACATCCTCAAATTTCTTTATCGCTCCGGCGACACGGTGGCGCGCGAGACGTTGCTGCACGAAGTGTGGGGCTATAATCCAGCCGTGACCACGCACACGCTGGAGACGCATATTTACCGTCTGCGCCAGAAGATCGAGAACAATCCCGGCCAGGCGCAGATCCTCGTCACCGAGAGCGGCGGCTACCGGCTGGTGGCCTGAATCTGCGGTTTGAAAATCCCGGAATCGGGGGATTTTCGGCGGAAAAGACGCTATTTTGTTCTCCTGCGCGGGCCGCATCTCGGCCTTGCAAAATTACCGTTCTGTGCGCACGAGTGGGGACAGCCTATCTGTCTTTGTGAGGCGGGGAGCCGGTCAAGGAGACCAGAGTATTATGCAGAGCAGGATGAAATCTTTTCTGGGCGGAGCGGCGGCTGCGGCGTTCCTGCTCTCGGCGGGGGGCGCCGATGCAGCACAGGACCGCAGTTGGACGAAACTTCCGCCGCAGAATTTCGATGCCCGCAATCTTGTTCTGGATCATGTGATCGCCGACGTCACGGTGAGCGTGCGCGACGGCAAAGGGACATCGGTTCAAATCCAGGGGCCGCGCTATCTGGTCAACGACATGCACGCACAGGCCGGTGGCAGCACGCTTTCGATCACGGGTCCGTCCAACGACAACCACAATTTCAATGTCTGGGATGTGAGCAAGTGGTTTGACTATTCCGACGTCGGTGACGACCAGAAGGTCCGGGTTTGGGTGACCGTTCCGCGCGGCAGCGATGTCAGCGCCAGGCACATGATCGGCGATCTCACCGTCGGTGACACCAACGGCCACCTCTATGTCGAAACCATCTCGTCTGACGTGAAGGTTGGCCGTGTCAGCGACGCCAAGCTCAAGGTTGTGGGTGGGGGCGACATCAGTGTCTCTTCGGTTCAGGGTATGCTTTCGCTCGACATCGCCGGTTCCGGGGATGTGCGGGTCGGCAATGTCGGCGGATCGGTCGCGATCACCGTTGCCGGTTCCGGCGACAGCTCCATCAGCAATGTCGGCGGCGGCCTCAATGCGAATATCGCCGGTTCCGGCGATCTGAAGGTGGGCAACGTCAACGGCGCTGTCACGATTTCGATGGCTGGTTCGGGCGATGTGAGCATCGCCGGCGGCAAGGCCGATCCTTTGAAGGTCTCGATGGTGGGCGGCGGCGATCTGCGCTTTGGCGGCATGGCGGTCAATCCGACGATCAGTTCGATGGGCGCGGGCGATGTCTGGATCAACGCCTATCAAGGCCATCTCAGTTCCAGCGGCATGGGCGACGTTCATATCGGCAGGGATAATGACGATGGCGACCGTCACATTCCGGTGCCGCCCGCGCCTCCGGCTCCGCCTGCTGCCGTGAGCGCTCCGCCCGCGCCGCCGGCTCCTCCGGCGCCGCCCAAGCATCACCGTCATGGCGACGACGACTGAGCTACTCGTGCCGTAGTGCCTCGATAGGATCGAGGCGCGCGGCGCGGCGTGCCGGGAAATAGCCGAACGCCACGCCGACACCCGCCGAGAACAGCACGGCAATCACAACGATGCCGGGCTGGAAAACAAAAGGCAGCTTGAGGAAGTGCGCGGCCGTTGCCGATCCCGACAGGCCGATGATGATTCCGATCACCCCGCCCAATGCGCTCATCACAACCGCCTCGATCAGGAACTGCAGCAGCACATCGCGCTCGCGCGCGCCGATGGCAAGACGGATTCCGATCTCGCGTGTACGCTCGGTCACCGACACGAGCATCACATTCATGATGCCGATGCCGCCGACAAGAAGGCTGACGGCGGCGACGGCGGAAAGAAACGCCGTAAGAATGGCCGTGGTGGATTCCACCGTGCGCGCGATTTCCTGCATATCGTTGACGTCAAAATTGTCGGCTTCGCCCGCCACCAGATGCCGCCGCTCGCGCATCAGCCGCTCAAGCTCACCCTTGATATGTGACACGTCATTGGCGTTCTGCGCCGATACCAGGACGATGTTGACGTTCGTGTTGCCCGCGAGCCGCCTTTGCACGGCAGACAGCGGCATGACAACAACGTCGTCCTGATCCTGGCCAAAGGTCGATTGCCCCTTGGATTCCAGAAGCCCGATGATCTCGCAGGAGACTTTGTTGACGCGCATCTTTTCGCCGATCGGATTGGCGGTGCCGAACAATTCCTTGCGCACTGTCTCGCCGACGACGCAGGCGGCCTTGCCGCTGCGCAATTCGCCGAGCGTGAACTGACGTCCCGATGCCAGACGCCAATCGCGGGCGATGAACACCGCATTGGTAGATCCCGTCACCTGCGTCGAATGGTTTTTGCTGCCGTTCACGGCGATGGCCGATTGCTCGGCTTCGGGCGCAACGGCCGCCAGGCCCGGAATTTCGCGGGCGATGGCGTCCGCGTCGGCCGCGGTGAAGGGTGTAGAGCCCATCGGGGGGCCGCGCCGCGAGCCGGGAATGATAACCAGCAGATTGCGGCCCATATTGGCGATTTCGGATGTCACGCCCTTCGTCGCCGCGGTGCCCAGCGACACCATCGCGATGACCGCGCCAACGCCGATGATGATGCCCAGCGTGGTGAGGGCGGCGCGCATCAGATTGTTGCGGATCTCGCGCAGCGCCAGAAGAAATGCGTTCGCGATCATGCGGTCCCCTTCGCCGTGTCCGAAACGATCCTGCCGTCGTGGAAGCGCACCTGCCGCCTGGCATAGGCGGCGACATCTTCTTCATGCGTCACCAAGACAATGGTGATGCCGCTGTCGTCGTTCAGCTTGCGCAGCAGCGCCATGATCTCGTGACTTTTCTGGCTGTCGAGATTGCCTGTTGGTTCATCCGCGAACACCACGGACGGATGGGTGACGAGCGCACGGGCGATGGCGACGCGTTGCTGCTGGCCGCCCGACAGCTCTGCTGAGGTATGATGGGCGCGATTGCCAAGACCCACTTGCTCCAGAACCTTCAGCGCCTGCGCATGCCGCTCGGCCTTGGGGACGCCGCGATAGACGAGGGGCAGTTCAAGATTTTCCACAGCGGTGGTCCGCTTCAGAAGATTGAAGCCCTGGAAAACGAAACCGATATAATAGCGGCGCAGCAAGGCAAGCTGATCGCGCGAGAGCGAGCCGACATCCGTGCCGCGGAAGAAGTAATGACCGCCCGTCGGCGTATCGAGGCAGCCCAGGATATTCATAGTGGTGGACTTGCCGGAGCCGGACGGACCCATCACGGCGACGAATTCGCCGTCCTCAATGGTCAGATCGATGCCATCGAGCGCGTTCACCTGCGCTTCGCCGCTGCCATAGATTTTGGTCACGCCGCGAAGCTGGATGAGCGGCGTGCTCATTTTTTGGTGTCGGGTTGCTTGATGTCGGTGACGACTTTGTCGCCGGCCTTCAGGTCGCCGGAGAGAACTTGCGTCGAGCGGCCGTCGGTCGGGCCGAGCTTCAGATCGTGCGGCTTCAGGGTGCGCCCATCCTCGACCCAGACGCGGCCTTCACTCGCCTCGCTGGGCGGTGGCGGCGCCGTTTTGGAAACCTCTTCGGGCGCGATGAAGCGCAGCGCCGCGTTCGGCACCATCAGCGTTTCGGCGATCTTGGCGGCGGTGATCGTCGCCGTTGCCGTCATGCCGGGCTTCAGCAGCAAGCTCTTGTTCTGCACCAGCAGCACGCCGCGATAGGTGACGACGTTGTTGGTGGTCTGTGGCGCGTTGTGCACGGAGATCAGCGTCGCCGGGAAGTTGCGATTGGGATAGGCGTCCACGGTGAAGTTGGCATGCTGGCCGGGCCGGACCGCGCCGACATCGGCTTCGTCGATATCGACGTCCAGTTCCATCTGCGAAAGATCGCTCGCCAGCGTGAACAGCACCGGCGTCGTCATCGCGGCGACGAGCGTCTGGCCGACGGCGACTTTCTTGTCCAGCACTACGCCATTGATCGGGGAGAAGATGGTGGCCTTGCTCAGCTGTGTTTCGAAAGACTTCACTTGCGCCTGCGCCAGCGCGACGCCGGCCTTGGCGCGGCCAAAATCGCCGGTGGCGACATCGTATTCCTGCGGCGACACGGCGTTGCTTTTGCGCAGCTTGGCATAGCGCGAGATCGTCTGTTGATCCTGCTGCAGCGTCGCGCGCGATTGCGCCAGCGTGGCGCGCGCCTGATCGAGTTGCGCCTGGATCGCGTCGGTGTTGATCTTGGCGAGCTTCTCGCCCTTGGTTACGTGGTCATTGTAGTCGGCATAGAGCGCGTCGATGCGCCCCGATACTTCCGATCCGACATCCACCTGGTCGCGCGGGGCCAGCGTGCCGGTCGCGCTGACCGTGATCGACAAGGGCCCGCGCGTCAGCTCGGCGGTGACATATTGCTCGGGCTTCGAGCCGCCGAAGACGAAGAACAGCAGGATGAGAAAAGCGAGCGCGCCGCCGGCCGCGATGGCGATCTGCTTGCGCGAGAAGCGGGCGAGGCGGGTGTTCAACCCCAGCCGGCTGATCATGTCGGTATCGGGGGTGGGCGGCGTCTGATCGTTCAAGAAATCGACTTTCGAAAACCCCGGCTCTTATCTCTGTATCCCCGTGGGATAGGTCAAGTCCCGGAGCAGCGCCCCTTCTGGATTAAAATGTAATTCATCGTGTTGCGGTGCGTTTTGCTGGTCAGCAGGGCCGCATTCACGTCGCCGCGCGTGGTGGCATCCTTGATGGTGACCGCGTAGTTGGCGGCGAGATAGTCAGTGAGGTCTTTGGGCGGTGCGTGATCGCCGTCCCAGACCAGAAGGCAGGGGCCGGAAACCGGCGGCCCGAACACCTGCACCGGATAACCGGGCGTCACCACGCGCGCTTGCGGGAAGACGCCGCGCAGGTTACCGCCCAGATCATAGGTCCCCGCGAGGATCGTTCCATGGTCGAAACCGGCGCGGCTGAAGGCGCGCGCATAGGTCTTCATCGGCCAGTATTCGCGGCATTCCTTGCAGTTCTTTGCATGCGTCTCATAGACGCCGACACGCGCGCCGACGACACCAAGTGCAAAGACCAGCGCGATGGCAGCGAAGATCTTGTTATTGCGATCGTTCACGCCAGCGATGCGCGCGCGCAGGAAGAGATAGATCGGTAGCGGCATCGCCACCTGATGCATCCAGCGCGCCTTGAAAGCTTCGGTGCCAATGAAGAAAACAGCCACCAGCATCATCAGCATGCCGGCGAGCATCGTGATTTCGTAAAGCCGCAGCCAATCAAGGTCGTCATTGTCCGTGACGACAAGCTTCTTGCAGGCGCGCCAATAGAGAAGCGGGAAGATAACGATGAAAGGCAGGCCGAAGCTGATAAGCGCCCAGACGAGGTCACCCGTGCCGATCAGCCAGTTCACTGGCGAGAATTCCGGCCCCTGTCCCTTAGTGATGGTCTTGGCGAGAGTGAAGAGCGAATATTCATTCGCATAAGACCACCACACATAAGGCGCGATGATCGCCAGCGTGAGGACGATCGCAAGTATCAGTGGCCCGATCTTTATGCGGGCGCGAAAGCGCGGGGTCAGAGCGACGCCGATGGCAAACGCCACCGGCAAAACCAGAAACACATACTTGGAGAGAATGCCCAGACCGGTGATTGCCGCCAGCAGCAGATAATCGCGCGGGCTTCCGTTTGTGAGCACGTGCGTGCCGACCCACAGGAACGCCGCCAGCATCGTCGCCAGCAGAACCGTGTGCATCAGATCGACAAGCGGTAGCCATCCCATCACGAATGTGGTGAGCAGCCCGAAGGTCGCGAGCGCCGCCATGCGCGTGTCGCGGATAACGATGCGGGCGGCGGCAAAATAGGCGGCAAGGCCGCCCGCCATGATGACGTATTTGAGCAAAAAGAAAGCGGCGCGGCTGTTGTTCGTTGCGGTCAGCGTTCCCCAACTCAACCATGTGATGAGCGGCGGATGGCGGAAGCGATAACCCCATTGCAGGCTCTGGCCGAACAACATCTGTTCGGATTCATCCAGCGTGAAATTGGGAGAGAGCAGATAGCGCACCAGAAAATGCACGGCGCAGTAAAGAGCCAGGAAGGCGACGACGCTGGAAGGCTCCGCGAGGTCGGACCAGATATCGCGGCGCTTGCGCTTCGTTGCAGCCGTCATGTTCGCGCTATTTCCTCGGCTTCGGCGGGCGTGCCGCGGCGCATCAGCCAGAATACGCCGAGCAGATCGAAGATGCCTGCCGCGAGGCGGTCGAAGAAGCCATATTTGGAAACACCGGCCACGCGCGCGCGGTCCTCGATGTCCACCTGCAGAATGCTGTAGCCGCTACGCCGCGTCAGCGCCGGCAGGAAGCGATGCATGCCATCGAAAAACGGGAAGCGTTGCGCGACCGGTGTGCGGATCAGTTTGAATCCGCAGCCGGTGTCCTTGGTGTCGTCGCGCAGCAGGTTGCGACGGATCAGATTGGCGGTCCGCGACGACAGCCATTTGACCGCGCCGTCATTACGCCGCTTGCGGACACCCGCCACGATTCCGAGTTTGGGATCGGGCATCGGCGCGTGGATCATCTTCCAGACGCGTGCGACGTCCTGGGGATCGTTCTGCCGGTCGCCGTCCAGCGTCTGCACCCAAGGCGCGCGCGCGGCGAAGAAGCCGGTCACAAGCCCCGCGCTTTTTCCCGAACGCTTCAAATGATGGAAGAGGCGTATATTGGGATCGAGCGCTGCGGCCTGCTCCATTTCCGCCGGCGATGAATCGGATGAGCCGTCATCGATGAAGATGAGTTCATAGCGGCACACCCCCATGAGGGCTGCCCGGACCTCTTCGGCCAGGGGCAGGATGTTTCCGGCCTCGTTGAAGACGGGCACGATGACGGAAAGTTCGGGCGCGGGGTCTGCGGCCACAAGATGTGCCCTTTTGTCGAGGAATGGCGTCCATATCGTGGATCGCCGTCCCATAGCAAGTTTGAGATGTTTAACGCCTGTTAACCCTCTGGGCCTAGAAAAATCGCTGCTTTTCAATGGTTGGCGGCGCGGGCCGATGGCGAAGAAGAAAAAGTCCAAGCGCAAGGTCGAGCCACAGTTCGAGCGGCGCATCAAGACGATCGCCGAGCGCGAGCCGCCCGAGCCTGACTATTACGACGACGAAGAAGAAGACGATTACGAGCCCCAACAGCATTCGCGCCGCGCATCGCACGATGAAGAGGATTCGGGCAGGCCGCAGCGCAGCTGGCCTTATGTTCTGGCGCTATTGTTCGCCTGGGGCATCATTGGCGGTGCGGTGTTCTTCTCGCACTGGATTTCGGAGCTGCCCGATACGCGTGGCCTTCTCGCACAGGGCCCCTCACATGACATCACCATTCTCGATGTGCATGGACGCCAGATCGCAAGGCGGGGGCTGACGCATGGAACGATGGTGGATGTGTCCAATCTGCCGTCTTATGTGCCCGAGGCATTTATCGCGATCGAGGATCGCCGCTTTCGCGATCATTTCGGTCTCGATCCCATCGGTCTTGCGCGTGCCGCCTTCGAGAACATGATCGCCGGGCATGTGACGCAAGGCGGATCGACGCTTACGCAGCAGCTTGCGAAAAATCTCTTCCTCGATCCGAAACGCACCTTCGAGCGCAAGACGCAGGAAGCGTTCCTCGCGCTCTATCTGGAGTCGCGCTACACCAAGGATCAGATTCTCACGCTCTATCTCAACCGCGTCTATTTCGGCGATGGGGTGACCGGCATCGAAGCGGCCGCGGAGGCTTTCTTTGGAAAGCCGGCATCGCAGCTCACGCTTCCCGAAGCGGCCATGCTCGCGGGTTCTGTGAAAGCGCCTACACGCTACAATCCGGTCTTCCATGCAGATGCATCGGTGACGCGTGGCGCTGTTGTGCTGCGCGCGATGGAGAATGCGGGCTTCATCACCGATGGTCAGCGCGCGGCAGCGCAGGCCACGCGGCCGCGCGTCGTGCGCGATACGGCCACGGATGGCTCGGGCTATTTTTCCGACTGGGTCGTCAGCCAGATCGACAATTATGTCGGAAGCATCACCGAACCGGTTGTCGTGCAGACGACATTTGATTTGACGACACAAGAAGAAGCCGAGCGCGCCGTGGCGCGGAATTTCGCGCAATATGCCGCCAAGCTTCATGCAAGCCAGGCCGCACTTGTTGCGATGACGCCCAATGGCGCGATCCGCGCCATGGTCGGTGGCCGCGCATACGCACAGAGCCCTTACAACCGCGCGACGTCCGCGTTGCGCCAGCCGGGATCGGCGTTCAAGCCGTTCCTCTATCTCACCGCGTTCGAACACGGCCACAAGCCATCCGACATGATGAATGACGGGCCTATCAATATTCACGGCTGGAAGCCCGGTAATTACGAAGGTCACTTCGAAGGGGAGATGACTCTCACGCATGCCTTCGCGAAATCGTCCAACGTCGTGGCGGCGCAACTAATTGTCGAAGTCGGTCCGAAGGCGGTTGCGAAAACCGCGCATCGTCTCGGCATCAATTCCAGCCTGCTTGCGGTGCCGTCGCTGGCGCTGGGCTCGTCCGCCGTGACGCCGCTCGAGCTCACAGCCGCTTATGCACCCTTCGCCAATGGCGGCAATGCCGTTATTCCTTATGGCATCAGCGCCATCGCGACGAAGAAGGGCAAGCTGATCTGGGAGCGCAAAGGCTCCGGCCGCGGCCGCGTGATGTCGGAAGAGAATGCGGCGGAAGTCGTGAGCTTGATGACGGAAGTCGTCGCAACCGGCACTGGCAAGGCGGCGCGATTGGATGAACGCCCAAGCGCCGGCAAGACCGGCACAACGCAGGACTTCCACGATGCCTGGTTCGTCGGCTTCACTGCCGATCTTGTCACCGGGGTTTGGGTCGGCAATGACGACAACTCGTCCATGGTGCATTCGACCGGCGGCGTGTTGCCTGCGCATGTGTTCCACAGCTTCATGGAAGACGCTGAGAAGGGCCTTCCCGTGAAACCGCTTTCGGCCATTGCTGCGATGCCGGTTGCCGAAGTGCCGTCCGACGCAACACCGGTTACTCCGGCAGCCGAGAAGCCGCCTGCGACCATTGAGGATATCCTCAACCGTCTCGCGGGCACGGGAACGCAATCGTCGGTTACGCCGCAATAAGTTGCGAAGAGAAGCAGCGCTCAATAGGTTGCGCGCATGCGCTCGCCTACCGAGATTCTCTACAATTTTCACTGGGTCGTTCCCGGCGAGGCCGCGCGTTCCGCGCAGGCCTATCTTGGGTTTCTCGGACCGTTTCTGTCGGGGCATGGCATTCGCAGCGTCATCAATCTGCGTGGGCCGAACGAAGATTTCCGCTGGTGGCGTTCCGAAAAACGTGTGACCGCTGCGCGCGGCATCGCTCATTTCGATACAATGCTGAATTCGCGCCGCCTGCCGACAAAGCAGATGCTGCTCGATCTCATCTCCGCCTTCGATACTGCGCCCAAACCTTTGCTCGTCAAATGTTCGGGCGGGCAAGATCGCTCAAGTTTCGCGGGCGCGCTTTATATCGTGCATCGCAAAGGCTGGACGGCATTCGATGAAGCGCTGATGCAATTTGCGCGCTGGCCCTATCTGCACCGTCCCAAGGCGCAGCAACGCTGGTTGAAGCCATTCCTGACATTCGCGCGCGACGACGCCAAGGGAAAGCCGATCGCGCAATGGATTGGCGAGAGCTATACCGACAAGCGGCTCAAGGCATGGCTGGAAGCAAACGATTTGGGCGATGCGTTTCGCGGTCTCTATCTGCCCGGAACGGCGCCCGGAGCCTGAGCGATGCTGCGCGCATCGAAGCTCACCGTTGCCGACGGCGTGTTCCTCTGGCCCGGCGCCCTGGACATGAAAACTCAAAGCGATCTCGTCGCGGAGATTTTCCGGAAAATCGAAGATGCGCCGTTCTATCGGCCGGTCATGCCGGGATCGGGCAAAGCCTTCTCCGTGGAAGAGACGAATTTTGGTCCCCTCGGTTGGATATCCGACCGCAGCGGCTATCGCTACGAGCCTGCGCATCCGGTGACGAAGCGGCCATGGCCTTCGATTCCGAAACTGCTGCTGAATTTATGGGACGAAGCGACGGGTTATGCCGCGCCGCCGGAGTGTTGCCTGGTCAATCTCTATCGCGGGCCGGCGAAGATGGGCCTTCATCAAGACAGGGACGAGGCGGCGCTCGGTGCGCCCGTGCTTTCCGTGTCGCTGGGCGAGGAGGCCGTCTTCCGGATTGGGGTCACCAGCCGCAAAGGGCCTACCAGGAGCGTGAAATTGGCTTCTGGCGACGTCCTGACTTTCGGAGGACCTGCCCGGCTGGCCTATCACGGGATCGACCGGGTCGTGGCCGGGACGTCTCGACTCATTCCGGGTGGGGGACGGATCAACCTGACCCTGCGTCGGATAACATCCTGATCTTGCAAATAAAAAGACGCCCGATCGGGGGGCCGACCGGGCGCCGTGCGCCGTTACGCGCGGGTACCGGGAGGGGATGACCGGTACCTTCGAAGGGGCGACGCCCAGCGTGCGAGCGGGGGGGCAGTGCCTGCTGGACGATGATCGCCCTTCCGAGGACAAACCTATGCACGAAAGCCACAGTTTGCAAGAATTCTTTTAAGAAATGGATTTAATGAAAATTTCCTAGTGACAGTCACTTTTTTGTGACGGGTATTTCGAATCAACCCTGACGTGCAGCAAGCCGTCGGTCCACAGCCGCTCGCCAGCTTTCGGCAAGCCCCGGCGCAGCCAGAACGTGTTTTAGAATTTCGTTGGGCGCCCGGCCCAGCACGGCAAAAAAGGCTTCGCGTACATTCGCCGCACCGCTGGAGTGGACGCGTTCCAGCCACGCATTCTCAGCCGGCGCAAAACCTTCCTGCGTCACGCGCAGATAAAATCCGCAACGTCCTGCGAGCGTCATCAGCTGCGGCGCGTCGCTGCGCTGCGTGTGGATCGCGAATTTGAAACAGGGCGCGCGTGGTTGCGCGACTTCCATTTCCACATCGCCCCAGCGAAAGCGGTCACCGATGCAGATCTCCGTTTCATCGCCGGATTCGAGCGTGAGATTTTCGCCGAAGGTTCCTGGCGAACAGGGCAACTGGTGCTCGGTTTCCCACCACGGCCAATGGGAGGTGGGATAGGCATAGACCGCCTTGTCAAAACCGCCATGGACGGTGAGATCGGCCTGGCCGTCGCCGTCGATATTAAGCTTGTCCACGAAGACCCGGTCACGCCCCACCGGCCGCTTGCCAATCCCCGACCGGACTGGCTCGCCGTTCATCAAGGCCACAATCTTTGGCCGGCCGACATTGACGGACAGAATGCGAAGCCTCATCACCGTAGAATAGGCGCGCCCGCGCCGTACTCAATAACCGGACCTTGCATGTCTTCTCCCCGCCGTTCCTTCGATCCGCGCCTGCTGGAAGGGTCGATTGTCAGTTCACTTGTGCTGCTCGCGGTGCCGATCATGGGCGCCAATATCTTGCAGGTGGCTTATCAGCTGGTCGATGCCTTCTGGGTGGGACGGCTGGGCGCCGCGGCCGTTGCGGCTGTCTCTCTCTCCATGCCCATTATGTTCGTGCTCATTGCGGCCGGAATGGGCTTCGCCATCGCGGGCACCACGCTCATCGCGCAATATACCGGCGCGCGCGATCACGCGATGGTCGATCATGTGGCTGCGCAGACATTGCTCACGATTCTTGCCGTCTCGATTATACTGGGCGCGCTCGGCTTTGCGGTTGCGCCATGGCTTCTGCATCTGATGGGCGTTGCGCCCGATGTCTTCCGCAAGGCGCTTTCTTTCGTCCGTGTCGTCTTCATCGCGCTGCCTTTTACGTTTCTCTATGCGATGGCACAGGCACTGATGCGCGGCGTGGGCGAGGTGAGAGTTCCGCTCTACATCGTGGCCGGCACGGTGGTCGTGAATTTCTTTCTCGATCCGGTCCTGATTTTCGGCCGCTTCGGCATGCCTGCCTGGGGTGTCACGGGCGCCGCTATTGCAACGCTGATCGCGCAGCTGTTGGCGGCGGTTGTCGCGCTCTGGCTGTTGTTCGGCGGTCGGTATGGCATCCATGTGCGCTGGCGCGACTTCAAGCCGGACTTTGCCTTCGTGAAGCGCGCGTTCCTGCTGGGTTATCCTGCGTCCATCGAGCAATCGGCGCGCGGCGTCGGCATGACGGTTATGACGTTTCTCATCGTGAGCTTCGGAACCATCGTGACGGCAAGCTTCGGTGTCGCAACCAACGTGATAAACGTGATTGTTATCCCGGCGATGGGATTCTCGATGGCCACCTCCACGCTGGTGGGCCAGAATATCGGTGCTGGAAACATCCCGCGTGCGGAGCAGACGGCGCGGCTTTCCGCGCTTGTCACCTTTGTCTCGTTAAGTCTGCTCGGATTGCTTTGTCATTTCCTGGCGACACCGATCGTGCGTTTTTTCGTTCCAGAGTCGCCGTCGGTCATTGCCGAGGGTGCGCACCTTCTGCGCATTGTCTCCTGGAGCTTCGGCTTCGTCGGTTTGCAATTCGCGTTACTGGGCGTATTGCGCGCCGCGGGTGAGATGCTGGCCGCCATGGCCACCAGCCTTGTCTCGCAGTGGATTTTACAGCTTCCGCTCGCCTATCTGCTCTCAAAGCACACGATGTTGGGCGCCGACGGACTGTGGTGGGCGCTCCCGCTGTCCAACGTCGCGACAGCATGCATCGCCGGCGCTCTGTTCCTCTGGGGACCGTGGAAAACCCGCAAGCTCACGGGCCGCCCTTCCCTCGTCGTCCAACAGGAAGCCGTCGAGGAACAGGCGCAGATGTGAGGCACTACATCTTCTTGTAGTCGCGTGCCGTGCTGTCGATCGCGGCTTTTAGCTTGACGATGATCTCTTCCACTTCGCTTTCCGAGATGATGAAGGGTGGCGCCAGAACCATCGTGTCGCGGATAGCGCGGCTCACGAGGCCGGAACTGAAGCAGTAATTGCGGCAATGCGTACCGACATCGCCGATGTTCGGAAAGAACTCGCGCTTGCTCTTGTCGGCGACAAGCTCGATAGCGGCGATCAGGCCGATGCCGCGCACTTCGCCCACAATGGGATGGTCTTCGAAAGTCTCACGTAACCGGCGCTGCATATAGGGGCCGATGTCGTTCTTCACACGCGGCACCATTTTCTCGCGTTCCATCACTTCGAGATTCTTCAAAGCAACGGCGCTTGCTACCGGGTGGCCGGAATAGGTGTAGCCATGCACCAACTCTTCATTGGCATGCACGATGGCATCGCCCATGCGTTCGCCCAGCGAGATCGCGCTGATCGGCTGATAGCCCGACGATAGACCCTTCGCCATCGTCATGATGTCGGGTTTGATGCCGTAAGTGATGGAGCCGAACCATTCGCCCGTGCGTCCGAAGCCGGTGATGACTTCGTCGGTGTGCAGCAGCACGTCGTGCTTCTTGCAGATGCGGTTGATCTCTTCCCAGTACCCTGGGGGTGGGAAGATCACACCACCCGCGCCATGCACAGGCTCGGCGGAAAAGGACGCGACATTGTCTGCGCCGAGCTCGAGAATCTTCTTCTCAAGTTGTTCGGCGACCTTGCGACCGAGTTCTTCCGGCGTGATGTCGCCATAAGCCGCCTTTGAGCCATACCAGTAAGGTGTCGGCACTTTCTCGAAGCCCGGCAGCGGCAGGTCGAATTGCGGATGCATCGGCGTAAGCCCGGAAAGCGACGCCGCAGCCATCGTCACGCCGTGATAGGCCAGCTCACGCGACAGATGGATCTTCTTGTGCGGCTTTTTCTTCAGGTTCCAGTAATAGCGGATCAGTTTCAGCGCGCTGTCATTGGCTTCGGAGCCGGAACTGGCGAACAGCACATGCTCATGGCCTTCCGGCAGGAGCTTGGCGAGCTTGTCGGCAAGTTCGGCGGTGTAGGGGTTCGTCGTCTTGAAGAAGTGGTTGTAGTAGGGGAGCGTCTTCAGCGCTTCATAGCCCGCCTCGGCCAGTTCCTTGTTGCCGTAGCCCACCTGCACGCACCAGAGGCCGGACATGCCGTCGATGATCTTGTGGCCTTCGGAATCCCATAGATAGACGCCATCGGCGCGGGTGATGACGCGCACGCCCTCCTTGTTGAGAGCGGCGGTGTCGGAGAAGGGATGGATATGATGGGCGGCGTCGATTGCCTGCCAATGTTTGGTGAGATTGTGTTCGCGCGTGTTCATAGGATTTCACTCTCTGCAGTCGGAATGGAGAAGTGGTGGCAAAGCCGCCGGACGCGCAAAAGCGCGTTATCCCAGGCGCGGCGGATTATAGCCGATGCGGGCGCAGAGGATCAGAAGGGTGTTCTTGGACGTCATGAGCGGGAGCCTAGCAGCGCCCGCTCCAAACGTCACGCCGCGTTGGCTTTTGGCCCCACGCCCTGTTTTGCCAACGCGCGCTGATAGGCCGGTCGCGCATGGCAACGCTCGAGATAGGCGCGGATCGCAGGGTGATTCTCGAATATCTTCGGCTCGTGCCGGGCGAAATCCAGCACCGTGGTCATCAGAATATCGGCCGGCCCGAAGACGTTGCCGACGAGATAATGCTTGTCGCCCATGGCGCGCGCCAGATCGGCAAGCCGCTCGTCTGCGAAGCCCATGAGTTCAGGGTAACGCTCGGCGCGACCCGTTTTCTCCATCCAGAACTTGTCCCAGCGCAAGATATCGAGGAACACCGGCTCGACGGTGTTCAGCGCCGCGAAGCACCATTGGTTCACTTCGGCGCGGGCGTGCGCATCCTGCGGCGCCTTGCCCGCGTTTTCATAGAGATAAAGAACGATCGCGCCGGTTTCGAACATGCGCTGTCCGCCGTCCACCATGGACGGGATTTTTCCGAAAGGGTTGATCAGGCGGTTCGAATTTTCGCGATGCTCGCCTTTGGACGAGTCCATCCAGTGGATGTCATAAGCAAGGCCGAGCTCTTCCAGCGCCCAGTAAACGCGCAGGTCGCGCACGATGCCTTTCAGGAAAGGCGGGAAGCCATAAGCGCCATAGACTGTGATCATCGCGTCACCTCTTTCAAAATGCTAGCAGGCGGCTTTGCATCCGTCACTTCGCGGGCGGAGGAGATGGCATCGGCTTGCCGTTCTCCGCGTAATATTTCAGATGCGCGACCAGATCCGTCATCATCTCATCCGCGGCCTGCGGCCACCGGCCCATGCCGCCTTTGACGAACCCGCCGACATTGTTGTCCAGAACAAGATCGGTGCCGTCGCCGCCGGCCTTGAGTGTGAAGGTGAGCGCGCCATCCACGCCCTGACCCTGGAAGGGTCCCATAGCGCCGCGAAATCGGATCGTCTTGCCAGGCATCGTGAACGCAACTGTCAAATGCTGCACCGATCCGCCTCCAGGCAAGATCTCACACAAGCAACCACCGGCCTTCGGATCGAGCGAAAGATTTTTGGCATCCTGCGAAAAGGTGTGTTCGGAATCCCACCAATTCTCTGGACGGATCAACGCGGCATAGACTTTCGCAGGAGAAGCCTTGATCTGCACCGTCTCCTCGATGGCGAAACCTTGCGCATTGGATTCCACGACGGCGGCTTTCGCGCCACCGGCGATCAGAAGCAGCGCCACCGCGCCGCCGACGGCAAATTGCTTTATCATTCTCATCCCTCCGCTGCTTGCTTGAACAATTCCATGATGCCCGGCCAGCCGCTATTGAGCTCGTCGCGCATCTTCTGGCCTGCCTCCTGGCCAAGGCTTTCGAAGTCGCGATGTTCGACTTCAACGCGCGTGGTATTGGCGTCCACGGCAATAAAGCGAACTTCGACTTCAGAGCCGACCGTCGTGTCGGGCTTCCACATCGCGTTGATCTCCCAACCGAAGACGATGCGTGATGGCGGCTCCCACACCCGCATATGCCCGATCACGGCTTCGGAGCCGTCTTCATGCGTGGAGTACCAGCGACCACCCTTGCCCGGTTCGATCACGTTCGACACCACCGGCCCATTGCCCACGCCATGCGTCTTCGGCCACCAGCGATCGATGCCGTTGGTGAAGACATCGAATGCCTTCGCTTGAGAAGCCTTCACGGTGACCACCTTGTTCACCGGTGCAATCTGAATGGTCTTGGTATTCATTTTCCGTCCTTCTCCACCTCGGCGCGGAACGCATCCAGCGCCGTATCCCAGAACTGATCGAGCCAGCGGCGCAACTGTCCGAGGCCCTTCGGATCGATTTCATAGATGCGGCGCGTACCGTCGCGTGTTTCGCGCACAAGACCCGCCTCCTTGAGAATTTTCAGATGCTGCGACACCGCAGGACGGCTGACGGGCAAGCCCTTGGCGATTTCGCCAACCGCCCGCCCCCCCGGTTTCAACCTTTCGAACACCCGTCTGCGAGTGGGATCGGAAAGCGCCGCCAATGCTCTATCGTAAGCCATTGCTTACCGTAAGCTATAGCTTACGATAGAGTCAAGCGCTTTTGGTTTCTCAGGATTTCTGCAGGTTCAACGTGGCGTGCACTTGTCCATGCGCGGTGAATAGGGCGAGGAAACCCTTGTCGGTCCAGCCCAAGGTCGGCTGACTGAAGCCCTGCACCTCGCCATAAATGACCACGTCCTTGCCCTGCGGTTTGGCGAGCGCGCGGGTGACGCTGGCTTCCAGCTTGTCCATGTCATGCGCAACGTTGAAAACGAGATGCTGCTGAAGCTGCTGCGCCAGTTCATCGCCGGCGAGCCAATGCATCGCTTTCAGCAGCAGATCTTCGGTGCCGGTATCATAATGCACATCGGCAATCCGCACATTGTTCGTTGCCGCGTCGAACACCGGGCGCCCGCGCAGATAGCCATCACCACAGGAATTAAACCAGCCGAACACATCCCATCTCTGCGCTACGCAGAAGCGCAACGCGACGACGACATCATCATGTGAGGGGAGGATTTCCAGTTTGGTGATCTTGATCTGTGTGCTGCCCACATGCGGTGGCCGCTTGTTCAGCCGTGCCAGAGCAAGCGTCGCCGCTTCTTCATAGGGCAACGTTACGGGGATTGTGAACGCAAAAGCGTTGGAAGGCGCGCCCAGCGCCGCCGGACGCGGCAGCGGAACCGGCTTTACGACGGGTGGCGTATCGGAAATCACCACATGTCCGCGCACATCGGCGGCAAGCGAAACTTGCAGCGTGTTGTTGACGCTCTCGACGCGCCCGATGCGCAGCGCCTGCGGTGTCAGAAGCAGCCAGGACAATGGCTTTTTGCCAACACGGATCGGCTGTTGTACCCGCGCCCACAACTTCTCCGCCTGCGGTTTCAGCTTGATCGCAGGGCCGAGTCTCTTGTCGAGTTGTTTGAAGATCTCGTCCGACAGATGTTCGTCGTTGTGGTTCCACAAATCGGTTACGCTCATATTGATCGGACCGAGCTGCAGATGGGAATCGGAGAGCTGCACATCTCCATGGGTGTGCGTCTGCACATGCCAGTCCGGCGTCAGCGCGAGCGTGGAAAACGCGCGCGCTTCGCCGATGGCATTCGCGTCAGCGCCGCTCTTGAAGAACCCGCCCAGCTTCGCATGCGCCATAACGGAAAAGGGCAGGTCGATAGCGATGCCGCCATTCTGCGCCTGCGCGGTGATCGGTCCCGTGCGCGTAGCGATCAAATCCATTTTGCATTTGGCGACGAAGCAGCTGACTTTTTTGCCGTTGATCTGTGCGATCTGCCGCTCGGTCTTGGCATTTAGCATGGCAGCGAGGTCGTTCACCGGCACGGCGAGCGATACCGAGACCGTGGAGACGGGCGGCTCCGGCATTTGCGGTGGCGGCGTGCGCTTCGGCGCGGGAGCCTCGAAGCCGCAGCCGGCGAGCGAGATCAGGAGTGCCGCACAGAGCGGCCAGGAAGGGGTTCGCATGGCGCAAGTGTGGCCCATGCGGCATGGCAAAAAAATGGTGAGAGGATTAGGCCGCTGTAATGTGACGGGATTTCTCGCGGACTGCCTCGCCGAAGGCGGCGAAGATCGCGCGGCTTTGCGGGTTCTCTTTCCAGCGCCACTCCGGATGCCATTGCACCGCAAAGAGGAACCCTTTTGCGCCGGGCATGGAAACCGCCTCGATCTGTCCGTCTGGCGCGATCGCATCGGCATGCAGGCCAGGCGCAATCTTGTCGATGCCCTGGCTGTGCAGCGAATTCACCCTGAAGGTTTTCTCATGCACCATTTTCGACAGAAGCCCGCCATCCTGCACCGTCACGTCATGCGCCGGCCCGTATTGCGTACCGAGATCGGTGTCCTTGTTCTCGCGATGATCCATGCGGCCGGCCACTTCCTGCACATGCTGATGGAGCGTGCCGCCGAGCGCGACGTTCAATTCCTGAAAACCGCGGCAGACACACAGCGTCGGCGTTCCATGTTTGATGGCGGCTTCTAGCAGCGGCAAGGTAGTCGCGTCGCGGTTCTCGTCCTGCATCACGCCTTCGCGCGGTGCCGTGCCGTTGTACCGCTTGGGCGAAACATTCGAAGGCGAGCCGGTGAAGAACAAGCCATCCACGCTCGCCAAAATTTCAGATGCCGGAATGGAGTCCGGCAACACCGGGATGAGCAAAGGCAATGCGCCCGCGCCATCGCGCACAGCGGCGATATATTTTTCCCCGACCATGTGAAATGGATGATGGCCGACCATGCGGTGGTCACAGGGAATACCGACGATGAAAGGTCGTTTGCTCATGGCCGAAAACCTTGCATGGCGCCGCGCGGAGCGGCAAGGCGCGTAACCTGCGTTGCCGTCATGCTGCCGCGGCAGAGGTCATTTGTGATTGATCTTGAAGGCGGATTCCGGAAGGTCCACGCCTTGCTGCACATTGTTGAGGCTGACGGTTGTGGGTAGCCCTTGCGCATCCACGATCGTCCACTGGCGCAGCTCCATCCCCGGATCGGTGAAGACGATGGTGATGTTGCCCGTGGTATTGCGGTCGCTGGCGCGCGCGGTGAGGATCAACTGGCCGGGACTGTGCTGCACATTGGTGACGTTGGCGCTGCGTTTCAGATCCAGATGATCTGAGAGCAGAAGATTGAGCGGCGTGCCTGTCAGCGGATAGCGCGTCGCGGTGTTGAGCTTGGTGTTGTAAACCGCGATGCCGATACCGTCGCTGATGACCAACGTCGGATTGGGCGGCGTGTAGTCGAAGCGGATCTTTCCTGGCTTCAGAATATAGAACTTGCCCTGATCGACCTGGCCTTGCGCTCCGATCTGCGTGAAGCCGCCGCGCATCGTCTTGATCGAATTCAGATAAGCGCTGACGCGATCCAGATCGGCGCTTTGCTCAGCGGTCCATTTCGCCGCCTGGGCAGGTCCGGCTGCGGCAAGCGCAAGCAAGGCGGCAAGAATCAATCGGCGCATGGCTCGCGTGGATAGAGAAGTTTTGTGGCGGAATGAAGAGGCTAGGCCGCGTGCGTCGTCTTGCGCTCGGCTTCGCGTTCCGATTCGCTACAGGGGCACAGGCCCTGGAACATCAGGTTCAGCACACCGTCCAATTCGCGTTCCAGCTTGGCGAGGCTGAGCTTCGACCAGAGCTGCGGATAGCGGAACTTCATCGTCGCCGACTGGATCATCTCGGCGATTTCGTCCTTGTCGCCCGGCGGCATCATCTCGCCGCGCTTCTCGGCTTCTTCCATCAGCTCGACGAGGATCTTGCGCTCGTTGGCGAGCATCCAGTTCACATATTGGGGGCGCTCATGGCCGATCTGCGTGGCCATCTCCAGCACGCGTGGATCCTTCTCCAGCTTCTGATAGGTACGCCGCAGCTCAGCGAAGAGCAGATCGCGCAGTCTTTCACGCGCGGATTTGCCCGGCGCCAGCGCGATCTTGCGGGCGTTCACAAGATGGGTTTCATAGTCCTCGCTCGCGATCGCTTCGGCGATATCGAGCTTGCCGGGAAAGAAGCGATAGAGATTTCCGGGCGACATGCCGCAATCGGTGGCGATTTCCGCCATCGTGGTCTTGCCGTACCCAAAATGCGAAAAGCGCTTTTTGGCGGCTTCGACGATCTTGTCGCGCACGTTGTCCTTGGTCATGGCGTCGCCTTCTCCCCCGGTTTGTTGTTCTTCGTTCTGACACGGAATGTAGGAGGTTTCTGTAAATAATCAACAAAGCGTTCAGTCTTTTGCGCAGCGTTTTGGGCCGGAAATTCTAAGAAATGCCAGAAAAAACAGCATCTTATAACAATATTGCAGTTATCGGGTCGGGTGCCTGGGGAACGGCGCTAGGGGCCGTCGCGGCCCTCGCCGGACGCAAAGTCACGCTCTGGGCGCGCGAAACCGCCGTGGTCGAGTCGATAAATTCGAAACATGAGAATGTTGGCTTTCTTCCGGGGTTCACGCTGCCGGCGAGCATCGTGGCGACGGCGGACATCGCGCAGGCCGCGCAGGCCGACGCGCTTCTGATCGGCGCGCCAGCGCAGCATCTGCGCAGCACGCTCGCGCTCTTAAAGCCGCACCTCACCGCGAAGAAACCGCTGGTGCTTTGCGCCAAAGGCATCGAGCGCGACACACACAAGCTGATGACAGAGGTGCTCGTCGAATGCATTCCCGATTGCGAGCCCGCGATCCTGTCCGGGCCGTCCTTCGCGAAAGACGTTGCACGCAACCTTCCCACCGCCGTCACCATCGCCGCGAAGCTGGATGTCGCGCGCACGCTTCAGGAAGCATTCGGCCATCTCACCTTCCGGCCCTATGCGAGCGACGATCTTACCGGCGTCGCGCTCGGCGGCGCGGCGAAGAATGTTTACGCCATCGCCTGCGGTATCGTCGCCGGCATGGGGCTGGGCGAAAGCGCCCGCGCGGCGCTTCTGTCGCGCAGCTTCGCCGAATTGTGCCGTCTCGGCGAAGCGATGGGCGCGCGCAGCGAAACGCTGATGGGGTTGTCGGGGCTTGGCGATCTTGTCCTTACCGCCACCAGTGCATCCTCGCGCAACTATGCGTTCGGCCTCGATGTCGGCAAAGGCTTGCCGCGCGAAGAACTCTATAAAGCTGGACGGCCGTTGGCCGAAGGCATCGCCACCGCGCCGGCCCTGGCCGCGCGTGCACATGAGCACAATATTGAACTTCCCATTGCGGAGACGACATCGGAAATTCTGCAAGGCAAGATCGCACTCGCCGATGCCATCCCGCGCCTGATGTCGCGCCCTCTCAAAACGGAGTAGAAAATGCTGTTCGTGCTGACCGCCATCGACAAGGACAATTCGCTGGATTTGCGCATGAGCGTGCGCGAGCAGCACATGGCGTTCGTGAAAGAAACCGGCGTTGTGCGTCTTGGCGGACCGTTCCTCGATGCCAAAGGCGGCATGGCGGGTAGCCTTATCATCTTCGAAGCTGCGGATATGGACGCGGCGAAAGCCTGGAATGCCAAGGATCCCTATATGAAAGCGGGCTTGTTCAAATCCACCGACATCCGTCCGTGGAAGATGACGGCCAATTTCTGCGAGGCGAAACTCTGATGGCGTATTGGCTGTTCAAGACCGAGCCGGAAACCTTCTCCTGGCAGATGCAGAAGAAAAAGGGTGCCAAGGGCGAGCCGTGGAGCGGCGTTCGCAACTTCGCCGCCGCCAAGCATATGAAAGCAATGAAGAAGGGCGATCTCGGGTTCTTCTATCACACCGGCGATGAGAAGCAGATCGTCGGCATCGTGGAAGTCATCGCCGAATACAAACCCGATCCTACCGATGAGACCGGCCGGTTTGGCCTTGTCGATGTCAAAGCGGTCAAAGATGTGCCCACGCCGGTGACTTTGGCGCAGGTGAAAGCCGATCCCAGGCTCAAGACGATGGTGCTCGTGCGCGAAGCGCGGCTGTCCGTCCAGCCGGTAACCGACGCGGAGTGGAAGCATATCTGCAAGCTGGGCGGCGTGAAGTAATCAGCTCTTGGCCTGATAGAGAACCGTGCCGTCATCGCTCTTGATGCTGTGCAGGTGCACGCATTTCGGATCGTTGATTTGGCGGCACACAAGATCGGCCTCGATCACATATTTCGAAACCTCTGTTGCGGCGAGGCAGGCATAGCGGCCTTGCGTAGCGGTCCTTCTCGGCAAGGGGCTGGCGAGTTGTCCGAACTGCGGCACGATTCCCATGTTCTTGGCGTTCACCAGTTCCATGGCGCAGAACAGCATGGCGCCTTTGGCCTTCTCGTCCTGCGTGGTTTCCTTGAACGCCGGGCGTGGTTGCTGTGCGCGTGCGAGCGCTGCCATCTGTTGTGCCTGCTCCTGTTGCGCCGCGACGGTTTCGACGTGACGCTGCCATGCGAAGTAACCGGCGACGACGATCGCGATCGCAAAGCCCCCGATCAAAACAATACGCGCCGCAGCCCATTCACGCGCGGTGGCGCGTTTCATGTCATCGTATTCCGTCATTTCAGTCCCCGATAGATATCTGAATCTCAGCGCATGGTCGGAATGTTGAAATCCACATTCTCGCGCACGCCGCCCTTGGGCCAACGTTGCGTGACTGTCTTGATCTTGGTCCAGAAACGCACGCCCTCGGTGCCGTGCTGGTTAACATCGCCGAAGGCCGAGCGCTTCCAGCCGCCGAAAGTGTGATAGGCCAGCGGCACCGGGATCGGAATGTTGATGCCGACCATGCCGACATTCACCTTGGCGGCGAATTCACGCGCTGCATCGCCGTCGCGCGTGAAGATGGCGACGCCGTTGCCATATGTGTGGTTGGAGGGCAGGGAGATAGCCTCGTCGAAATCCTTCGCCCGCGCAATCTGTAGCACTGGCCCGAAGATTTCTTCTTGATAAGTTTTCATGTTGGGCGTCACGCGGTCGAACAAGGAGCCGCCGAGGTAAAACCCCTTGTCATAGCCCTGCATCTTGAAGCCGCGGCCGTCGACGACGAGTTCGGCGCCTTCCTTCACGCCCATCTCGATATAGTCCTTCACCTTGTCGCGCTGCTGCGCGGTGACCATCGGACCGTAGTCGGATTCCGGATCGGTCGGGATGCCGACGCGCAAGGCTTCCACGCGGGGCTTGAGCTTCTTCACCAGCGCATCGGCGGTCTTCTCGCCCACCGGCACGGCGACGGAGATCGCCATGCAGCGCTCGCCGGCGGAGCCGTAACCCGCGCCGATCAGTTCGTTCGTGACCTGGTCCAGATCGGCGTCCGGCATGATGATGGCATGGTTCTTCGCGCCGCCCATTGCCTGCACGCGTTTTCCGTGGCTCGTGCCGCGCGAATAGACATATTCGGCAATCGCGGTGGAACCGACGAAACTCACTGCCTTGATATCTGGATCTTCGAGGATCGCATCGACCGCTTCCTTGTCGCCGTTGACGACCTGCAGCACGCCGGCCGGCGCGCCCGCTTCCATCATCAGTTCGGCAAGACGCAGCGGAACGGACGGATCCTTTTCGCTGGGCTTGTTGATGAAACAGTTTCCGCAGGCGATGGCGACGCCGAACATCCACATCGGGATCATCGCCGGGAAGTTGAACGGCGTGATGCCGGCGACGACGCCGAGCGGCTGGCGCATCGAATAGATGTCGATACCGGGGCCTGCGCCCTCGGTGTATTCGCCTTTCTGCAGATGCGGGATGCCGCAGGAGAATTCGATCACTTCAAGGCCGCGCTGCACGTCGCCGCGCGCATCGGCCAGCACCTTGCCATGCTCGTCGGAGAGCATGCGGGCCAGCTGGTCCATGTTCTTTTCGACCAGCGATTTGAAATTGAACATCACCCGCGCGCGGCGCTGCGGATTGACGGCCGCCCATTCCGGGAAAACCTTCAACGCGGCATCCACGGCCTTTCGCATTTCGGCGCGGCTGGCGAGGGCGACCTTGGCCTGGACTTCGCCGGTCGCCGGATTGAACACGTCGCCGAAACGGCCGGACGTGCCTTTTACTATCTGGCCTGCGATGAAATGGGAAAGCTCTTTCATGATGGTTCCACCCTGTTCTAAGCGAAAACTAAGCGCCACCCGACCGGCGGAGTGGTTTACCGAAGCGGGGGTGTATGGGCAACGCACAAGCAAAAAGGGCCGCACCCGAAGGTGCAGCCCTCTTCACCCGAAGAGCCGGATTTGCGTTTAGCGGGCGAGCGCCACGGTGCGGCCGTCGGCCACGCGCTTGCCTTCATAGTTGTCGCCCTTGGGTTGCAGATAGGCGACCAGTTCGTTGTTGTTGGACAGCAGCTGCAGCCGGGAGCCGACCGCTTTCCAGTGACCGACCGCCGCACCGCCATTGGTGCAGTCGCCGGCATTGGTGACATCGCCGCTGTCGGCGAGGGTCAGTGTGCAGGCAGCATCGGCAGCGCCGACCGTCAGCTTCCAAGCGCCGGTGACGGCGGCTGTATCGGCCGCGTGAGCAGCACCGATGAGACCGAGGGCGACGACGCTACCGAGAGCGATTGAGTGAAACTTATTCATGACTGAATGCCTCCGTAAGTATTTAGCATTCAGGAGAGTAGGAACTGCCCCCCGGAATGAGAAGTGCCAAAACCGCATAGGTGCAGATTTTTTTTGCATGACAGGTTTTTTTGTTCCCAACCAATTGATTCTAAAAGGAATGATTATTTGACAATCTGTCAGTAAAATCGCCGCGCTGCAGCATTCCCTTCGCACTCGCACAATAAAATTACCGCGAAGGTGCAGTCTTGTGCATTGCAGCGATTCTTGACGAGGGAGGCCGGTCGGCTCCTGATAGGCAAAAGCCATCGAGGACTGCCGTGCCCCGCATCACCATCACCCCGCTTACGCCCACCATCGGCGCCGTCATCGGCAATGTGGATCTGTCGAAAAATGTGGATGACGAACTGGTCGCAGACATCCGTGCGGCCCTTCTCAAACACAAGGTGGTGTTCTTCGAGGATCAGCACATCAGTGCCGTACAGCATCGCGATTTCGCCGCCCGCTTCGGAGACCTGCACACCCATCCGCTTTATCCCGGCGTGCCGGAAGCGCCGGAAATGTTCATCCTCGACAACCACGCCAACAATCCAACCGACAACGATGCGTGGCACACCGATGTGACGTTCATCGAGACGCCGCCGCTGGGCGCGATCCTCTATGCAAAGCTGTTGCCGGAAAATGGCGGCGACACTTGCTGGGCGAATATGCAGGCGGCTTATGAAGCACTGTCGAAGCCGTTGCAGCGCTTTCTCTCCGAACTCGATGCCGTGCACGATTTCAATCGCGGCTTTCCGCAACAAGGCCAGGTCGCCAAACAAGCCGGCAGCGACAAGGCAGCGAAAGCGCGTGAAGAACATCCACCTGTCATCCATCCCGTCGTGCGCACCCATCCGGAAACCGGTGCGGACAGCCTGTTTGTGAATTACGGCTTCACCGACCGCATCAAGGGGCTGCGCCGCAATGAAAGCGAAGCTCTGCTCAACATGCTCTTCGTGCATGTGCAGAAGCCGGAATTCCAGGTGCGCTGGAAGTGGAAGCCGAACGCCATCGCCTTCTGGGACAATCGCATCACGCAGCATTACGCGGTGAACGATTATCTGCCCGCGCGACGCGTCATGCACCGCGCCACGATCATCGGCGACCGGCCCTTCAATCGTGCCCGCAAGCCTGCCGATGTGAAGATCGCGGCGGAGTGATCGGCGGTTCCGTCAGCGTCCTCCAATGAAGGCTTCGAGATCGGCGTTGAGCTTGTCCATATGGGTGAACATCAGCCCGTGCGGCGCACCGTCATAGATGATGAGAGCACTGTCGGGGATCAATTCCGCGGTGCGCCTTCCGGTCAACGGCAAGGGTGCTGACGCATCGGCTGTACCCTGCGCGATCAATGTCGGAACCTTCACCGAACGGCAGTCGGGCCGGAAGTCGTTATCCGTGATGGCTTTGTTGCAGGCGATTGCCACATGGAGCGGTATTTGCGCCATCGTCGCCATGCCCCAGTCGATCATCGCCTGAGATGTCTGCGGCACGAAGAACGGCCTGGAATTGTCGATCAGCCATTTTGGAAAATCCCTGCGCCATTGTTCGCGCATTCCTTCGAACAGGGCGCCATCCATGCCGTCCGGATTGTCGGCGGTCTTCAGGAGGCAAGGTGTTGTCGGCGCGATAAGCGCGATCTTCGCCACGCGCGATGCACCGTGCCGCGAAAGATACCGCACGATCTCATTGCAGCCCATCGAGTGCCCGATGAGCGTGGCGTCCTTCAGGTCGTGCGCCTCCAGAACGGCGGCGAGATCGTCGGCCAGCGTGTCGATGCGATAATCGTAAGGCTGGTCCGAGCGGCCGTGACCGCGCCGGTCGAAGGCAACGACGCGATAGCCGCGCTCGAGGAAATGCGCGTGCTGGTATTGCCAGATGTCGTTGGTCACGGCCCAGCTATGCAAGAAGACCAGTGTGCGGCCTTCGCCCCAATCCTTTGAGAAGAGTTCGATGCCGTCTTTTGTCTTCACCTTGGTCATGGGTCTGTTCCTTGTTGCGATTTGCCCGCGCGCGGGCGGGATATCGGTGATTGCGGCCAGCGCGGCCGCGGTTTTCATAAGCGTTCTGCGGTTCATGGCGTTCACCGCGAGAAATCGATGAACTGGTAATCCGCCTGGATGCGGCCATCGTCGGCGAGCACGAGGAATTCAAATCCCGTAGCCACGATTTCTTCGGTCGCCTTGCGCAACATGTGCCAGTTGAAGCGCACGACATTGTGGTGCGCCTGCGCATTGCCGGCGGCGCGGAAGATGTTCAGTCCCGGCGCGATGGAGCGTTCATAGGAACCGGCGACGCGCGCTTCGAGCGCGGCATAGCCGTGACAGGTGTGGGATTTGGAATAATGCAGTCCATCCGGCGCCCACAATTCGACGATATCGAGCCGGCGCTGGTCGATGTCCGGTTCGTTCCACAACGCTATGTAGCGGTCAGTAAGGTTCTCGATATCCATGTGTCTCTCCTTCGCTGAGGAGAGATTGGGAGCGCGCCCCGCGTAAAACGATTACGCGCGAGGTAAGAAAAAGACCTATGCCGAAAGTTTTTTCACCAAAGCGCGCGTCGCGTCGTCAGCGGGGAAGAAGGACTCGATGGCAAGTTCGCTGAGCGTCACATCGACGGGCGAACCAAACACCATGGTGGTGGTGAAGAAAGACAGAAGGCCTGCCTTGATGCGCACCTTGAAGGGAATGACGATCGCGTCGCCGGGCGACACGTGTGTGGGCGCGGACGGCGCGGGATAGGAAAGCATCTCCTTCTGCAGCGCGATCAGCTTCGGATCGGCGGTAAGCTCCACGCGTTCGCGCAATTGATGCAGCAAATGGGCGCGCCATTCGCCGAGATTTTCCACGCGCGGTGCCATGCCGTCGGGATGCAGCGTAAGCCGCATGCCATTGACCGGCGGCTTCAGCAATTCTTCCGCGACGCCTTCATAGAGTTCCTGCAATGCGCTGTTGCTCGCCACCACGTTCCAATACCGGTCGATGGCAAAGCAGGGATAAGGCTTCTGGCTTTCGATGATGGCGTCGATCGCGGCGCGCGCCGGGCCTAGCGCCGGGTCATTCAGATTGCGTTCGGAAAAGATCGGCGCATAGCCCGCCGCCACCAGCAGCACATTGCGCTCGCGCATCGGCACTTCGAGCTGCTCGGCCAGATGCAGGATCATCTCGCGGCTGGGTTGCGAGCGCCCGGTTTCCACGAAACTCAGATGCCGCGCGGAAATCCGCGCGTCACCGGCAAGATCGAGCTGGCTCAGATGGCGGCGCTGGCGCCATTGCCGCAACTGGCTTCCGACGGGCTGAACGGTCATGCCCCAAACCATAAGTCCGGAGCGGCGCCAATTCCATTACCTCACAGGTAAGCTATCGGCCTTTGAATTCGGGCGTGCGCTTTTGCACGAAGGCCAGCATGCCTTCCTTCGCGTCTTCGCTGCGGATCAACGGCAAAAGCTGCAGATAGACGTGATGCACATGCTCGCCGAACGCCTCGCTCAATCCCATCCGCATCATGCGTTTGGCGGCCTGCACCGCCAGCGGCGCATTGGCCGCGATCTCCGCCGCGAGCGCACGGGCTTCCTTCATCAGATCCGCATCGGGAACGACCTTCGCGACCAGTCCCAATTCCAAAGATTGTTCGGGCGAGAGCGTGCGTCCGGTGAAAATGAGTTCCGCGGCTTTTTGCCAGCCGAGCAGGCGCGGCAAAAGCCAGGTGCCGCCGGATTCCGGAAGGATGCCGCGTTTGCAGAAGGAGAGGGCGAGTTTCGCCGATTGACCCATGATGCGAATATCGCAACCGATGGCAGTGTCCGCGCCGTAACCCGCCGCGCCGCCATTGATGGCGCAGATGATCGGCGTGTTGATGTCATGCAGAACGGTCGGCGGCGCGGAGCGCAGGTCGATATCGGTCGCGCTCACGCCGCTTTCGCCAACCGATTGCTGGCCGGAAGTCTGAAGTTTGAGATCGAGGCCTGCGCAGAACGCGCGACCTTTGCCGGTCAGGATGATGCAGCGGACTTCAGGATCGCGGTCGGCTTCAAGCAGATGGTCGGACAGTGCGCGCAGCATTGGTCCGGAAATCGTGTTCATCCGATCAGGCGCGTTCAGCGTGATGGTCGCGATATGCTCCGAAACTTCGTAGAGCACTTCATCGCCGTCGATGCGCTTGTCCATGGCGTCTCTCCCGTTTTGTTCGGAAAAGATTAGGCCTGAAAATTCCCGCTGACGAGATTTACGCTACGTCTGCCGCTACGTCGGTGGCGGAGAATGCATGTAGGATTGCACCAGCGATCCGGCGATCAGCCGCCATCCGTCCACCAGCACGAAGAATATGAGCTTGAAGGGCAGGGAGATGATTGTCGGTGGCAGCATCATCATACCCATCGACATCAGGATCGAGGCAACCGCCATATCGATGATGAGGAACGGTACGAAGATCAGAAATCCGATCTCGAAGGCACGTTTGAGCTCCGACAGCATGAAAGCGGGTGCCAGCGTGGTCACTTCCACCTGTAGCGGATCCTTCGGCACCGTTTCCTTGCGCATGTCGAGGAAGAGCTTGAGATCGGCGTCACGCACATGGGCGAGCATGAATTTCTTCACCGGCACGATGGCTTTGTTCATCGCATCTTCGGTGGTCATGGTGCCAGCCATCATCGGCTGAACGCCGGCCTGATAAGCCTCGTGCAATGTTGGCCCCATCACGAACAAAGTCAGGAACAGTGAAAGCGAAACGATCACCGCATTGGGTGGCGAGGTCTGCACGCCGATGGCGGTGCGCAGCAGCGACAGCACCACCACGATGCGCACAAAGCTCGTCATCATGATGAGAATGGATGGCGCCAGGCTCAGAATGCTGATGAGCGCGATGATCTGGACCATGCGGTCCGTGAACATGCCGCCTGACATATCGATGGAGAGCGTGGACGAACCTGCGCCCGTGGCGGCCATGGCCGGTGCGGCGGCAAAGGCCACGCTCGGCACGAGCAGAAGCATCGCCGCGATCGCGAATCCGAGAAGGCGCTTGTTCATACGGCGCTCTCCGGTGACATCAAGGGCTGCGTCTGCAGCGACTGTGTGTGTTCTTGCAGAAGTGCTGCGGGAATTCCGTTCTCGACGACATCGGCGCCTTGCGGCCCCACAAGAAGAAGATGTTCGACGCCATCGCGGCGCAGAAGAAAGAGTTTGTGGCGTGGACCGATCATCAGGGTCTCCACGACGCTCAATCTTTTCTGCGAACCGCCGCCCATAACGCCGGGCACACCGAAGCGCCGCGCCGCAAGCCATGCACCGCCGAGAAGCCCGCCGACGAGAAGCAGGGAAGCGAAATATCGTCCGAGATCGAGAACATCCATGGACCGCATTCAAGACGCGGTAACCTTAAGCGGCGGTTAAAGGCGGGAAGAAATTGCCGGGCAGAAACATCCACGTCGTTAAGCGGCGCTTAATCGTTCGGGCGCAATCTGGTGATCCTTAAGGCTAACACTTCGTAAAGAGAGGGGCTCATGCAGATTGCCGATATCCCGCTTCTGGGAATGTTGCGCGAGCGCATGTCATGGCTCAACGCCCGTCAGGACACGCTTGCGCAGAACGTCGCGAACGCGGATTCGCCGGGCTATCTCGCACGCGATCTGAAGCCGATGAGCTTCGATGACATGATGAAGCGCGTGAACGGGGGCGATCGATCTTCGGGTCTGCTCACCACCGATCCACGCCACATCAACATCACAGGATCGCAATCTGACAGCTTCGACGGACAGGACGCGCCCGACACCGAGGCCAGCGTCACGGGAAATACCGTCTCGCTCGAAGCCGAAATGATGAAGGTCTCCGACACGCAGGCGCAATTCCAGGCGGCGACCAATCTTTATTCCAAAGCGCTCTCGATGATGCGCACCGCCATCGGCAACGGCTGAAGAAAGGTGAAATGATATGGATCTGAATGCTTCTCTCCAGATTGCGGCCTCCGGTATGCGGGCCCAGTCCAACCGGATGCGCATCATCGCGGAGAATATCGCCAACGCGAATTCGACGGCGCAGACACCGGGTGCCGATCCCTATCGCCGCAAGGTGGCGACGGTCACGTCGAATTTCGACCGCGATCTCGGCGCTACGCTGGTAGAGGCGGGAAAGCCGATACAGGATTCAAGCCCATTCCGCTCGCAATACGATCCGGGCAACCCCGCCGCCGACAAGCAGGGCTATGTGAAGCTGCCAAATGTCAATCAGCTCGTCGAAGTGATGGACATGCGCGAAGCGCAGAACTCCTACGAAGCCGACCTCAATGTGATGCAGACGACGAAGTCCATGTTGTCGGGCGTCATCAATCTTCTCAAACGCTAGGAGACTAAGCGATGGCCATAGCAGCAGTCGCATCCGCCGCTTATCAGGCCGCCGCGAAAATGGGCGGCGGCGCGGCATCATCCGCCGCCTCGCCCACAGGCGCAGGCTTCGGCGACTTTCTCACCAGCGCCATGAAAGACGCCATCGGCACCATGAAAAGCGGCGAACAGGCTGCGGCCCAACAGGTTGCGGGCAAGGGCGACATGGTCAGTGTCGTCAATGCCGTCAATCAAGCCGAGTTGACGTTGGATACCGTCGTCGCTGTCCGCGACAAGGTGATCACGGCCTATCAGTCCATCATGCAGATGCCGATCTAACGAAAGCGCCATCATGACATCCGCCGATTCCATCGACTTCGCGCGCCAGAGCATTTGGGTTCTTCTGGAGGTCGCTGCCCCCGCAATGTTGGCCGCGCTCGTCGTCGGCCTTGCCGTCGGCCTGTTGCAGGCGCTGACGCAGATCCAGGAACAGACGCTGGTCTTCGTGCCGAAGATCATCGCGATCTTCCTTGTGCTTCTGATCTCGCTGCCTTTCGCGGGTTCGGCGATGAATTCCTTGATGACCGATGTCGCCACGCGTATCGCAGCCTATTAGCGGGCGCCCGTGACCGTCCATCTCAACGACCTCTCTGGTCAGGTTCTTCTCTACTTCCTCGTCTTCGCGCGGGTGGGCAGCATGGTCATGTTGCTGCCGGCGATCGGCGATGCGGGCGTGCCGCCGCGCGTGCGCCTTGCGCTGGCGCTGGCAATTTCTTTCGCGATGGCGCCCGCGCTTGTCGGCACCTACCCCCATGTTACAAACAATTCGCCTCTCGCGCTCGGCGTGCTGCTGATGCAGGAAGTCGTCGCCGGCCTTCTCGTCGGCGGCATGGCGCGCATCATCATGGCGGGGCTGTCCGTCGCCGGTCAGTTGATCGCCACGCAGACCGGCCTTGCCTACACGCAGACCATCGACCCCACCTTCGGTGAACAAGGGGCTATTGTCGGCACCTTCTTCAGCATGCTGGGCGTGGTTCTGATTTTCGCAACCAATCTGCATCACCTTGCCATCGGCGCGATCCATGGCAGCTATGTGATGATCCCGCCCGGCGCGCCGCTTCCCTATGGCGACATGGCGCAGGAAGCGATCAATCTGGTCAGCGGCACGTTCGCGCTGGGGCTTGAACTGGCCGCGCCGTTTCTGGTGTTCGGCGCCGCCGTGAACGCCGCCATCGGTTTGCTGGCGCGTCTTGTGCCGCAGATCCAGGTCTTCTTCATCGCGCAACCGGTCAACATTCTCTCGGGCTTCTTCCTGATGATGTTGCTGATGGGCTCGCTGATGACGCTGTTCCTCAATTATTACGCCACCGAGATGGGACGCTTCCTGAGCTGATCCCATGGCAGACAACGAAGACAAATCCTCACAAACAGAAGAACCTACCCAACGAAGGCTAGACGACGCCGAAAAACACGGTGACATCGTCAAATCCACCGAGGTTACGACCTTTGTGGTGCTTCTGGGCGGCACGCTCTCCATCGCGATCTTCGGCCATTCCACGGCGCAAACCTTCACCCGCACCTTCCAGATGTTTCTGGAACAGCCCGATCAGATCACCGTCGATTCCGCCAGCGCGCTCGCGCTCTTTCGGCACATCGTCCTGGCAGTTGCCGCGATGCTCGGACCTGTCTTCGCCGTGCTGGCGGGGATGGGGCTGGCCAGCCATGTGTTGCAGCATCGGCCGTCGATTTCGCTGGAGCGCATCGCACCGAACTTTGCAAAGCTCTCGCCACTGTCCGGTCTCAAGAAGATGTTCGGGATGGATGGCGTCATCAATCTGGGCAAGGGCGTCATCAAGATCGCCATCATCGGCACGGTCTTGTGGACGGTGCTGTGGCCGGAGCGCGGCAATCTCGAAGCGCTGTTGACACACGGACCCGAACAGATTGCGAGCGACATGATCTATCTGATCATGAAGCTTCTGATCGCGACGCTCAGTATCCTCGCCGTCATTGCCGTGCTGGACTATGCACTGCAACGCTTCCGCTTCCTGCAGCGCAATCGCATGAGCAAGCAGGAGATCAAGGAAGAATACCGCCAGACCGAAGGCGATCCGGCGGTCAAGGCGAAGGTGAAGCAGATCCGCACCGAGCGTTCGCGCCGCCGCATGATGGCCGCGGTGCCCGAAGCCACGGTCGTGATCATGAACCCGACCCACTATGCCGTGGCGCTCAAATACGAGTCCGGCAAGATGGCCGCGCCGATCTGCGTGGCCAAGGGCGTGGATGCGCTCGCGCTCAAGATCCGCGCGGTTGCGGAGGAACACGATGTCCCCGTGGTCGAGAATCCGCCATTGGCCCGCGCGCTCTACGCCACCGTCGAACTCGACGAGCCGGTTCCGGCCGAGCAGTACAAGGCGGTGGCCCAGGTCATCGGTTACGTCATGAAGCTGACCGGCAAGATGCGGGCGAACTAGCTGCCCCAAAACGGGGCGAAAAGCCCCGCGCTTTCGCGTAATATCGATTCGTGACGGTCCGCGCGCTTACCCTTGGAAATTACGGCCTTCCCGCCGGCGCCTGGCGCTGGGCGGCGCTGGGCTTTGTCCTTCTTGCGCTAGCCGCAGCCGGTCTTGCGGTCGGTGCGCCGGATGCCGCGCGCTGGGCGGGCGTTGCGCTGCTGGCCGGTATCGGCGCCGTCGCCTCCATCTTTTTATATGCAATCTGGCCCCGCGAAACGGTGAGCGCCGACGAAGCGCGCCTCATCGCGGAAGCAGCTGCGCGCGCCAATGTCGCCTGGGCGGTGACGGGCGCAGATGGCGCGGTCATCGATTGCAACGACATCTATCGCGGGATGTCCGGCACACCGAAGGGCGAAGCGCCGCCGCCGCCGGAACTGGCGCTCGGCAATGAAACCAGCGCCGCTACGCTTTATCGTCTGACCAAAAGCGCCGCCGATCGCGAACAGCGCGAAGAGGTCTTCTCCATTGGCGGCGGAATCGAAATTACCGCCGCGGTGCGTCCGCTAGCGAACGGCACCTCGGCCTGGTGGTTCGCACCGCGCCTCGTCATGCACGATGCCGCGCCGCGCGCACCCATCGCCCCGACCGTTTCTTCGCAGCTTGCCACCGCCGTATTCCGCGATGCGCCGGTCGGTGTCGCCATCGCCGACGCCGATGGCCGCATCGTCGAAGCCAACAATGCTTTTGTCGAATTTTTGAACGCAGGTGCGGGCCGCAATATCGGCGATCTCGTCGAGCCCGCCGACAAGGCGACGGTGCTGGATCTGCTGCTGAAGGCGAAAGACACGGCGCATGGCAACGCCGCGGAGCTTCGTCCCGTCGGCCAGCCGGAGCGCATGGCCGAACTTTATGCCGCGCCCACCAATGGTGGCTCGGGTCGCGTTATTCTTTATCTCGTCGATGTGTCCGACCAGAAGGCGCTGGAGACGAAATTCGCGCAGTCGCAGAAGATGCAGGCGGTCGGCAAGCTTGCGGGCGGCGTGGCGCATGACTTCAACAACATCCTCACCGTCATCATCGGCAATTCTGAATTCCTGCTGATGCGCCACACCGCGGGCGATCCGTCATTCAACGAGATCAACCTCATCCATCAGGATGCATTGCGGGCCGCCAATCTGGTCAAGCAGCTTCTCGCCTTCAGCCGCGAACAGACGATGCAGCCCAAGGTGCTGGCGCTGAACGGCGCCATCGCCGAGATGCATCAACTGCTCAGCCGTCTCGTCGGCGAAGGCATCGAGATCAAGCTGGAGAACGCGCCGGATCTGTGGCCGATCAACGCCGATGAATCGCAGCTCACCAATGCGATCATGAATCTTGTCGTGAATGCGCGCGACGCCATGCCCAAGGGCGGCGCGATCACCATCCGCACCGCGAACCAGGTCGTCCCGCAGGCAATGGCACTAGGGGCTGCGATCATGCCCGCGGACGACTACGTGCGCATCGATGTTTCCGATCAGGGCACGGGCATCGCCAAAGAGCATATCGGGAAAATCTTCGATCCGTTCTTCACGACGAAACCCGTCGGCTCCGGCACGGGCCTTGGCCTTGCGACGGTGTATGGCATCGTCAAGCAGACCGGCGGCTACATCACCGTCGACAGCGAACTCAACAAAGGCACGACGTTCTCCATCTTCCTGCCGCGCTTCAAAGGCGAGATGCCGGTGGCGCAGGTGGAATCGGCGCCCGCGCGCGACATCACCGGACAGGACACCGTGCTGCTGGTGGAAGACGAAGAAGCCGTGCGCAGCTTCGCGGCGCGCGCCTTGCGCGTGCGTGGTTACAAGGTTCTGGAAGCGCCTGGCGGCGAGGAAGCGCTGGAGCTGGTGCGCAACCACCCCGCGCCGATCCATCTGCTCATCACCGACGTGGTGATGCCCAATATGGATGGTCCGACATTGGTGCGGAATCTGAAGCGCATCCGTCCGGAGATTTCGGTAATCTTCATGTCCGGCTATGCGGAGGAAGCCTTCCGCCGCAACGATCAGAACACCGCCGACATGCACTTCCTGCCCAAGCCTTTCGGCCTCAAGCAACTTGCCGCCAAGGTGAAGGATGTTCTGTCCGCCGCACCGGCGGCGAAGCCGTAATTTTGCGCTGCACCTAACGCGAATGTGTGCGCGCCTCCTGGCGATGCGCCGCTAGAGTGCGCGCGTCTTCGGGAGAACCATTCCATGAAAAAGACTTTGATCGGCGCGGCGCTGTTTGCGCTCACACTGACGGGCGCGGCTTTCGCGGCAGCGATACCGGATTATGTTTCAAAAGCGGTGTCGGACACGGCACGCCCCGCCGGCGATAGCAGCCGCGATGCGGTCCGCATGCCAGGCGAGACCATTGCCTTCGCCGGTGTAAAGCCCGGCATGACGGTTGCCGAGCTGGCGCCCGGCGGCGGTTATTTCACGCGCATGCTGAGCGATGTGGTGGGACCGACAGGCCATGTTTATGGCCTCGAAAACATCAAGTGGGATGACGGCTCCGACGCCAAGGTTGCGGCTGCCCACAAGAACGTCACCATGGCGGACGGCCAGTTCGGCGCTGTGAAGCTGCCGGAAAAGGTCGACCTTTTCTGGATCACGCAGAACTATCACGATCTTCACATCGCAAAATACAATCCCGTCGCCATCCCCGCGTTCAACAAAAGCGTCTTCGATGCGCTCAAGCCCGGCGGCACATATTTCATCGTCGATCATCAGGCCAATGATGGCACGACGGAAGCAGACATCGAAAAGCTGCATCGCATCCCGAAGGCACAGGTCATCAAGGAAGCTGAAGCCGCCGGTTTCAAGCTGGTTGCGGAAGGCGACGCACTGCATCACCCGGCGGACGACCACACCAAGACGATCTTCGATCCGGCCATCAAAGGCCACACCGACCAGTACATGCTTAAATTCGTAAGGCCTTGATCATGGTGGGTTCGTTTAAGCGTGGCGGGATGGTGCTGTCTCTCCGGAAGGCGTAATCTGTGCCTCTTTGCCGGGGAGCACTTCCATGAGGAACGCTGTTTCTGTCACCTGCATAGGAATCATATTCACAGCTGCCATTTCAACAGCAGCGCTTGGTCAGACGGCCAGTGGTTCGACCGTAACGGGATGTCAGCCGGGAGAAGGTTGCTGGCACAATCCGCCGCCGCCACCACCAAAGCCACCTGTCTGTCACATCGAACAGGGCATCAAGATTTGCGATCCCGGCTAACGATCGCGATTTTCGTTGCGCTTTTCGCTTTACCGCCTGCTGCGCCGGCGGTGGCGTCCTGCCCGTCGCATGGCTCCGAAATGGCGCGCACCGAATTGCTGTTCGGCGCGGGGCAGGTCGGCATGGCGCGATGGAAGACGTTCCTCTCGCACGAAGTGACGCCCCGCTTTCCGGACGGGCTGACGGTCCTCGATGGCTACGGCCAATGGAAAGCGCCGAACGGAAAAATCTCGGCCGAGCGTTCGCGCGTTCTTCTTCTGTGGCATGCGCCGGGTGCGGATGCGGACGCCAGGATCGATGTCATCCGCGACGCCTATAAAAAGCAATTTCACCAGCTCTCCGTGATGCGGGTGGACAGCGTGGATTGCGTCTCCTTCTGACACGATCATCCGCTCGATGTGCCGCCGACCAGCGTCGGCTTCTGGACGCAATATGAATTCCAGGAGGGCGCGCTGAAGGGCGTCGGCATCGGCGGCGGTGTCTATCGCTATTCTTCACAAGAAGGCGATCTGCCCAACACCTTCAAGCTGCCGAGCGTCACGCTGGTCAACGGTCTGTTGAGTTACGATTTCGGCCCGGCGGAACTGCAGCTCAATGTGAAGAACATCTTCAATGAGCGTTACTTCCTGGGCTCTTACGACATCGCCTATATCCAGCCCGGCCTGCCGCGCAATTACGTGCTCACGCTGCGCTGGAAGATGTGATGCGTGCGCTTCTCGTCCGCCTTCATCGCACCGGGGGATTGAGCCTTGCGCTCTTTCTCACGCTGGCGGAACTGACGGGAAGCGCCATCGTCTTCAACGGGGAAATCGACGCCTTCATCAATCCGTCGCTGTTCCACACTAAGACCCGTGGCGCGCCGCTCTCGCCGGATTTGCTCGCGAACAAGGTTCAACGCGCTATCCCCTTGGCGCAGGTCACCCTTATTCCGCTCACGACCAAGTCCGGCGAGGCGGCCGTTCTTCGCGTGGAACCGCGCGCCGGCAAAACGCTGCTTTAAGATCAGGTCTTCGCCTATTATTATTTCGATGATCGCAATAGGGCCTTGCTCGATGCGGACATCGCAGGCCAGGGCAGCGCCGGCGACATCTATATGTAGGCGCAGTGCCAGCTTCACACCGGCCGCATCCTCGGCTTGCCGGGGTGCATTTTGATCTGCCTCACCGGGCTTCTGGTCGCCATGCTGTCCATGACTGGCGTCTATATCTGGGCGCACAAAAGCCAGTGGTTCCGGCACCTGTTGGCCAGCCGGGGGGGGCGGAGTCGGCCTCGCGATTCGGCTCCCATGGGCCATCCGGCAGCGGCGGAATAAATCCGCGAACGTCCCCGGAACAACATCCGGTATTTCCAAGCCGAATCAGCACTTTGGCTAGCGGCTTGCCAACGAGAACAAAAGCGATACATTCGCCTTCGTTGCGCGCCGGTGGGCGGCATGCAAAGAAGGAGAAACCAGTCATGGCAGCCTCGAAGGAAGCGGTTTTGCGCGTTGTGGGCAAAGACAAAGGCAAGGACGACAACAGCGAACGCAAGCGTGCGCTGGAAGCGGCACTGAGCCAAATCGACCGCGCCTTCGGCAAGGGCAGTGTGATGAAGCTGGGCGCCCGTGAGGCGGCGGCCGATGTGCAGGATGCGGTTTCGACCGGATCGCTGGGCCTCGATATCGCGCTCGGCATCGGCGGATTGCCCCGCGGCCGCGTGATCGAAGTTTACGGTCCTGAGTCTTCCGGCAAGACGACCCTCGCGCTGCATGTCGTGGCCGAGATCCAAAAGAAGGGCGGCATCGCGGCCTATGTGGACGCGGAACATGCGCTCGATCCGATTTACGCCCGCAAGCTCGGCGTCGATATCGACGAAATGCTGATCTCCCAGCCGGACACGGGCGAGCAGGCGCTGG
>JANWJQ010000021.1 GCA_025451875.1 Rhizomicrobium sp.
CAAACAACTCTAACGCAGCCCTCGCCCTGACCGGGCTTTGCCGCCGAACACGGAAAAACAGACGCGCTTAATCCGCCTTGAGAGCCATACGAGACTCAGAGCCGCGCAGAGTTTCCGCAACTACGCAGCAAAGGACCGGTCGCGCCCTCATAAGCGATCAAAGGAACCGCGTGGCGTCAAAGGTGGAGGGACTTTTCGCTTCGGCGAAAAGCAAAAAAGAACGGCGGGCGAAATACGTTCACCCGCCGCTGAAAAAAGAAGTTCGAAATTCAACGGCCTTTCAGAACCGCCGTCGCCTTGTCGAGCTGCGCGCTGTAGGCATTGAGCGCATCCGCCGTCAGCGTGATGTATTTCACCGCGTCGTCGAAACGCTCGTCCTCGATCGCCTCGCGGATGCCCGGCAGGGTCTTGGCGCCATAGCCGGTGTAACGGCCCGGCGCATAGACCAGGTTCTTGAACCACGGCCGGCCCGGCAGACCGACATCCGGCGCCAGCGTCTGGTCGAGCGGCTGGATCGCGGCCCATAGTTTCGCGCGCGCATCCGGCGACAGTTTCGCGGCATTCGCCGTGAACGCAGCGTCATAAGCCTTCGCGCTCTTCTGGAGCTGCTTCACCGCATCGTCCATCGGCTTGAAGTCGAACTTCGGCACGATCTGCAGTGGCGTCGGCAGGCCGTTGGTCATCGTCGGATCTTCGGTGTTCTCGAACACATGATCGGCAATGGCCTTGGACTGGACCTCCGCGGCTTCGCGGCGATTGTCGGCGAGTTTCTTCACTTCGCCCAGATACATCGCGATGGTGTCGGCAAAGTCACCGGCCTGCACCACCGGCACATCGGTGTCGGCAAGGCGCAGCACCATATGGCCGGCGGTGTGCGCGAGCAGCGAGTCGTACACAAAGCCCGGATCGTCGAAGCGGCTATGATGTTCATAGGTGTCGTAGCGCGAGTGATAATCGCCGCCACCGCCATCGCCTTCGCCGCCATAGCCGATATTGAGCGCCGGCAAGCCGAGATGCTCGATATAGGCGGAATAATCAGAACCGGAACCCAGCGGTCCCATCTGATAATCCTTGGTGGCATCGGCGTCGATCTTGGCTTCCGCCTTGACGTCTTCGCGTGCCTTGGGGTTCATGCCTTGCTCGCGCACCGCCGCGCGGCTGCGCTCCGAAACGCTCACATGCGTTTCCGGATCGGTGATGCCGTCGGTGACCTGGTTGACGAAATGCTGCAGGTCATGGCTGCCTTCCGCGCGCCAGAAGCCGCGGCCGTTGCCATCCGAATTGATGTAGATGATCGCCTTCTGCTTCAGCTCGGCGGCATGTTCTTCGGCCCATTCGGTCGAGCCCAGCAGACCCGGCTCTTCGCCGTCCCAGCTGAGATAAACGAGCGTGCGCTTGGGTTTCCAGCCGGCCTTCGCCAACTCGCCAATCGACTTGGCTTCGGCAAGAAGCGCGACCTGCCCCGACAGCGGATCGGATGCGCCATAGACCCAACCGTCGCGATGATTGCCGCGAACGACCCACTGATCGGGATATTCGCTGCCCTTCATCACGGCGACGACATCGTACAGCGTTTTGAGGCTCCAGTCGGATTTCACCGCCAGATGAAGCTGCCGGTCGCTCGGTCCCACGCGGTAGGTGATCGGCAATGCGCCGCGCCAGTTGCCCGGCGCCACGCGGCCCGTCATCGACTTCAGAAGCACCGTCGCATCCGCATAGGAAATCGGCAGCGCCGGGATCTTCAGGATCGTCTTGGCTTCCTCGCGCGTGAGGCGCTTGGCATCGGCGGTGGCGCCAACACCCGGCGTCAACGGATCGCCCGGATAGATCGTCATGTCCTGCACCGAACCGCGCTGGATGCCTTGTGACGGACGCGCGGCACCTTCCGGATAGGCCGCGCCGGTGGCGTAGCCGTCATCGGCGGGATCGGAATAGACAATGCAGCCGATCGCGCCATGTTGCTGCGCCAGAAGCGGCTTCAATCCGCGCCAGCCCGCGCCATAGCGCGCGATGACGATCTTGCCCTTCACGCTGATGCCCATGCGTTCGAGCTGCTTGTAGTCGTCCTGCATGCCGTAATTGATGTAGACCATCGGCGCGGTGACATCGCCATCGCCCTGATAGGCGAAGTAAGCCGGCAGCGCATATTCCTTCGCGCGCGCGGTGGTGTCGCCGGGAACGGCTTTTTCCTGCAGCGTCGCCTTGAACGGCTTCTTGCCGCCAAGGAGTTCAACCGTCTCGCTGATCGGGGTCGGATAGAGAACCTGGAACGTCTCCATATGCGCGTCCCAGCCATACTCCTTGAACTTCTGCAATTCCCATTCGGCGTTCTGCTTGTCGTGCGGCGAACCGACATGGTTCGGTTCCGCGGCCATCAGCTTCATCCACGCATCGAGATCGGCGGGATGAATATTGGCGTCGAAGCTCTTTTCAAGCGCCGCCTGATTGGCCGGCACGGCCTCATCGGCAGCAAAGGCCGTCACGCCCAATGCGAGAACGCAGCAGGCCGTCAAAGATGCGATGCGATACATGAATTGGAGTCCCCCAGGGGCGAGAATAAGCGCTCGGGAGGATCGTATCGGCCAGGGGCAGTGAATCCACCCCCAAATCGCCGCATGACGGCGCACCATTTTTTGCACTGCACCATGGACGTGGACGAAAGATGTATCGCTTCGCGATCTATGCCGCGGCGGCCATCGGCAGGCGCAATCCCAATGCGGACACCGCGCCGTCGAGCTGGCAGGTGGCGAACTGTTCTTCCAAACCGGTGGCATCGGTGAAATCGACGCTGCGCACTTGCCCGTTAATCAACGGAAGGCCGCGCATGTCCGCCTTGCCAAAACGCGCATGGGAAATGTTCGCGCCGCGGAACGAAGCGCCGCGCAAATCGGCGCCGGTGAAATCGGCATCGCGCAAATCCGCGCCGTCCAGCCTGGCGCCCTGCAGCTGGCAGCCGGAGAAGTTCAGGCCGATGGCGATGGCATTCCTCGCCGACAGGCCCGTCAACGGACGGCCGACGACGAACTTTTGCAAAAGGCGGATATCTTCGCCGTCCAGAACGCAATGGCTGCCCTCTTTGCCGCCGCTTACGATCCATTGCTGGTGAAGATCCAGCTTGCCGCGCATTTCATCGAACCGCTTGATCGTTTGCGGCGTCGGGTCGGTGATGCAGCTTTTCAGATCGCCCGGCGCGATGGGGACGTCCTTGATGTTGACGCCCGTGAGCACGGCGCCCTTGAAACTGGCATTGTTCAGCTTGGCGCCCTTGAAATCCGCGCCTTGCAGCATCGCGCCATCGAAGTTTGCGCCATCGAGCTTTGCGTTTCCGAACGACGCCTTCTTGAGCGAGCAGTTTGAAAAGTCGACACCCTGCGGACCCTGCGCGTTGCGATCCACGATCGCGATGCCGTCCGGCGACATGAACATCATCATCGCGGCGCGAAGATCGGCATTATCGAGCTTCGCGTAGGACAAGTTCGCGCCCTTGAGCGACGCACCGCGCAGATCGGCGAAAACAAGATTGGTTTTGCGCAGATCGGCGCGCTGCAGATCGGTGCAGTAGAAACTCGCGTTCTGGAAGTTCGACCCGAAGAGCACCGAATCCATCAACGAAGAACCGGCGAAATCGATTTCGCGCAGATTGCGGTTCGAAAGCGTGAGGCCACTGAGATCGGCCATGCCGAGTTGCGCGCGCTTGCCGCCGCGGCTGGCAACGAAACTCTCATGCGAATCCAGGAGCACATTCAGCTCCGCCTGGGTCCGCGCCACGCGCTGCTGGCCATAGAGATTTTTCAAGGCGCCCCGACCTTTTTGGAAAAGGGAACTTAGAGGCGGAAAGGCTAATTCGCCTTTAACGGATGGCTCTAACCGGACCCATTGCTCGGGAAAAGAAGGGTTTTCGGGCTATTCAGCGGCCCAGACCGGCCAGCAAATCGGCGGCGAATACGGACAGCGTATCGTCGCGCGCACCCATGACAACAATGCGATCGCCGCTGCGCGCAAGGCTCAGAAGCTTTTCCCCGCATTGTTCGCGGCTCCCGAAAGCAAATGCTTCGTGCCCTCCAGCGCGAACGCCATCGATGATGGCGTCGCTGGAAACGCTGCGGTCCGTGGTGCCCCCAAAATAGACCGGTTCGGGCATGGTCAGCACATCGCCTTTGGCAAGATTGTCGACGAAACAGCGAATGAACTCGTTCTTCATCAGCCTCAAAGGACCGAAGCCTTGGGGCTGGAAGATGATGAGCAGCCGTCCGGGGAAATCGTGCAGTGTCGCCAGCGTGGCGGCGATCTTGTCGGGGTTGTGCGCGAAATCGTCGATCACGGTGACACCCTTCACGGTGCCGACGGTTTCAAGCCGCCGCCTGATGCCGCTGAAGCGGGAAATCGCCTCCACCGCATCACCCAGCGGCACGCCGACGGCACTCACCGCCGCCAAAGCGGCAAGCGCATTGGAGACGTTATGGCGCCCCGGCACTTGCAGCCGGACAGCGAATGTCCGGCCTTCCGCGCGCATGTTGAACGCGATGCCATCGGGCTTCGGCGCGATATCGGCGGCAACGAAATCAGCCTCTGCATCGAGAAGGCTGTAAGTCTGCACTTTGTCCCGCGGCAAGCGCGCGGCGAGCGAAGCGGTTTCCACATTGTCGAGATTGAGGACCGCCACGTTCGATTTGGCCGTGAAATCGCCGAAGAGGATACGCAGCTCGTCCATCGTCTTGTGATCGAGCGAAATGTTGTTCACCACGGCGATCTTCGGATTGTAACGCGCGATGGAGCCGTCGCTCTCATCCACCTCGCTGACGAAGATATCGCTCTTGCCGACCAGCGCGCTGGCAAAGGGCGCATCGCGTGTCGCGAAATTCTTCATCACCGCACCGTTCATGACCGTCGGATCGCAATCGAGTGCCGATAGTATCCAGCCGATCATGCCGGTCGTCGTGGACTTTCCGCTGGTGCCGGCAACACCAATGCTTTGTGCCGACGCGTTGAAGAGTTCGGCCAGCAGCTGCGCGCGCAGCAGTAGCTCCGCGCCGATCTCCCGCGCCTTGGCGACGTCCGGTATGGTGTTTTCCACGGCGGCGGAGGCCACGACGATGGTTCGCGGATCGCCCACGCCGGAGCCGTCCTGCGGAAAAAGCCGGATCCCCTGGCTGCGCAGAAAGTCGAACTTCTGTGGCGTGCGCCCCTGATCCAGCGCCCGGTCGGAGCCGGACACGGCAACGCCCTTGCCGCGCAGGATGAGCGCCAGCGGAAGCATCCCGCTACCGCCGATGCCGCAAAGGAAATAAGGCCTGTCGAGAGTCATCGCCGGAAGCTATAAGCGGGTTCGGGCCATGACAAGCGATTGGCAAGGGGCATGCGCGGAAGGACATTCAGGATCGGAGTCATGGCGCCCGCATCGCGCCTCGATCCCGACATGCCGGAAAAGATCGTGGCGCTGGCGCGAACACTCTACGGCGACGAAGCGCCGGAGATCGTCTTTCACCCGCAATGCTTCCTGTCCTGGGGTCATTTCGCTGGCGAGGATTCTGCGCGGGCGAAAGCCTTTCTCGACATCGCGAATGACGAGAGTTTCGATGCCTTGTGGTTCGCGCGCGGTGGTTATGGCTCCAACCGGATCGCGCCGGACGTCCTTCCCGCGTTAAAGCCGGTGGCTCGCAACAAGACCTATCTGGGTTACAGCGACACCGGCTTTCTGCTTGCCGGACTCTACAAAGCCGGTTTTACGCATGTCGCGCACGGTCCGGTCGTTGCGGACTTGAACCGCCAGGGCGATCACGGGATGCAGGGTGGGGAGGACGCGGTGGCCCGCGCGCTCTGCTATATGTTCGAGCGCGATCCGAAGACACTGGAGCCTTCCGCATCCGCCACTATCCCGTCCGCCGCGTTCAACATGTCCATCCTGAACAATCTCATCGGCACCGAGCTGATGCCGGACCTGTCGGGCCATGTCCTCATGCTCGAGGAAACATCGGAGTATTTGTATTCCATCGACCGGATGATGTTTCACATCACGGCCCATGAGCCCCTGCGCAAGCTGGCGGGAATCCGGCTTGGCCGTTGCAGCGCCATTCCCGACAACGATCCACCCTTCGGTCAGACCGAAGAAGAGATCGTGAAGCATTGGTCTGCGGTCTCGGGCATTCCATATCTGGGCCGCGCCGATATCGGACACGACATTGCCAACAAGGTCGTCCCTTTCGGACAATTGCCTAAGGTGTGATCATCCGCACTTCTTCATCGGCCGGATATGCAGTGGACTATCCTGGACGCGCAAAGAACGCAGTCAGGGGGTAACGTGCCAATGGAGCCGGTTTTGCTGGCGATGCTGATCTTCCAGATCAAGCATTTCCTGTGCGATTTCGTGCTGCAGACCTCCCATCAGGTCCGAACCAAGGGCATTTACCTGCACACCGGCGGCATTACCCATGCCGGACTGCACATGCTGGGATCGCTGCCCGCGGTTCTGATCCTGACGCACGCACCGTGGCTGGTCACAGGGCTGTTGCTGGCGGAATTCGTGATCCATTATCACACCGACTGGGCGAAATCGAAGGTCGATGGCTATCTGAGACTCAATGATACCAACAGCCTCTACTGGACGATCTTCGGCTCGGACCAGCTCATTCATCAGCTGACATATCTGGGAATGGTCTATGGTGCGCTGAGCTTCGCTTGAGCAACGCTCAGGCGTCGTCCGAGGCGCCCGTCATGCGCGAGAAGAAGGCGCGCATGCGTGAAAGAATATCGCGTTCGACCGCACGCTTGTCCACGCGGCGGTTTGCCAGCGCGTCGATCTCAAGCTGACGTTGTGCCAGAACGCGGCTGAAGCGTTCAAACAGCTCGGGATTTTTCTTCAACATATCATCGATCGTATCGCGCGTGATCTCCAGCGCGCGCAGCCGCGTAAGCGCCGTGACCGTCGCCGTGCGCGGCGCGCCCGTCATCAGGGACATTTCGCCCACCACGTCGCCTGCGGCGCTGACGGCAACTTCCTGTTGATCGCCACCCGGAGCGTTGATGGCAATGCTGATCGCGCCCTCCAGAACGATGAACATGGAGACCGCCGCATCGCCCTGCCGCATCAGGACACCGCCTTTGGCAAGTTCAAGCGGTTTGCAATGGGCGCCAAGTCCTTCGCGTTCTTCCGCGCTGAGTGCATTGCGGAAGAGCGCCGTATTGGTGAGCGCTTCCTGGATTTCCCGTGGCTCCAGAAGATCGCGGATATCCGGCGCCGGGGTCATCTCGATCTGCGTCACCGGCGTGGGCAATTCGTTTTGCAGGATCACGTCCTGCAATGCCCGCAACACGCGTGATTTCGCCGTCGAGGGCGAGGACTGGTTCGGAAAATACCAGAAGCGCACTTCATAGATCGCCGCATCGGATGTGAGCTTGGTAACGAGCACTTCCGGATCCGGCGAGCGCGACATGCCCGGAAGACGCGCCACTTTGTAGACTTCGCCGAGCAGCGTATCGATCACGCGTTCCGTCGGCAGGCGCACATCGATTCCCACTTCGACCGAAAGCCGCTTGGCGCCGATCGGATGGCTGTGATTGACGACCACGTTGGCGGTGAAGAGATGGTTCGGAATACTGGACCGCGTTCCATTTTCAAGCGTGAGGTAGGTCGAATGCCAGCTGGAACCGCTGATGCAACCATACATGGGCTCCGGCATCTGATCCGAATAGACCGTCACCCAATCGCCGATGGAGTAAGAACCCTCCATATTGACGGCCATGCCGGAGACGATGTCCTGGATGTCCGGTTGCAACGCAACGCCGATACCGGCCGCAATCGCGATGCTGCCCGCAGCGATGCCCGCCAGCGAAAGCCCTTCCTGCAGCCAAAGCGCAAAGGTGATCGCTATGGCGACAAGAAAGACGGTGAGAAAATCCTGAACGAGTTTCGGCGTCTCGCGATTGCGCCGCTTCTTGAGGTGGCCTTCCCAGTAGAAGTGCCGGATAAGCCGATCGATAACGAAGGCGATGGCGACGATCAGCGCAGAGGTGATCAAACGATCTACGTTGCCTTCCTGGCCCGGCGCGTAATGCGTGATGACGGCACCACCGAACAGGCGCGCCAGCAGCAAAACGAAAGCGACGAAGAACGCCCAGATCATTATTTCTCGGTCATCTTGAATTCGACCCCTTCGTGGCCCTGCGCGAGTCGCTCGGCATGCCACTTTATACAGGAATCGCCGGGCGCTTCAGCGGCCAGCGCCGCGAATGCCTCTTTGGCCTCGGGGTCTTGCGCCGCGGTTTTGGCGAAGGCGGCCCGATATGGTTCAAGCAGCGCGGCCGAGCGGCTCTCCGGGTGCAGCGGCTCCCACACCATGGTGGGGACGGTCTTGCCCTTGAGGATCACCGAAGCGATCTCGCGAAACTGGACCTCCTTGCAAAGGGCCCGTGTTTCGCCGCTGACACAGATGTGGGTGCCGAACTGCTTGTTGAGACCTTCCAGACGCGAGGCCGCGTTCACCGCATCGCCCTGGGCGGTATAGCTGAGACGGGTCTTGGAGCCGAAATTGCCGACAGCGGCCGGGCCGGTCAGAACGCCGATACGGGTGATGCCGAAATCGAGGTTCTTTTCTTTCTGACGTTTGCGGAAATCTTCGGAGAACTTGTCCATGTCCAACGCGCATTTCACTGCGCGCTCGGCATGGTCGGGAAGATCGTAAACCGGCACATTGAAGATCGCGAAGACTGCATCGCCGATGAATTTATCGACCATGCCGTCATGTTGCTGGACGACCTGTGTCATGCCTTCCAGGTAATCGTTGATCAGCTCGGCAAGCTCTTTGGACTCCATGTTCTCGGAGAAGGTCGTGAAGTCCGCGATATCGGTGAAGAGATAGGTCATCACGCGGCGCTCGGCTTCGAGAGACGCGCGCTCGGGGTGGGCCACCAGAAAGTCCACGACCTTCGGTGACAAATAGCGCGAGAACATGCCCTGGATCTCGAACCGCTGCCGCCGCGCCTGCAAACCCGTCAGCGAGTCCATGCCTATGAAGCTCAGGACCATCGCCAGCGACGGCGCCAGAAGCCCGACCACGATGCCGCTGTAGTTGTAGAAATACAGCGCCCCGATGCAGTAACCGGCAACCACGGCAAACAGAGCGGCAATGCGGGGAGCCAAGTGAAAATTGAGCACGCCCATCGCTGCGCCAATCAGGGAAAGCGCAAGCGCGATCAAAAGATTCGTCTTCCAGCCGGCGAAAGGCGAAACCGCGCCATCCAGCAAGGTCGAAATGCCATAGGCATGCGCAAAAACGCCCGGCATTACACCGTCAGGGGAAATCGTTGCGAGTGGCGTCCGGTGACGATCGACGAGCGTCATGTCGGAGCCGACCAGAATGATCCTGTTCCCGAACAAAGCTGGTCCGACAGCCTTGATCATCGCAGGCGCGTATTGATTTACGGTCCACGCGCCGGTTTCGAAATAGTCGTAGCGCTGTCCCTTTGGCGGTTTGCGCCACACGATGGTTTCCGTCTTGTCGATCGTCTTGACGCCGAAGCGCTCCGCGAGAGCACGCTCAAAGCTCAGCAGATAGCGGCCATCGGCAACCTTCATGCCGGGATGAATCGTGCGCACGATGCCGTAGGAATCCTTGGGTAGATCCGGCGTGGCCCGATCCTTTTCCGGCACAAAGGCACGCAGATATTGCAGTTGCTTGGGCGTGACGTTGTCGGGCTCTTCGGTGTAGGCGATGACCAGCGGCGTCTTCACATTGCGAATGACGCGTTGCAGCGCGGCATCCTTCGCCGGCTCGGTGGGCTGATCGAAAAGAATATCGATACCGATGGCCCGAGGATGGGACTCATCCAGGCGCGTCAGCAATTCCGCGAGCATTCCGCGGTCAATGGGGGAGCGATAGGGAAGATGGTGAAGCGTGTCTTCGTCGATGGCGACGATACGAACCCGATCATCGCTGGGCTGGTCATGCGCTGCAAAAGCGAATTCCCAGTCCTTGATGAAATTATCGACGTTCGTGACCGGCTGAAATCCAGCCACGGCGAAAACAGATACACAGGCTGCAATGACGGCGACAAGGATGAGCGCTGCGATGGAACTGAAGTGCCGGCCGCGCAGGAGATTGCGCGCGCGCAATACCCATTCGCTGAAATTCATCTGGATGCGCGCAGCAACGCCTCTGCCTGCGGGCCGCATCCCTTCTGGACCATCCATGCGGCGCGCATCTGGTCATTGGAAAGCGACGCAGGAACCGTCGTGACCGAAATCGCGGTTTCGTTGCCGTTCACGGAAACGAAATAGCTGGCATCGCCATGCACGCCCATATCGCGCTTCATGGGCAGTTCGGTCGCGCCGCGCGGCCAGTCGGTCTGCGCCTTCCAGCTGCGATCGGCCGGCATGATCGCGACGTCCGCCTGTTTGTCCGCCGCGGGACGCCACAGAACCGGCTGCACGCCTTCCAGCAGACATTCGCTGCCCGGATGCACCGCGTCGAGCAACCACGGCTTGGGCAGCGTCACCTTTCCGGTGGCGCGCGTGGTACCGATTTCACCGAGACGGCCATTGTTGTTGGAGGCCAGCGCACCGATGGCCGCCGCGAGTTGGACGCCTTGCGAGGCGATCGGCGCCTTCTCATACGGACCGTCCAGCTTGATGGTCTGGCCGCTGTCGGAAATCAGCGTGAGGTGCTGGCCCTGCTTGAGGACGAGCGGTTTGGTGGGATCGACGATGGCGCCCACCTTGAGGTTCACGCCACGTGCTTCGACCACGACATATTGCGCAGCCTGTGCCGCGCCGGCGAAAAGCGAAAGGCCGAGCACGCCGGCAATAAGTGTTCCGCGGATTTTCATGGATGCCCCGCATCGTTGAGTTGCGCGCTGCGCTCGACACCGGCAGAAAGCGCCTGGCCGTCACCGAGCACCGTGAAGGCCGCCCAGTTGAACGGATGCGCCGTCGAGCCTTGTGCAATCAGCGCAAGTTGCGACTGGCGCAGCGATTCAGCAACGCCGCGCAAACGGCTGGAGCGGTCGAAGACGCCGGTCATCAATGTCGCGGTCGCCGCCGAAGGCACTTCCCAATGGCTGGCAAGAACCGCGCGGGCGCCCGCTGCAAAAAACGCATCGGAGAGCCCTTCCAGCGCGCCGCCGCCCATGCCGTCCGCCGCAGCGGCGGTGTTACAGGCCGAGAGAACAACGAGATCGGCATTCAGCCGCAGACCGGATATCTCGCTTGCCGTCAGCATGCCGTCGGTCGCGGTCGTGGCCGCGCCGGTGGGCGGGGACAGCGCCAACGCCGGTTCGCTTTCGCAATGCATCTGTCCGGGCAGAATGCCGTGCGTCGCGAAATAGACGACGCTGTATTGGTCGAGCGGTTGTGCGCGCAGATTGGCTTCGGTCGCCTGCGCGCCCAAAAGCACCGTGGCGCTGGCGCCGCCCAGACGCGCACCGACAGTTTGAACTTCGCCTGCCGTTCCCGGAAGCGGCGGCAGCGCGCGCAAGAGGTTCGGTGAAACGGGACCGGATTCGCGGCAGGAACCGGAAAGATCGGACAGCGCCTTGGCGCCCGCGGCTCCCGACGCACCCTGGAACAACGGTGCGCCCAGGCCGAGGAATGCGCGCGGCGCCGAATTGTGATGCGCGGCTTCCTGCTTCAACGAAACCAGCGCGCGCGGCGAGGGCGTTTCGCTGATGGCGTAGCGCTTCACCAGCCACGCGGCGTTGACATAGTCATGACCTTCGCCGGGATTCTGCGTTACCAGCAGCGAGAGCGGGAAGCTGGACAGCGCCGCGCCCGGAACGACGATCAGATGATCGGCGCCGGACAATTGGCTTTCGACCGGCGCAAACAGAACCTGATAGAGTGCATAGGAATTCTTCAGGCTGAAATCCGGAACGCGTCCCAGCGCCGGCACGAAAGCCGAGCGCAGATCAGTGACATCCGCGGCCAAAGCATCGCGCCCGATTGCGAGCGGCACGGACGAGAAGCCGTTGTGACGAACGACAAGCGCGTAGCTGGAGGATTCGCCGATAACAAAGAACACCATCGCGTCGTTGGATGCGAGTTGGCTCTGCACGGCGGCCAGATCGGCCGGACCCGGATGCGCCAGATCGGCATAGGCCGGATAGCTTTGGCGAACCTGCGTGGCCAGTTGGTCCGCGTGCGCGGCGGCGAGCTTTACCTTTTCATCCAGATCGCGTTCCCGCCCGGAATCGCGCTCGTCATTCGGACGCGCCATTTCTGCGGCGAGCTGAACCTGCGCACGGTCGCGCTCTGTTGCGGCCTGTTGCGACTGGAAGATCAGAGCCGATAGAGCGCTGTTGCCGGCCGCTTCACGCGCCGCGACACGCGCGATCGTCTGATCGGCGACGCCTGTGCTGGCGAACTGGCTGGTCTGGAAAATTTCCGCGTCGCGCGCCGTCTGCTCCGCGCTGGCGCCATTGCCCATATCGGCCGTGATGAACTGGACAATATCGTCCGAATAGATCTGTCCGCGGGTCACCGGGTCTTTGGCGGCGATGCCAAAGGCGATGTGGTACGCATCCATCGCGGGCGCGTAGAGCTGCTGGCGCGTGTAGAATTCCGCAAGGCGCAGATTGGAAAGCGCGGTCGGCGCCGTGTTGCCGAACACTTGTGTGTCCAGATCGCGTGCGTCGCGCAGATCGTGCTCGGCAATCACGACACGACCTTGCCGTTCGTTGATCTGGCCCATGAGCGCGACCGTGTCCGAACGCCACCAAAGCGGCAGGCCCGGCTCTTCGCTCACGATCCAGAGCGCTTCCTCGGCGGAGGCGCGAGCGCTGGCGAGATCGCCGACGCGCAGCGCCATCGCCGCCTGCACGCGCAGGTCATGCGCAAGTTCGCCCTGGCTAATGGCGGCAACCGAGCCGCCGGACGGATCGGACGTCGTGTTCTGCTTCGTCGCTGCCGCGATTTCGGCGCGGCGCGCCGCCGTCGCCTGGCGCGCGAAATCCAGCGCATCGGAATAATGGCGCTGATTGGCGGCGTCGAGCGCGGAATAGGAGTCGAACCGCGCCCGTGCGCTTTCATCAGACGACGCTTCGACGATTGGGCCGGCGCGATGGAAAAGCGCCGAAGCCTCGGAGAACCTGCCCTGATTGCTGACCTGCAATGCCAGTTCGGTCAGCGTCTGCCCCACGACGATGGAGTTGGGTCCGAAGAGCTGCTGTTCCACAGTGAGCGCGCTGCGATAATTTGCTTCCGCCGCCGCATAATTGTCGGCGGCCGCTGCGAGGCGCGCCGTCTCTATCGACTGCTTGTAGCCCGCATATTCGGTGCCGGACGCCCGTGTGGCTTCTCTGGAAAGACGGTTCTGCATGGCCTGCTGCACTGCGCTGGAATCCGCGGCGGCGATGGCAACGTGACCTTGCGTCGCGATGGCGTTCTGCAACACCGGCAGGGACGACGGAATGCCCTGCCCGCGATAGAAATTTCCGCCGGATTCGGTGCCGACGAGAATGCGCGGCCACCCGCTGCTCTTCAACGTGCAAACGCGCATGGCGACATGACCAAACCATTGCGCGTCGCCGCAATTCGCATCTGCCGCTGGGAGCGTGAGGAGACTTTCGATCGCTGTTCTGTGGCCCGCAGGATCTGCCGAAATGTTGTGCCCGAGCGGAATGACGGACACTTGCCCTGCGGCATCGGTCGTCGCGCCGCAAACAATGGTCAGAGGCGTGCCGGCCGCGAGCGTTCCGGAAGATTTGCAACTCTCGCCAGCGAGGTTCTTTCCCAGATCGGTCGCGTGCGCAGCCGGCGCGACCGCAAGGCCGAGCGCCACCGCCAGAAGGACGTGAGTATGTTTTACCACCGCCAAAGGGCCTCATTACCCCAACTTGAATAATCTTCATCCGCCGGCGGAATGCCATTCGGATTGTTTCGCGTCAGCGTGACGATCTGCTTCAACATGCCCGGAATAAGCGTCTTGCTGGTGACATAGATCGTCTTGCCTTCGCCGAGCGATTCACCGACCGATTGCGACACGCTGTCGGACGCGATTTCGCCCTCCGAATTGGAGTTGTCGGCAAGCTGATCCAACGGCGTGGGCCCTTGGGGCGTTGTGCCCTTGTCGGAGAAATTGAACAGCGTGACTTCGGGCGTCACGACGACCGTCGTTAAGTTGAAGTTGGTCGGCGTTGTCGAGTTCTGGGTAATGGATGCAACCGAACCCTGTGTTCCTGCATCGACGCCCGTATTGGCGGGCAGCGTTCCGGTTACTGTGCCCGTACCGGTTGCATTGCCGAGGCCCGTCGAAGAACCGGGAGCCGTGCCCGGAACATAGGTAATAGCCGTGCCTTGGCCGAGCGCGACCTGGCCCGTGACATTGCCGAAGCCGGTCTTCGACGCATCGCCATTGCCGATCTGGGCGTAACCGTTCGCGCCGGTGTTGCTGCCGGTGAGCGTAAGGTCGGCGACGGTGACGTTTCCACTGATGGTGAAGGTTACATTTGCGCCCGCGGCGGGAATGTTTTCGCCCTGACCGCCATTGCCGATCTGGGCGAAGGAGTTGGCGCCCGTACCCGCCGTCAGCGTCAATGGATCATTGCCATTGTGCGTGTTCGGCGTGGCGACCGCCACGGCGATATCGCCGGAGATCGTTCCGCTTGAGCCATTGGCCGCGCCGTTGTTCAGGAAGTCGCCGCCCTGGCCGATCTGCGCATAGCCATCGACGCCGCCACCGATCAGGCGGATCGCATTGACGGCGTTGACCGCGATGTTGCCACCCAGCGTCGCTATTCCGTTCAACGCCTGGCCGGATTTGTAGCCGCCATGGCCGATCTGCGCATAGCTGCCGACTCCGCTGCCGGCGGCAAGCGTTACGGTTTTGCCGCTGACGGTCACAAGGCCGGTTTCGTTGTAACCGCTGGAATTGCTGTTGCTCTCCGCGCCGCCATTGCCGATCTGCGCGTAAGCTTCCTGCCCGGCGCCCGCGTTCAGCCCGATATCGCCGCCAGCGATAACCGAGATGGCTTCGCTGCTCGATCCCGAAACCTTGTAGCCGCCATCGCCGATCTGCGCGAAATAGCCTGCGGAGCCGCCGCCATTGAGCGCGACATTGCCGGTTGCGAGCAGGTTGATCGCGCCGCTGCCGCCACCGTGATAGCCGATCTGCGCATATCCGTTGGTGGCCGAAAGCGTGACATTGCCGGCTGCAAGCGTCGTGGCGCCGGAAGCGCTTCCGATCGCAACGCCGCCCGCTGCATTTGCGCCGCCGATAAAGATGTCGCCGCCATTGTTGCCGTAGCCGTTGGTCGTCGCGCCGGTCGCTGTTCCGTCCCAGCCGGCGATCGCGAGGATCGATCCGTTCTGCAGCTGGATGGATTTTGCGAACGTCAGATCGCCCTTGGTGCGCACGGTGAGATTGCCGCCCACCGCCACATTGCCGACCGTCAGATCGGAGGTATCGACGATAGAGGCGCTGAACGAGCCTGTTACGTTCAGCGAGACAGCACCGTATGCGTTGGCCGCGTTGTTCAGTGCGATGTCGCCGTTCGTCGCCGAAACGGTAACCGATGCCGCCTTGATCGCAGCCGTCTGGCCGATGGATCCGCCGCCCGCCAGGGTAAGATTGCCGCCGACGACTGCACCCGCGATGCTCAGATCGGCGGCATCATAGACCGAGGCGTCGCCACCACTCGTGAGCGCCACGGTAGCGAAGTTGTTGGCGCTGTTGGTCAATGTGAGCGCGCCACTCGCCGTCACTGCTAGAGTGCCGGCACTGGCCGCCCCGCTCTGACCAATCGAGCCGCCGCTCGCCAATGTGAGAGTACCACCGATGCTGGCGCCCGACAGGATGAGGTTGGCGGCATCGTAAAGCACAGCGTTGCCCCCGCTCGACAGCATTGCTGTCGCGAAGCTGTTGCCGCTGTTATTCAGCGCGATCGCGCCGGTCGCCGTCACTGTCAAACCGCTCGCGCCAATTGCGGCCGTCTGGCCGATGGCGCCGCCTGCGTTCAGGACAAGATTGCCCGAACCAAGATTGATGCCTGTACCGCCGACACCGACACTCAATCCGTTCTGCGGTGCGGAAATATAAGCGCTCCCATTATTGGTGAGGACCGAGATCGCGGTCACATCGGTCAACAGCGGATTGGCAACGCTGCCGACGCTCGCACCCGCACCCGTCAGCGCGATGGCCGCGCTATTGCCCGAAAGCACCGATGCGCCGGAAGCCGAGAGCGAGGATGCGGTGAGACGGATATTGCCGCCCACCGTCGCATTGCCGAGATCGAAGTTGCCCAGGACTGCATTGGTCAGCGTGAACGAACCGGAATCGGCGATCGTGATGTTGCCGCTGACGGCCTGATTGCCGATGCCGAGATTGCCGATCAATGCGAATGTGCTGGGGCCTTGACCGACCGCCGCGATATTGCCGAGCGCATTCACCACGATGTTTCCGGTCGCCACGCCCTCAAATCCGAGACCCGCTGTGCCGTGCACGGCGGAGATGTTGAGGTCCTTTGTGAGAACCGTCGTCGTGCCGAACGCACTGCCGATCATGGAATCGGCCGTCGCACTGCTGCCGCCTAGTGTGAGGCCCGTAGTGCCATTTCCATAGGAGCCCGTCGTCGTCAGCACATTGGCCGGAGCGACATTCGGATTCCATCCGGTAACGAGCAGGATGTTGCCGCTGCCCGCGTTCTGGATGCCGCCGCTGATGGTGAGATTTCCCGCGGTCAGCAGGGTGAGATTGTTGGCGCTGGAATAATCCAGCTGATCGCCGATATTGAGCGAAGCGCCCGCGCTCGTGACGCCGATGGTGAGATTTCCGCCAACCAGGTCCGCCACGACGAAATTCTTGATGTCGTCGTTGTTTTCGTTATCGCTGTTGAACGTCCCGCTCAGGATACTGACTGCGCCGGTCTCCAAGCCGCCCTCGGCAGTGTTTCCGATCCACGCATGGCCTTGACCGGCCGTGGTAGTGAAAGTGGTCGCTCCGGTGACATTGACGTTGATATTGCCCGAGGAAACACCACTGCCGCTGAGGCCGGTACTGAACACCGCCGTGTTGCCGATTTGCGCATAGCCATCGGTTCCGGCGTTGCTGGTGCTTCCGACGAGCGAGAGGCTGCCCGCGGTAATGCTGATGTTTCCGCTGCTCTTGCTTCCGGCGGTGGTCGCCTTGTCACCGCCATTGCCGATCTGGGCATACATGCCATTGTTGCCGGCGGTGAGAGTCAACGCACCGCCCGCGTTTACCTGGATTTCTCCGGAGATATTGCCATCGGCACTCTGCCCGCCATTGCCGATCTGGGCATACCCCCACGGGCTGCTAACGCCACCCAGGATGGAGATGTTTCCTGTGGCCGTGACGCTGATGTTGCCGGCGCTGCCATTGCTACCCCAGCCGCCATTGCCTATCTGCGCATAGTCGTCGCCGCCCTGAACGGTGATGCCACCGCCGACAGTGACAGTGATGTTGCCCGCATCGCCGGCCGTGCCGTTATTTGTCGAGCCGGCGTCGCCGCCATTTCCGATCTGCGCGTAGTCGAATGTGTTTTGACCACCACTGATGGTGAGGTTGCCGCCCGCGCGAATGCTGATATCGCCGCTTTCCGAGCCCGTGACGAAGGCGCCGCCGTTGCCGATCTGCGCGTAAGCGGTCCGGGCATTGCACTCGGTGCAGTCCGTTCCGGAGTCTCCAGCAACAACCGCAATATCGTGCACCGCGCGGACATCTATCGCGCCCGTTGCGCCGGTACCGTTATAACCGATCTGCGCGTTGCCTTCGCCACCGGTCAGGTTGGCGTTCACATCGACATCATATCCGAGCACCGTCGTCTTGCCGGATTTGCTGCCCACGGAAACATCGAAACCGGAGGCGCCATCTATTGTCACGACACCCTGATTGTTTCCATAGGTGCCGGAATTTGCCAGCGAACCCAGATTTGTCGTGGTGCCGTCCCAGCCCGCGATAAGATTGATCGCGCCGGTTCCGCTATTCTGAACAGAACCCTTGACGTCGAGATTGGCGGCAGCGGCCCATGTAAACGTATTGGCGCTGTTATATGAGCCAAGGCCGCCGAGAGAATACGTTCCCGAGGTTCCAGTGAACCCGACGAACACATTGCCGCCCGACCCTGCACCCGACCCAAGGTCGTCTGTGAAATAGCCACCGTCAAGGTTGCCGCTGTTCGTGATGACCGTGACATTGCCAGTTGCAGCGGAGCCATTTGCAGCAAAATTACCGAGATAAGCACCGTCAGCTTCGACGATCTCGGTATTGGCACCGGCGATGAGCGTTATATTTCCGGTTACGGAGCCTGATGTGGCGCCGTCGCCGTTTCCGATTGATGCCCAAAGAGTGCTTTCCCCTTCTTCGTCGAAGTCGTCGTCGGCAATGTGGGCGAGACTGATGTTGGTTTTCGCGAAGACATTGATGTCCCCGCCGCCGGCGCCGCCGTAACCGATCGTGGTATTTCCTTCGATCGCCGAGACGGTGACGTTGGAACCCGCAACCGTCGTGATGCCATGATCGCTTCCGACAAAAATATCGCCGTTGGCATATTCACCGCCGATGGTGACATCGCCGCCAGCGGCGCCATATGCCCCGGATGATGGCGCAAGTGACGCGAAGTTTGTTGTGCTTCCGTCCCAGCCCGCGACCAGCGTGATATTTCCTGATCCGGAATTCTGAATGTTGGCGTTTACGGTGATATTGCCCTCGGACAGAAGGCTGAGCGTGTTGGAGCTAGAATAAGACAGAGATGAATCGACCGTTATCGTGCTGTTTGCGCCGGCATCACCTGCCTCAAGCGTCACGTTCGATGAATTCAGGGCATTGGTAATTGCTGTCGGCGAGATGTTAACGCTGAAATTCCCGGAAGTGACGCTATCCGAACCGCAAGAGGTAATTGTGATGAAGGCGGGGTCAAGCAACCAGTCGCCGGTCAGGCCGAGCGGGGCGCTGGTATCGACCTTTGCAGAAGCTGCAATGCCGAGGCTGGGGCCGGAGGTCTCCACCTGTCCGCCATTGCCACCCTGTGCGCCGCCTTTGGCACTGATAGAACCGGCGAAACTCGTTTCTCCGTCGGACCACACGGCGACCGTTCCGCCATTGCCCTTGCTGGTGGCGTCCGCGTTGATCGTCGCCTTGCCAATGATCGTGCGCTGCGCATGCGCGAGCGTGCCCTGCCCGTGCAGGCCGCCGCCGATCTGAATCGTGCCGCCCCCGACGTTGCCGGACGCGTTGATCGCCGCACCATCCGCGATATTCACCGTGCCGCCCGTGACGTTGACGGCGCCGCCAGTCTGGCCTTGGGCCGTGCCGTTTGCGCTCAGCGTTCCGCTGTCGTTGACCGTGCCGTCCGGGCCCGCATCAAGATCGATTTCACCGTTGTGCGATGAGACGGTTGTCGCCTCGACCATGCCGGTGTTGTTGATGACGTTATTCTCGATGTTGCGCGCAGCACGCGCCGTCATCATCACATGGCCGCCCGCGGCCATGATCGCTCCGGAATTGGATACGAGCGCAGATGCCAGATTGCCGTTCGCATCGCGTGGCGTGGTGGCGACCGGCGCGGTGATTTCGTAGCGCAGCAGATTGTCGCCGGTCATGTCCACGGTGAACGCGTTGGCGCCGCCCAGCACGACCGTGCCGAGATCCGCGTGGATCAGCCCTTCATTGGAGACATTCGGTGCGGACAGAACGACGGAGCCGCCCGGACCCGCCGTGATCGTGCCCTTGTTGACGACGCCGGCATTCGGATTCGCCGCCGACTGGAAGCTGTAATTGCCCTTCTTGAAATCATCGTCGCTGAGATCGGATGTGGTGGCAAGCAGCGCACCGACATTCACCTGGCTGCCCTTGCCGAACAGTACGCCGTTCGCGTTGATCAGCCAGACATTGCCGTTCGCGAGAAGCTGGCCGTCGATGGTGGACGCGTTGGGGCCGGTGACGCGATTGACCGCCAGCGATTTGCTGTTCGGCTGGTTGAATTTCACCGATGAGCCGGTCGGAATCGAGAAGCTGTTCCAGTTGATGAGCGCTTTCTTGCTCGACTGGTTCACAACCGTCTGGGTGGGGCTCGCATTGATGATCGTGGCGCTGCCGACCGCGACGGTGCCGCCCGTCGGTCCGCCACCGGCTATCGCTGCCGTGGAAGCAATGAGCGTGGAGCCGACAAGACCACTGGTCGCCAGAAGCAATCCGTGGAGAATTTTTGAACCGGTTCTATTCATCGTCTTACGTCCTCGGATCAAAACGTGATCGCGATGTCGGTGAGGAATTTGGTGGCGCGCTTGCCGTTGTCGCTTCCGGGCACGGCGTCCAGCGTGCGCGCGCCTTCGAAGTCGATATAAATGTTGTAGGGAAGCCAGAAGCGTACGCCGATGCCCGTGGAAGCGATGTTGAAATTGCCCAGCGGAATGCCGGCGGCCGGTGGGCGCGCGCGGTTCCAGACCTTCGCCGCGTCGAAGAACGCGTAAGGCTCGAGGCCACGGATATTCCAATCGGTGTAGCGCGTGTCGTAGCGCAGCTCGAAATCGCCGCCGACGCCACTGTCGCCGGTGATCGCGCCTGGGTCATAGCCGCGGCCGATCTGTGTGCCGCCGAAGAGCATCTGCTCGCCGGTGATCAACGGGTTCGCCGCATATTGGCCGGTGCCAGTGATACCAAAGCTGAAGTTTTCCGGCAGCAGGCTCGTATTGGTGTAGCGCAGCAGGCCTGTGGCCTTGGTGAAGACACTGCGGCCGAAGAGCGACAGGTTCGGGGAGTGGTTCGACGACGCGCCGAAGATGGGCAAGCCCTGTGCGACGTCGATCGTCGAGGAGAACGCACCCGAGAGAAGATCAGCGCTTGTGTACGTCAGCCCGACATCGAGAACGCGCCAGTTATCATGACTCACCGGCACGCCGAGAATCTTGACCTTCGCTTCCTGCACCGTGAATCCGCCATCCAGCGACAGGCTCTCCGCGCGGGTGCGGATGAAGGGATAGGTCAGTCGTGGGCCGAGCGCCCAGCTGTCGGTGCGGATCTCCGCACCGCCGATGGAGCCGGCCGGAGCGCCGTGACTGACGCCGCCGATCACGCTTCCGACGAGGCCATCATCATTCAGAATGGTGCGATAGCGCATCTGACCGGAGATCTGCTGCTGCAACGCGTGCGGCGCCATGGTGAGCGAAGCGTCGAGTTCGTCGCCGCCGAAGATGTCATTGTACTGCGCGGCACCGGTCACGGTCCAAATGCCGGAGAAATGCGATCCGCGATTGTTCGCGGAAAGGCTCCCGGCGATCTGCGGCTGCGTCACGGTCACGACGAGATCGGAAGCGCCGGGCACGCTGGCGGCCGGACGCAGAACGCCTGTCGCCGCAACGCCGGGCACGTCATTCGCCATCAGCAGTGCGCGCTCCACCGTTGCGAGGCGAAGCGGACGCTCGTTCAGCACGGGCGCGAGATAGGACTTCACGATGCGCTGGGTTGCCGGGCTGGCGCCTTCGACGGAGGTGCTTTCGACGTACCCTTCAACGACATGGATCGTGAAGATGCCGTCGCTCACATGCTGCGGCGGAACATAGGCGCGGACGAGAAGATAACCGGCGTTGCGATACTGCTTTTCGATTCCGTCGGCGACGTCGAAAATATTGGCGAGCGAAATCTGCTTGCCGATCAGATCCTGATAAAGCGGGCGAAACTGCGAGGCCGGGAGCGTCTTCGTGCCTTCGATGTGGATGTCGACAAGCTTGAACTTGATCTCATCGACGGCGCGCGGCACGGCCGAGCGGTGCGGAGCTTCTACGCTGAAATCGAAATTCGGCGGCAGAGTCTGCGGCTGCGGCAGCGGACGGTCATGGCCGGGCTGCACAGCACCGGGAAGGTTCACGGGTGCAGCCGATGCCGATCCAATGCTCGACAGACCGAGCAGCGTCAGGCACGCAAATGTGATCGCACGATGCGGCGAAATAGCCCGCAAAAAAAACTTTGCCGTCAACACCAATGCCCCCGAAACGCCCTTAAGGGGGGAAAAACCCCCTGATCGCCTTCGCTAAGAACTACCAGTCAGGGGAGAGCGCAAGCAACAAAAGGGTTAGGAAATCCCTAATTTCGCCTTGGATTTGCTGACTTTTTAGGAAGTTAATATGCCCGTAATCATACAGAAATATATATAAGCCCTTGAAGATGCAGGGTATATTAAAGCTTTATAGGCCGTGGAAGCCCTGAGTCCTCGTCGCCCATCAACCCATTATACCAGCGCAACCAGGCGGTGCGGCAGTGCTCTCGGAACCTCTCTAGGTAGAGGTAGACGACCGGCGTCGTGTACAGCGTCAGCAACTGGCTCACCAACAGCCCGCCGACGATGGAAATCCCGAGCGGCTGACGCAGCTCTGCCCCATCGCCGGAGATCAACGCCAGAGGCAGCGCACCCAGCATCGCGGCAAGTGTCGTCATCATGATCGGGCGGAAACGGAGCATACAGGCCTGATAGATCGCGTCATGCGCGTTCAACCCGCCATTGCGCTGCGCCTCAAGGGCAAAGTCGATCATCATGATCGCATTCTTCTTCACGATACCGATAAGCAGGATCACGCCAATCAACGCGATCAGGCTGAACTCCGTCTTGAACAGCAGCAGCGCGAACACCGCGCCGACGCCGGCCGATGGAAGCGTGGAGAGAATGGTGATCGGGTGGACGTAACTCTCGTAGAGAATACCCAGCACGATATAGACCGCGACGATGGCTGCCAGAATGAGAAGCGGCTCGCTCGCAAGCGATGCCTGGAATACCTGCGCGGTACCGGCGAAATCGCCATGCACCGATATCGGCACATGCAGATTGGCCATCGTGCGTCCGATGGCGGCCGTCGCGACGCCGAGCGCTTCCCCTTCCGGCAAATTGAACGAGAAGGTTGTGGCGACGAACGGACCCTGATGGTTGATCGAAAGCGGCGTTGTGCCCGGACCGAAGGAACTGAACGCGGCAAGCGGCACCATCGTTTCCTGCGACGTGCTGACTGATGCACCGGAGGAGACGCCGCCTCGCGCACTGTTGGTGAGCGCGTTGAGTTGCTGATTGCGAACCGAATCCGATGCGACCTGCGCAGCGGTGTCGGCCGTCGTGGACGAGATGATCGTCGTACCGGCAACCGCGCCTGTCGATTGCGTGCCGCTCGCCGGTGCGGCGGACGTACTGACATAGATATCTTTGAGCGTCTCGGGGCTTTGCCAGAACTCCGGTGCAACCTCCATCACCACATGATACTGGTTGAGCGCGTTATAGATGGTCGAGACCTGGCGCTGGCCGAAGGCGTCATAGAGCGTGTTGTCGATCTGGGCGAGCGAGACGCCCAGCCGCGCCGCCGTTTGCCGATCGATGGTAAGTTCGACTTCGAGGCCTTTGTCCTGCTGATCGGAATTGACATCCTCCAGTTCGGGAACGTCCTGCAGCGCCGTGGTTATTTTCGGAACCCATTCGTTGAGCTCTTGCAGCGTGTCGGCCTGTATCGTGTATTGATATTGCGAGTTGCTTTGACGCCCGCCCGCGCGAACATCCTGCGGCACGGTCAGAAACAACCGCGCGCCCGTGATGCCGGACAGCTTCGTGCCCAAACGCTTGATCACCGCATCGCTGGTTTCGCTGCGTTCGGAGAGGGGCTTGAGCGCAACGAACATGGACCCGGAATTGGTCGCGCCACCGCGTCCGCTACCGCCACCCGTCGATCCCACCACGCTCTCAACCGCCGGGTCCGCGCTGACAATCCGCATGAATTGCGTGAACTTCTTTTCCATCGACTGGAAGGAGATGCTTTGATCGGCGCGGATGAACCCCATCAGCCGCCCTGTGTCTTCCTGCGGAAAGAAGCCTTTGGGAATTATGTAGAAAAGATAAAGGTTGAGGCCGACCGTCAGGATCAGGATAAACATGATCGTGCCCGGATTGTCGATCGCCCAGCGGAGTGTTCGCTCATAGAGATTCTGTGCCGACAGGAACGCACGTTCCGAGGCGCGCATGAAACGCCCTTCCCGCTTCTCGCCTTTCTCAGGCACCAGAAAGGCGCACATCATCGGCGTCGTTGTCAGCGAGACCACCAGCGAAACGAGAACCGCAATCGACAGTGTCAACGCGAATTCGTGAAACAGTCTCCCGACCAGCCCGCCCATCAGAAGGATCGGCAGGAAGACCGCAATCAAGGAAATGCTCATCGACAGAACGGTGAAGCTGACCTCTTTCGCACCCTGAATGGCAGCCTCCAAACGCGGCATTCCGGCTTCCACATGCCGAGTGACATTTTCCAGAACCACGATCGCGTCATCGACCACAAAGCCCGTAGCCACCGTGAGCGCCATGAGAGACAGGTTGTCGAGCGTGAAACCAAGCAGATACATCGCACCGAACGTGCCGATCAGCGACAGTGGAACAGCAACGCTCGGCACCAGCGCGGTGCGCGCGTTGCGCAGAAAGAGAAACACCACCAGCACGACCAGCATCACCGAGATCAGCATCGTGGTCTCAACGTCGGCCAGGGACGCGCGAATGGTCGTGGTACGGTCGTTGTTCGGCGTGATCTTGATACTGGGCGAAATGGATGCCTGCAGTTGTGGGATCATCGCCCGGATGCTGTCCACCACCTGAATGATGTTCGCGCCAGGCTGCCTGAAGAGCGTGACAATAACGGCAGGCTTGTTGTCGGACAGGCCGAGATTACGCACGTTCTCAACGCCATCGCTGACCGTCGCGACATCACCCAGCCGAACCGCCGCGCCGTTGCGATACGCCACGATCAAAGGCCGGTAATCATCCGCCTTGGTCGCGGTGTCGTTGACGTAAAGCTGATAGCGCCGAACGCCCTGATCGACGGAGCCTTTGGGACTGTTGGCGTTAGCGGCGGACAAGGCCGCACGCACATCTTCCAAGCCAATTCCATACTTGAACAGCGCACGCGGATTAAGCTCCACGCGCACCGCCGGCAGCGAACTTCCGCCGATTTGCACGTCTCCGACACCGGTGATCTGCGAAAGTTTCTGCTGCAGCACCGTCGAAGCGGAATCGTATATCTGCCCTGCCGTCAGCGTGTCCGACGTCAGCGACAGGATAAGCACCGGCGCTGAGGCCGGATTGACCTTGCGATAGGTAGGATTGCTGCGCAGCGCCGCTGGAAGATCGACACGCGCGGCATTGATGGCCGCCTGCACGTCGCGCGCCGCACCGTCGATGTCGCGATCGAGACCGAACTGCAGCGTGATGCGCGTGGACCCCACCGAGCTTTGCGACGTCATCTCCGTGACGTCCGCAATAGATCCGAGGTGGCGTTCCAGCGGCGTCGCCACACTGGTGGACATCGTTTCGGGGCTCGCGCCCGCCATCGAGGCGGTGATCGATATTGTCGGCAGATCGATATTGGGCAGCGGCGCCACCGGCAAAAGGAAGAATGCCATGCCTCCGGCGAGCGCCAGGCCGATCGTCAACAAGGTCGTTGCGATCGGCCGGACGATGAAGATGTGGGAGAAGCTCATGATGCCTTCCCGCCGCCCCAACGCTGCGACAGTCGATCGAAATACAGATAGATGACCGGTGTGGTGAACAGCGTGAGCAACTGGCTCACCAGCAACCCGCCGACGATGGCGATGCCGAGCGGCTGGCGCAGCTCGGAGCCCGTGCCCGTGCCCAACATCAGCGGCAATGCCGCGAATACGGCTGCCACCGTCGTCATGAGAATCGGGCGGAAGCGCAGCAAGGCGGCCTGGTGAATCGCCTCACGCGGCGCTTTGCCTTCTTCGCGCTCAGCGGCGAGCGCGAAGTCGATCATCATGATCGCGTTCTTCTTCACGATACCGATAAGCAGAACGATGCCGATGATCGCCACAATATCGAGATTGTCGCCGGCGATGATCAGCGCCAGCAATGCGCCAACACCAGCGGACGGAAGCGTGGAAAGGATCGTGACGGGATGGATGTAGCTTTCGTAGAGAACGCCCAGAACGATATAGACGCAGCCAATAGCCGCGAGAATCAACAGCAATTCGTTCGAGAGCGCGGACTGGAATGCGAGTGCCGAGCCTTCAAAATTCGTGTTGATGCCCGCGGGCATGCCGATATCGCTTTCCGCTTGCTGCACGGAATTGACGGCAGCGCCCAGCGATGAATTGGCGGCGACGTCAAAAGAAATGGATGCCGACGGGAACTGTCCCAGATGGTCCTGTTCCAACGGAACCGGTTGCTCCGTGACCGAGGCGATGGAGCCGAGGGGAACCTGACCGCCACCGGCGGACGGCAGATAGATGTCGTTCAGCGAACGCACCGAGTTCTGGATATCCGGGCTCGCCTCCAGGATCACGCGATACTGGTTGGATTCGGTGAAGATGGTGGAGACGATGCGCTGACCGAACGCATCATACAGCGCATTGTCGATGGTCGCGGCGGTGATGCC
>JANWJQ010000022.1 GCA_025451875.1 Rhizomicrobium sp.
CTTCGCGCACCGCTTTGGTTTTCAGCGAAGCCAGGTCGGAACCGGCGCCCGGCTCGGAATAGCCCTGGCACCACCAATCCTCGCCGGAGAGGATGCGCGGCAGGAATTTCTTTTTCTGCTCTTCATTTCCGTAGGTGAAGATCACGGGGCCGACCATGGCGAGGCCGAAGGGCAGCAGCGCCGGCGCTTCGGCGCGGGCGGACTCTTCGTTGTAGATGTAACGCTGCGTCACGTTCCAGCCGGTGCCGCCATATTGCGTCGGCCAATGCGGCGCGGCCCAACCCTTCTTCGCCAGGATGCGATGCCAGCCAAGGAAATCCTCCTTGGTCTCGAATTCGCGGCGCGAGGATTTGCCCAGCTTGGGCAGATTCTCGGCGAGGAAATCCTGCACTTCCTTGCGGAATTTCTCTTCTTCCGGTGTGAACGTGACGTCCATAACGATACCCCGACAAATTGTCAGGCCGCATCATAGGGACGCTTGCGAACGGAGCAAGCGGGCGCGTCATTTGGCGTCGTGGAAGATAATTCCAAGCGTGTGGCGATGGCCCGAACGCAGGCGGCTGACGCCATGGCGCATCTTCACGCGATAGATGCCCTTGGTTCCCTGCACTGGCCGCTCATTGACGGCAAACACAACGGCGTCTCCTTGCCGTAACGGAACGACTTCCACGCGGCTCTGCATGCGCGGGCGCTGCTCCGTGAGGACAAACTCACCGCCTTCGAAATCCCGGCCCGGTTCGGACAGCAGAAACGCGACCTGCAACGGGAAGACATGCTCGCCATAGAGATCCTGATGCAGGCAATTGTAGTCGCCTGCCCCATAGCGCAACAGCAATGGCGTCGGCCAGGTTTGGCCAGCGTCATGGCAGCGCTTGAGGAAGGCAGCGTGCGTTGCAGGATAGTGCAGTTCGCTTTTTATCTTCCCCATCCAGTCATTCGCGATCTTCGCGAGCGGCGGATAGAGCACGGTGCGCAATTCCTTCACCAGCGGCGGAAGCGGATAGGAGAAATATTTGTATTCGCCTTTTCCGTAACCATGCCGCGCCATGACCACGCGGCTGCGAAATTGGGAATCGTCGTCATAGAGATCGATGAGCGATTTGCATTGCGCGGGTGTCAGCACATTCGATAGCACGGTGCAGCCGGTCGCATCGAGCGCCACGCCGACGTCTTCAAAATCGATTTGTGCATTGTCTTTCATGCACCGATGAAACGTGGACGCGCCGACAGACGCAATCCGTTTCTTGCGCAAAAGAAAACGGAGCACCGGATTTCTCCGGCACTCCGTCTCTTAACTTGCGAAAAAATTAATTCTTCGTCGCGTCGCGGATAGCGTCTTTCACGCCGCCCACCGCATTCTGCACCTTACCGGCGGCCTTGTCGGCCTTGCCTTCAGCTTGCAGCTTCGTATCGCCCGTCACCTTGCCAGCAGCTTCCTTGACGGCGCCCTTGGCCTGATTGGCGGAACCTTCGATCCGATCCTTGTCCATGATCTGTCCTTTTGTGGAATGTCATGGAAAGAACGCCCGCATCCGGTTGTTGTTCCGAACTATCGCGGTTGCGGGACGATGCGAATATAAGGCTTCGGCTCTTTCCACCCTTGCGGGTAAATGGTTTTAGCATCGTCGTTGGAAACACTGCCCGCGATGATGACATCGTCGCCGTTCTTCCAGTTCACCGGCGTGGAAACCTTGTGTTTGGCGGTCAGCTGCAGCGCATCCAGCACGCGCAGCACTTCGTCGAAGTTGCGGCCGACGCTCATCGGATAAACCAGAATCAATTTGATCTTCTTGTCCGGCCCGATGATGAAGACGTTGCGCACGGTCTGATTGTCCGCTGCCGTACGCTTCGCCGGATCGCCGGAGGCTTCCGCCGGCAACATGCCGTAGGCCTTGGACACCTTATATTCGTCGTCGCCGATCATCGGATAAGTGACCTTGGCGCCTTGCGTTTCCTCGATGTCCTTCGCCCAGCCCGAATGCTTGTCCACCGGATCGACAGAAAGACCGATGATCTTCGTATTGCGCTTGTCGAATTCCGGCTGAAGCTTCGCCATATAGCCAAGTTCGGTCGTGCAGACGGGCGTGAAGTCCTTGGGATGCGAGAACAGGATCGCCCAGTGATCGCCGATCCAGTCGTGGAACTTGATCTTGCCTTGCGTCGTGTTGGCTTCGAAATCGGGGGCGGTATCGCCAATCTTCAGCGTCATCGGGGTGCTCCATGTGAAGGGGACCCGATTATGCGGCGCACCAAAGCCAGCGTCTATTCCAGCCTTAGCGGTGTGAATTCTCCGCCAGCTTCACGGGCGCAGAAACATAAAGCTGCGGCAACATGCGCTTGAGATTTTCGATCTTCGGCTGATCGTTGATCACGATGTAGGGATAATCCGGGTTCTTGATCAGGAAGTCCTGATGATAACCCTCTGCAGGATAAAAACCCTTATAGGCGTCCACGCGCGTGACAATCGGCTGCGAGAAAGTGTGCGAGGCTTGCAGCTGCGCGATATAGGCCTTCGCCACACGCGCCTGGTCCGACGTCGTCGTCCAGATGTCACCGCGATATTGCGTGCCGTCATCCGGTCCCTGGCGGTTCAGCTCTGTGGGATCGGTCGCGACGGAGAAATAAACCCGCAGCAGATCAGCATAGCTGACCTGTTTGGGATCGTATTTGATCTGCACCGTCTCGGCATGTCCCGTGGTGCCGCTGCTCACGGTTTCATACTGCGCCGTGTCGGCGGCGCCGCCCGCGTAACCCGCAACAACCTGCTTGACGCCCTTCACATGCTCGAACACGCCCTGCAGGCCCCAGAAGCAGCCGCCGGATAGAACAGCGGTCTGAATTCCGCTGGCCGGTGCATCGACCGCCGTCGAAGCCGGAACGGCATGCGGTCTCTCATCCGCATTGGCGGCACAGGCGGCGGTCAGAGCGGCGATGGCAACCGTTGCGAGGAGCGTGCGAAGATTCTTCATGGCTTTTCCTTTCACGCAACGGCGCGCGGCACGAAGCGCAGCGCGGCTGAGTTCATGCAATAGCGCAGGCCCGTCGGCTTGGGGCCGTCATTGAAGACGTGACCGAGATGTGCGTCGCAACGCGTGCAGGAGATCGCCGTGCGGTCCATGATCCAGGATTTGTCGTCTGCCTCGCGCACATTCAGCTTGGAGATCGGCTGATAGAAGCTCGGCCAGCCCGTGCCGGAGTCAAACTTCGTTTTGGAATCGTAGAGCGCCGTATCACAACAGATGCAGCGATAGAGGCCGTCGCCCTTCGTCTCCGCATATTTGCCGCTGAAGGCGCGTTCGGTATCGGCATGACGCGTCACCGCAAAGGCAAGCGGCTCATCGCCCTTCAGCAGCGCCTGCCATTGTGCGTCGCTCTTCACGACCTTCGGCTCGGTCACAACGCCGATGCTTTTTCCGGCGGCGTTGAAGTTCTCGATCTTCACATTCGGCAAGGCGCCCAGCGCGCGAACGGGATGCATCGCCGCGGCAACGCCCGCGAGCGCAGCGGCAGACGATGCGGCCAGCAACAGAGAGCGGCGATCGGGGCGAAAAGTGGAGGTTCGGTTCATGGCGGTTTTCCGGCTGTTCGAAGCTCAATTCGCTTCACTATGCCGGATTGTTACGTGGAAAACCGCCCTTCGGCTCACTTACGCGGTATAGCCTCGTGGTGCCGGATGACCTCGGACACGATGAAATTCAGGAACTTTTCCGCGAAATCCGGGTCCAGCCTGGCGTTTTGCGCGAGGGTGCGCAGGCGCGCGATCTGCTGCGCCTCGCGTGCGGGATCGGCCGGCGGCAGGCCATGGGCGGCTTTATAGACGCCCACGGCCTGCGTGCATTTGAACCGTTCGGCGAGAATGTGGATCAGCGCGGCGTCGATATTGTCGATCGACGCGCGCAGCCGCGTGAGTTCGGGATGGCCGGTTTTGTTATCCGCGTCGCTCAATGTCCACCATGTGCCTTGATGATTGCCTGGATCTGTTCCGGCGTAAGTCTACCGGCATGCATCGGCATCCCGCCACCCAGCATATTGATCTTCATGCCGTTGATCATCATGTCGCCCGGCTTCATGTCCGCCGGACAAGGGCCAACCCATTTGCCATCTTGCACGATGTGGCTCTGGTCATGACCGGCCAGAGGTGGCGAAAATTGCGACCGCATATCCATATGATATGCGCCATCTCCGGCATAGGTCATTTCGACGTGATTTTTCTGCGTGCCACCGTTGAAGTGACATACTGAATCCACAGTACGAACATTGCCAATGCCGGAGATGTTCATCGAGGTACACTGGGATTCCTTCGAAGCCAGGCCGAGCTTCATCAATTTGGCATCCGTGGCAGCGTCGATGCACATCCTGTTCGTTTGCACCGGAAGCTTCGCATTCTCCATGTTGATGGTCACGTTCCACAGGCCGGCGCGGCGGGCCGGAAAATCCACAACCGACGCGGATGTGGCGGACGCGGCGAATAAAACAGCGGCGGTGATGGCAAATTGCATGCGCATGGTTGGACCCTCCCGAAGTCGAAGCAACCCTAACCGAGACCGCCGCCCCTCAAAAGGCAGGGTGATCACAACAAGCTTCGCTTGTCCCCCGGCAATCCACTAGCATGGCCGCAAGAAGAACGGGGGGATCGATGGACTACGCGGAAGCGCTGAAGGACTACCAAAAATTTGAGTTTAATGATGGGCGCTGGACGCGTGACGTCTATCGACGCGGCCACGGCCCCGCCGTCATAATCATCCATGAGATACCCGGCCTTCATCCACTCGTCATCCGCTTCGCCGATCGCGTGGCCGCCGCAGGTATGACAGTCTTCCTACCGAGCCTGTTCGGTACGCCCGGCAAGCCGGTGACCATGGGTTATGCGCTGGGCCAGATGTTCAAGAACATCTGCATCGCGCGCGAGTTCAATGTCTGGGCGAATGACAAATCCAGTCCCATCGTCGATTGGCTTCGCGCGCTGTCGCGGAAGGCCCACGCCGAATGCGGCGGCAAAGGCGTGGGCGCGGTGGGCATGTGCTTCACCGGCGGTTTCGCGCTGGCGATGATGACGGATACTTCCGTCGTCGCCCCAGTTTTGTCCCAGCCGTCCAATCCCATCCTCGGAAAAGCAAAGGCGCGAACGATCGATGCCTCGCCTGCTGAGATCAAATGCGCCAAGGAACGCATGGAGAAGGAAGACCTCTCGATGATCGGCCTGCGCTTCTACGGCGACTCGGTGGTGCCGGACGGACGTTTCGAGATGCTCAGGGAGACGTTCGGGCGGCGCTTCGAGGCGTACGAATTCGAAAAGAAAGACGCCAACCCCGCCTCCGGGCGCGCCCATTCGGTGCTGACGCTCGACATGGTTGATGAGCCGAACTCGCCGACCAAGCTCGCCGAAGAGCGCGTCATCCAGTTTTTCAAACAACGCACGGGCGCGTGAAGCCCCGTCGGAGGATAGTTATGAAGAATTCTCTCTCCCTGATTTTTGTGGCCGCTGCCGCGCTTTCGCTCACTGCCTGCGATCAAGGCCATCCGCCGCCGAAATCCAATTTCGGCACCAAGCCGGAATTGCCCGCGCCTGCCCCGCAAACCATTCCGACGATGGGCGTCAATTCGGTTGAAGCGTGGCCGGCGGGCGCCGCGCCGAAAGCACCGGCCGGATTCACCGTCACGCGCTATGCCGAGAATCTGAAGCATCCACGCTGGGTTTATGTCCTGCCGAATGGCGACGTGCTGGTTGCCGAAGCCGCGCCGCCGCTTTCGCCGATGAATTCCATCGAAGGCATCGTCGAACATTGGCTCGACAAGAAGAATGGCTCCGCGCCGGAAAGCGCGAACGAGATCACGCTGCTGCGCGACACCAATGGCGATGGCAAGCCGGACGTGCGCACGGTTTTTCTGAAAGGCTTGAATCAGAACTTCGGCATGCTGCTGCTGAACGGCTCGTTCTACGTCGCCAACACCGATGGCGTGGTGCGTTATCCCTACAAGGACGGCGAAACGCAGATCACCGAACCTGGGCAGAAAATTCTCGACATTCCCGTCGGCCATCACTGGACACGCAATCTCATCGCCAGTGAGGACGGCAAGAAGATCTATGTGACTGTCGGCTCCGGCAGCAATATCGGCGACAAGGGCATGGAGATCGAAAAACGCCGCGCCGATATTCTGCAGATCAATCCGGATGGCTCGGGCGAGAAGATCTACGCTTCTGGACTTCGCAATCCGAACGGCATGGGCTGGGAGCCGGTAACGCACAAACTGTGGGTTGCGGTGAACGAGCGCGACCAACTCGGCGACGACCTGGTGCCCGATTACATGACGAGCGTGACGCCTGGCGCGTTCTATGGCTGGCCATGGTCCTATTGGGGCAAGCATGTGGACAGCCGCGTGCAGCCGCAAAACCCGGCAATGGTCGCCAAAGCCATCGCGCCGGACTACGCGCTCGGCGCCCACACCGCGTCGCTCGGCCTCACCTTCTACACGGGCACGGCATTCCCGGCCCAGTATCGGGGCGGCGTGTTCGTCGGCCAGCATGGGTCATGGAACCGCGCACAGCTGACCGGATATAAAGTGGTGTTCGTGCCGTTCCAGAATGGAAAGCCGAACGGGCTGCCGCAGGATTTCCTCACCGGCTTCCTGAAAGGTGACGGCAGCGACACCGCCTATGGCCGCCCCGTGGGTGTCGCCGTGGCGAAAGACGGCGCGTTGCTTGTGGCCGATGATGTCGGAAACATTATCTGGCGCGTCACGCCAGTCGCACATTAATCGCAAGCGCCTGCGACCAAACATGGGCTGGAGCGTTTCGTCGGAAGCGCCTCAAAGGAGAACATCATGAAACGAAAAGGCTGCGCCGTCTGGACCGGCGATCTTCGGACCGGCAAAGGCGCGATTTCCACGGAGAGCGGCGCACTTGAGAATCTGCCCTATGGCTTCAACACCCGCTTCGGTGACGAAAAGGGAACCAATCCTGAGGAACTGATCGGCGCGGCGCATGCGTCATGTTTCACCATGGCGCTGTCGAATGAATTGTCGAAAGCCGGCATTTCCAACCCGCGCATCGAGACCACGGCGGCGATCGAGCTGAAGCAGCAGGATGGCGGCTTCTCCATCATCTCCTCTCACCTCACCGTGAAGATCACGGCGCAGGGCGCGGACAAGGCGGCGGCGCGGAAAGCAGCCGAGACGGCGGAAAAGAACTGCCCCGTCTCGAAGCTGCTGAAAGCCGAGATTACGATGGAAACAACCATCGAGGTTTAAGGCAAAGCGGCCGCAAGTTCGGCGAGCTTCTCGCCCAGAATTTCCGGCCGTCCCTTGAGCAGAACCTCATCACCGCCGCGCGCGATCAACGCGCGCCGCAAGGCGAGACGTTCGTCGGAATTGTCAATCAGACGCACGGCGGCGGCGACATATTCTTCGTCGCTGCCGGCGATCAGCCAGTCCGGAAAACCCATGCGTTTGAACAATCCGCCGTCGATATGTTCGTGCACCTGCGGACCTGTGCGGCACACGCCGACAAGACCGGCGAGCGCCATGTCGGCATTGCCGTTCATGTTGCCGTAGGGAAACGGATTGAGGAACAGATCGCAACTGTTGATGGCCGCCATGTAAGGCGCATAAGGCTGATGGCTGTGAACGACCGCGTCCGGCAGATAGCTGTGAACGAAGCGGCGCACCTGTTCATGTGTCAGTCCGTTGGCAAATCCGATCAGGAATTCGAAATGCACCGGCGCCTTGGCGGCTTTGCCGATCTGCACGCAGGTTCTGAGGAAGCGCGGATTAAGCTTCATCGTTGTGGACGCCACCGCAACGCGCACGATCTCCGGATTTTCGCGCAACTGCGGTGTTATCGGCACAGCGTCAGACGACCGGACATGCGGCATCGCATCGTCGGGCAGGAGCAAGAGCTTCTCGCTATAGGTCGCCGGATCGCCCGCGATGTCGCCCTCGATGGCGTAATAGTCGATGAAGGGCGACATGCTGCTGGCGCCATGTCCCAGCGCGGTGAGCTGGATCGGCGCGAGGCGCATATTGGCGAGATAGATCGTCGGCTGGAACATGCCGATGGAGGGATAATAGACGACGGCGGGACGGCGCTTCAGCGCCTCATTGCGCACCATTTCGAGCGTGGGCCGAATGTCGGAGCCCAACGGAATGAACTCGTCGAACACCGCGCGGCCCGCCTCATCAACCTGTTGCGCGCCGCCCAGTGCCACGACATGAAACTTCTCGCGCAAGGCCCGCAGGCTCGTGGAATGGGTGCGGTAGATGGAGTGTTTGGACGTGAACCACTCCAGCACTACCAGCATCACCGGCTTGCCATTCTCGATGCCGCGCGGAGTCGTAACGTCGATATCCGCGATGCCTTCCTTGACCAGCTTCTTGCGCACCAGCTTGTGGATCGCGCGCTTGATCTCATGCTTGTCCGCGCGATCGGCGTAGCTGCAGTTCAGGTAAACGTCGTGCAGGATCGCGAGCGGCAGCTGATCGATATCGTCCACCTCGTCCAGCTTGGGCGGAAGCCATCCCAGCAGTGCTTCACGCTTGGCATGCGCGGCGTCCGTTCCGAGGAAACGCGGCGCCATGAGCGAAAAGAACAGCGCGCCCGCGAGCCTGCGATTGTAGGTCCACAATGTCTGAACATCGGCCGGGATATCGGAGTCCGGCGTATAAAGAAGACAGAATTTGACGAAGCTGGTTTCGGTCAGCTCCAACTCCACTTCCGGACCTTTCACATTCATCGACCGCAGCACATGGTCGGCATTGCCGAACGGGCTCGCCGCGAAGAGCGCCGCGATCCAGCGCTGCCAGGAGATCAACTGGCCGAAGCCCTGCGGCGTCAGGAAGAATTCGGGATCGGAAAACAAACTGGACAGCGCCGACGTGATACGTGTCAGCAGCGCCATGTTGCGCAGCGCTGCCGGCGCAGATCCCAGCTTCGCCTTGATGCCGTTCAGCGCGCCATATTGCACTTCAAGCGTGTTGAGGAGCTTTGTCAGTTCGCGCGCGGCCAGCTCGCGATTGCGCGAATAGCAGAGGAATTCGAACGTCTCGAGCGAAAACGGCGCGTCTTTATCCACGATTGCATCTCATGCCCCGGCCACGGGCAGCCCTATACAGGATAAAGAAGAGCCTGTCCCGCAGCCCAAGGCATGCGCAACGCCGGAAATATAAAGTGCGGTTAACCTGCGCGGCGCGCTTCGCCACGCACCGGAAGTTTCCAGTTGGGCCGCACGAAGTGGCAGGTATAGCCGTCCGGAATGCGCTCCAGATAATCCTGATGCTCCGGTTCCGCTTGCCAGAAATCACCGGCGGGGACGACCTCAGTCACGACTTTGCCGGGCCACAGGCCGGAGGCATCGACGTCAGCGATCGTGTCCAGCGCAACGCGCTTCTGCTCGTCGGTCGTATAGAAGATCGCCGAGCGGTAACTCATGCCGATGTCATTGCCCTGGCGGTTCTTCGTGCTTGGATCGTGGATCTGGAAGAAGAATTCCAGAAGCTGGCGATAGCTGATCTTCTGCGGATCGAAAGTGATCTCGATCGCTTCGGCATGGGTGCCGTGATTGCGATAGGTCGCGTTTGGCACGTCGCCGCCGGTGTAGCCGACCCGTGTGGAGATCACGCCCGGATAGCGGCGGATCAGATCCTGCACGCCCCAGAAGCAGCCGCCAGCGAGGACGGCCCGTTCGGTCGATGCGGTCATGAGTTCGCTCCTTTTCCTGAGAGGTCTGCCGCACACATAATCACTGGCACCCCAGACATCCAAGTCCTTTGGACTCCGGATGCGGGGGGCGCGGTGCCCGGTTGAATTTTCCCCATAATTCACTATCTTTCATGTAGAATAAGTCGGTTTAATCGTCATGCTCTCGCAAAAAGCCCGCTACGCGTTGCGCGCCCTGTTCGTTTTGGGGGCGCGCAAAGATGCCGAGCCCGTCATGATCGCGGACATCGCCGAAGAGGCGGATGTTCCGCGCAAATTCCTCGAGCAGATTCTTCTGGAGCTGAAGAAGCGCGGCATCCTGCACAGCCATCGCGGAAAATTCGGCGGCTACACGCTGGGACGGCCGGCAGAATCGATCACTTTCGCCGAGGTTATCCGCACTATCGACGGGCCACTGGCGCTGAGCCCCTGCGCCAGCCGCACCGCCTATCGCAAATGCGACGATTGCGAAGACGAAGTGACCTGCGCGATCCGCAAGGTACTCTTAAGCGTGCGCGATGCGACGGCCGATATTCTGGAACGCCGCACCCTGGCGCAGGCGATCGCGGACGAAAAATCCACCCGGAAATCGCGCAAGCGCCGCGCGGCCTGACAAACAAATCCCGATTTCCCCTCCCCGGCCGCAGCACGTGCCCGGTTTAATCTATATTGACTCGGTAGTGTTTATCGACATGATGGATTTACGGGGTGCCATGATCGGACATCCCGCTGGTCAAACTTCGGATGGGATGCCGACGGACATGAAAAATTACCGCAACAGCACGGCCATGGCGTTGATCGCCGGATTGGCCGCAATTTCCTTCTCGGCGCCGGCGATGGCCGCCAGCGCGAGCACCGCAAATTCCGCGAAGATCGATACGCTGCAGCAGCAGATCGACGATCTCAACGCCGAGGTCGCGGACCTGAAACGCAGCACCTCCGACCAATACACGGACGTCGTGCAGAAGCAGGGCGACAAGCCGGATGTGAGCGTCTCGCTCAAGAACGGCCGTCCATCCCTCAAGAGCGCCGATGGCGATTTCAGCCTGGACATCCGCACGCTCGTGCAGTTCGACACCGCCTATTACGGGCAGGACAAGGCGCCAGCGGGCACGGATCTCTCCAGCGGCAGCAATTTCCGCCGCGCGCGTCTGGGCGTGCAAGGCACCCTGTTCAAGGACTGGTCCTACCAGTTCATCTATGATTTCGGCGGCTCCGGCAGCGAAGGCGCCGCGATCTCGAGCGCCTATATCCAGTATGATGGACTCGGGCAGGTGCATTGGAGGATCGGTGCCTATCCGACACCGGAAAGCTTCGACGACACCACCTCCGCGTCCGACCTCATTTTCCTGGAGCGCGCCCAGCCGGCCGATCTGGCGCGCAGCATCGCGGGCTCGGACGGGCGCGACGGCACCACGCTTTTCGCCTATGACGACAATTATTTCGCTGCGATCTCCTACACCGGCGACCTGGTGCAGGACACGGGCGTATTCGACGAGCAGCAGGCGGCTGTCGGCCGCGTCGCCTATCGCCTCTTCAAGGACGACGACGCGAACTTCGCCATCGGTGCCGATTCAACTTACGTCTTCAAGATCGCCGACACGGCGGCCGGCGCGGGTTCGCCCAGGACATTGCGCCTGCGTGAACGCCCGGAGCTGAATGTCGATGACAACAACGTCCGCCTGATCGACACCGGCAACATCAACGCCAGCGATATCCTGGAATGGGGTGTCGAAGCCGCGGGCAATTGGCACAATTTTTACGCGCAAGGTGGTTATTTCAATTTTGACGTAAACCGCCGGGCCAGCGCACTGCCCAATCCATCGTTTGACGGCTGGTATCTTCAGGCAAGCTGGGTCCTTACCGGTGAAGCCAAGCCTTATGTGACCTCGACGGGCAGCTACGGCCTGCCGAAACCGCGGAATTCCTTCTCGTTCGACAAGCCCGGCATCGGCGCCTGGGAACTTGCGGCGCGTTACAGTGTTCTGGACCTGAACGACAATGCTGGCGTTGCAGGTCTTGCCGCTCCTGCGGGCGGCGTGCGCGGCGGCGAACAGAAAATCTGGACGGCTGGCGTGAACTGGTATCCGAACAATGCGATCCGGTTTGTGCTGGACTACCAGCACACCGACGTCTCACGCCTCAATGCCGCGGGCGGGGATATCGGCGCCAAGCTCGACGCCGTGTCGTTGCGCGCACAATTCGCTCTCTGATCAACGCATATTGAAGGAGATTTCTCGATGAAGAAAATCCATGCCCTGATCGCCGCGATTGTGCTTGCGGCCAGCAGCGCCCAGGCAGCTGACGTCACATTGCTCAATGTCAGCTACGATCCGACGCGCGAGCTCTACAAGAATGTGAATGCCGCCTTCGCTGCCGAGTGGAAAGCCAAGACCGGCGACAACGTCACCATCAACCAATCACACAACGGCTCGGGCTCGCAGGCGCGCGCGGTGATCGATGGACTGGATGCCGACGTCGTCACGCTGGCGCTGGCCTATGACATCGACGCGATCGCGCAGAAGGCGCAGCTGCTCCCGGCGAATTGGCAGAAGCGCCTGCCGGACAATTCCACGCCTTACACCTCCACGATTGTGTTCCTCGTGCGCAAGGGCAACCCGTGGAAAATCAAGGACTGGCCGGATCTGGTGAAGCCCGGTATCCACGTCATCACGCCCAACCCCAAAACGTCGGGTGGCGCGCGCTGGGCCTATCTTGCGGCCTGGGCCTATGCGGAAAAGAAGCCGGGCGGCAGCAAGGAAGCGGCGCAGAAATTCGTGCATGAGATCTACGCGCATGTTCCGGTGCTCGACACCGGTGCGCGCGGCGCCACGACGAACTTCGCGCAGCGCGGCATCGGCGATGTGTTGTTGTCGTGGGAGAATGAGGCGCGTCTGGCGGTTCAGGAAGAACCGGGCAAGTTCGACATCGTCTATCCGTCGAACTCCATCCTTGCCGAGCCGCCGGTGTCCATCGTGGACAAGAACGTGGATCGCCATCGCACGCGCAAGGTCGCGGAGGCCTATCTGCAGTTCCTCTATTCCAAGAAGGGCCAGGAGATCGAAGCGCACAATTTCTATCGTCCACGCGATCCGGCCATCCTTGCGGCACACGCCAAGGACTTCCCGAAGATCACGCTCTACACGATCGATGACGTGTTCGGCGGCTGGACGAAGGCGCAGGCCACCCATTTCGCGGATGGCGGCGTGTTCGATCAGATCTACAAGCCGTCCAAGTGATGCATGCGTAGCGCCGCGATTTCCTCCCCCTTCGCGCGCTTGCGGAATCCGAGTGTTCTGCCCGGCTTCGGGCTGACACTCGGGTTCACGCTTTTCTATTTGTCCGCCATTGTTCTCATTCCGCTGACGGCGCTGCTCCTCAAGCCGTGGACGTTGGGATGGAGCGGTTTCATCGCCGCCATCACCGAACCGCGCGTGCTCGCGGCGTTGAAATTGTCCTTCGGCGGCGCCGCCATCGCAGCGGTGGTCAATGCCGTGTTCGGATTGATCGTGGCCTGGACGCTCGTCCGCTATCGCTTTCCGGGCAAGCGCCTCGTCGATGCGCTCGTCGATCTGCCTTTCGCGCTGCCGACGGCGGTCGCCGGGATCGCACTCAGCGCGCTTTACGCATCCAACGGATGGCTGGGCGGCCCCCTATCGTTGCTCAACATCAAAATTGCTTTCACGCCCATCGGCGTGATCTTCGCGCTGATCTTCATCGGCCTGCCCTTCGTCGTGCGCACCTTGCAGCCGGTGATTGCGGACATGAGCGCGGAAGCAGAGGAAGCGGCGGCGACGCTGGGCGCAACGCGCTTTCAGACACTGCGCCGCGTCGTGCTGCCCGCCCTCGCACCGGCCCTGGTCACCGGCACCGGCCTCGCCTTCGCGCGCGCCGTGGGCGAATACGGTTCGGTGATCTTCATCGCCGGCAATCTTCCGATGAAGTCGGAGATCGCACCGCTGCTCATCATCATCAAGCTGCAGCAATATGATTATGAAGGCGCCGCCGCCATCGGTCTCGTCATGCTGGCGGCGTCCTTCGTTATCATTCTCGCGCTCAATCTGTTCCAAAGCCTTCTGGCGGCACGGCGATAAATCATGCGCAGACCGACAGACGACTCCATCCTGACGCGCGGCCTGCTGATCGCCATTACGATTGGTTTTATCGGCATCTTCCTGCTTCTCCCGCTGCTAACCGTATTCACCAGCGCGCTCGCCAACGGATTGCAGGCCGCGCTTGATGCGCTGCGCGATCCCGATGCGATCTCGGCGATCAAGCTGACGTTGATCGTGGCCGCCATCGCCGTGCCGCTCAATCTTGTCTTCGGCGTCTGCGCGGCGTGGCTGGTGTCCAAATATGATTTTCGCGGCAAGAGCCTGCTGATTTCCCTTATCGACCTGCCGTTCTCGGTATCGCCGGTCGTGTCCGGCCTGATCTATGTGCTGATGTTCGGACTTCAGGGCTGGTTGGGTCCTTGGCTGCGCGATCACGACATCCGCATCATCTTCGCCCTGCCCGGCATCGTTCTTGCCACGATCTTTGTCACCTTCCCCTTCATCGCGCGCGAACTCATTCCGCTGATGACCGATCAGGGCCGTGATGAAGAAGAAGCCGCCGTCACGCTCGGCGCTTCCGGCCTGCAGACCTTTCTGCGCGTAACGTTGCCCAACATCAAATGGGCGCTGCTATATGGCGTGCTGTTGTGCAATGCGCGCGCGATGGGCGAGTTCGGCGCGGTGTCGGTGGTGAGCGGACACATCCGCGGGCTCACCAACACCATGCCGCTGCATGTCGAGGTTCTCTACAACGACTATCAATATGTCGGCGCTTTCGCCGTGGCGTCGCTGCTCGCCCTTCTGGCGCTGGTCACGCTCACATTCAAGTCTCTTCTCGAATGGCGCTACGCGGACGAGATCGCCGCGACGCACCGGCACTGACGGAGCCATCATGTCTCTTGTTGTCGATTCCATCACCAAACGCTTCGGGCGCTTCGCCGCGCTGAAAGGCGCAAGCTTCACCGTGCCGCAGGGCGCGTTCGTGGCCCTTTTGGGTCCCTCCGGCTCCGGCAAGACCACTTTGCTGCGCATTCTGGGCGGGCTGGAATTTCCCGACGACGGCGCCGTGCGTTTCGCCGATATGAACTGGCTCGGGGTTCCAGCGCGCGAACGTCGCGCGGGGTTCGTTTTCCAGCAATACGCGTTGTTCCGGCACATGACAGTGGCACAGAATATCGCTTTCGGCCCCAGCGTGCGCCCGCGCCGCGAGCGCCCCTCGCGCAAGGAAATCGCCCATCGCGTCGAGGAACTGCTGCATCTCGTCCAATTGGACGGATTGGGCGGGCGTTATCCCAGCCAACTCTCCGGCGGTCAGCGGCAGCGCGTGGCGCTGGCGCGCGCGCTGGCCATCGAGCCGCGCATGCTTCTTCTCGACGAGCCGTTCGGCGCGCTGGATGCGAAGGTGCGCAAGGATCTGCGCATCTGGCTGCGCGCCTTGCAGGAGCGTCTGGGCATCACCACGATTTTCGTCACGCACGATCAGGAAGAAGCGTTCGCGATCGCCGATCTCGTGGCGGTCATGAATGCCGGTGTGATCGAACAATATGGCACGCCCCAGGATCTGCGCCGTGCGCCCAGAACACCGTTCGTCGCGGAGTTCCTGGAACAGACCGGAAGCGCTCCGAACTAGGCGTTGGATTGAAGTCCAATTCAGAACGCGCGTGAATACGGACCAACCGGGTATCGCACCCGATGCCCGGAGATATTCATGCCCCTCAAAACCCTTTCAACGCTGTCATTGATATCCGCTGGTGTCGCGCTTTCTGCCTTGCGGCCGCCGGCATCCGTCAGACTTTCGCCTCCCGCGTGATGCAGCGAAAGCCGAGATGGCAGGTTGCCGTGTCGATCCGTTGTGCCATGCGCGCCGCCGGACGATAGCGCTCGCAATAGTTCGGCGCGCAAAGATAAGAACCGCCCTTCATCACCCGGCACGGAATCTTTATGCCGGGCTGGCGCGGATCGAAGCTGCCGTCGCGCTCGCCGCAGCGCGGGTTGTGCGCACCATCGCAACATGACGGCGAGGCCTCGTGATGCGCGGAATACCAGTCGATCGTCCACTCCCACACATTGCCGATCATGTCGTGCAGGCCATAACCGTTTGATGGAAACAGCCCGACGGGCGAAGTGCCTTCAAAGCCGGCACATTGCAAATTCTCCCACGGAAACTCGCCCTGCCAGGTGTTCGCCATGAACTGGCTGCCGGGCATCAACTCGTCGCCCCAGGCGAAGTCCGCGTCGCGGAGGCCGCCACGCGCGGCGAATTCCCATTCGGCTTCTGTCGGCAATTCCTTGCCCGCCCACGCCGCGTAGGCTTCGGCATCTTCAAAACCGATATGCACGACGGGATGCTTTGCCTTGCCCTTCAATCCGCTGCGCGGTCCTAAAGGACGACGCCAGTTTGCGCCGGGAACATAGCGCCACCAGTTGCAATGATTGCCCATATCCACGCGGCCCGCAGGCTTCTGAAATACGACGGAGGCCGGTATCAGAAATTTCGGATCGGCATCGGGATAAAGCGCGGGATCGGGTGGGCGTTCGGCCAGCGTCACATATTCGGTTTCTTCCACGAAGACCGCGAACTCCGCATTGGTGACGGGAAACCGATCAATCCAGAAACTATCGACGGATACCGCATGCGCCGGCGCTTCTTCGGGGTAGTGACGATCCGAACCCATGATGAAATCGCCGCCGGCGATGCGCACCATATCGGTGGTCTTCATGCGCGCCCCGGGATTGGCATGCTCGCGGCGGCGATGCTCGACGATCTGCGATAACGTCATTTGCAAAAGCTCTTTGCGGTGCTTGAAGATTTCGGGATGCGACGGCATGTGTCTGGATAAACTCTCGGAGCCGAGAAGCCATTCGAACGCACGCACCGCCAGATTGCGCCCCGACTGCCACAGCCCATGTTACGTGCACAGTCTAGAGTTGAGGTTCCCCGCCCACGATTGGACTTAAGTCCAATTTGAAGCATTCGACTGGCGGAACGCCGTGGCCCAGGCGGAGAGAGAGCCATGACGTTCCGCCGACCTTTCAGAAAGCGTTAGCCAATTTCGCTCAGCTCTTGGACATCCGCGATTCCACCGCCTGATCGATGCTGCAGCCGGCGGACTCGGCGCGCGGCGAAAATTCTTGAAGCTTTCCGGTCGGCCCATGCCGGTGTATCGGCAAGCGGGAAAAGAAAAACAAGGCGCGCAACACCGGATGCATTCGCATCGTCGCAGCGCGCACCGGAAAATAAGGGCGGCGATGACGACCCATGCCCGTCATCGCCGCCCATCCCACCACTAGTATGGCGACATGCCAAACAGGACGAGACAGAGCGAGCCGGCGAGCAACGGCGCGAAAAAACCAGTGTCAGAAATTGCCCTGTGCCGCATGGCGCTCACCCTCCACGCCTCGACGATGGCAAAAAGCAGGGCAGCGCGAAATTGGACTTTGGTCCATGTCAGCCGGCCACGGTAAGCGGCGGCGGCCTCCATGTGCCGTCCACGGCGTCCGCTTTTGGCCAATAGATGCGCATGGTGAGCGTGAATGCGCCGCCCGCCGGCGCGGGCAGCCAGTTGGCTTCATTCTCTGCGCCGGGTGTTTCACGCTGGATATAGATGTCGAGTGAACCATCCGGATTGAAGGTGAGCTTGTCGCGATCGCCGATGGCAAAGCGGTTCAGCGGATTGGCCGCGAAGAACTGCTTGTCATTGTACATGGTGAGCGACCAGAAAGCGCGCGCGGGCGGCGCCTCCCCGCTCTCGAAATGCAGGATATAGTTCTTTGCGCTATCGAGCGGCTTGCCATCGGCGCCATAACGGATCGTCGGACAGATCACATCTTCCGGCACATTCGCACCCAGCCCGAAATAGGCGACCGCGGCCCGGCGAAGATAATCGGTTCCGTAAGTCCCGACCGGCGCAGCGATGACTTCCCAGCCATTGACGATCCGCGCCAACTTCAACATCGAAGCCTGGATCTTCTTCAGCGCAAGGGGCGGCGCGTCCTCCAGTGCCGCCTGCGCCACCGAAGCGATGGCACCGATGTCGAACACACTGCCCGGCTCGATGCCGATCCGCTGCATGCGCGCCAATTGGGGATAGTCATTGGCATGTGGCGGGTTGAACCGCGAAAGCTTGACGAAGAGGGAAAAGAACGTGGAAGCGTCCATCTTCGTCACCTGCTCCACCGGCGCGCTCATGTCGCGCTCGATGTCGATCATCGCCTTCGCCGGAACATAGCCCCTGCCATAATGCGTGAAGGGAACCGTGCTGAACCCTTTCTGAAATGCATGCACATTGTCGTAATCGGCCTTGCTGTTGATCTGCGCGCGACCAATTACCCAGCCTTGATCGGTGGGGCTATGGATCTGAGCGACACCGCGCAGAGGCGGCCCCGTCCAGCGCGGGCCGGTGATCGCGAAGCATTGTGCCGCGTTGCCCGTCGTTCGCGTGCCTGGCGACGCAAAAACATCGCTCCACATATCCATGCATTGCAGGAGGTAATAGCGGCCATGCGAGTCCGGGCACTCGACGATCAGCGGCTCGCGTGAAACATCGAACCATAGCATCGAATAGAGCGTGTCCGCATTGGCGCGGACCACATCGGTGAAGTTGGCATCGGGGAATGCGCTCTTGTGGCCGAACAAATTCATCGGCGCCTTGCCGGTGATCGCGTCCGGCTTGGCGACATTCGTCATGGTCCGCCGCGTGATCTCCATCAGAACCAGCGGATAGGCGTATATATACGCCTCCATCGCGATTTCACTCGCTTCCGCTTCCGTCAGGTTCAATTGCTGCGCGGCGCTGTGCGCCTTCGCACTCATCGGCATGCCCCGCTCCTATTCAAAAGGTCCCATATTGAAAGAAAGGCTCACGATGTCCGCCAGGCAGATCCCGAACGGGGCCACCGCTGTCGGCAGCCTGGAGGACACCGGAAACTTGCTTTGCGAATGAATGAGGTCTGCGATTTCCATTTCATGACGTTCCTTGCAAAGGCCCGTCATGAGTTGAACGTGCTAGACGCCGACGGACGGTTGAACGTCGAAACGGCCTTGTGACAGATATTCATGAGGACTAGCCGCCATTGAAGTCTGAGAGTGTCGGGCGACGAAACGCCAACGGACTCAGCGGCCGGACGGCCCGCTCGTTCCAAAAGCTTGGTGTCACATCAAGGTGTAACATCGAGGCTTCCTTCCGGCAGCGAACGCGACCCCGTTGGCGTTGTCGTATGCACCGGGGCCATCGTGGCGTAGGGGCTGGGGTGTGCCGAACAATTTCCCCGGTGCGGAGGCAGTTAAGAGCGGCGTCGGCTTTGCCTCAATTGGACCAAGGTCCAACGACGCCAGATGCTTCAGCTCTATTTGAAGGACACCGCACCAAGCGGTAGCGCGATGCCTTCGATTCAATTCCCGCGGCCACATCCCAATGGAATCGTCGGCAATGCTTAAACAAGGATTAACAGGGAAGACTAACACGCTTGGTCTATCTGGTGAGCCCCGCAAAGTTCCCGAACACTAATTCAGCAGGTGTACATCGAAAGTGAGGACGAATACCTCACAAGAGATTAGAATGATTTGCAGGAAGGGCAAGTATCCATGGCATGAACACATGATTCTGCGCACTGGATTATTCGGGACATGTCCAAACGGCCGGATAGGACTCTGACTACACTCCATGAAACTCTGTTCTCGTGGCTGGAGTTCTTTGCGCTCGATAGTGATGAAAAGCAGTCTGCTCGTCCGGCGAAAACAAACAACACCACACGCGGATATGTCACTCACGAACTGATGCCGACATACGGCACCGGTCTCGCGCGCGATGTCTGGGTGATCATGGGTCTGCTGACCCTGTTAACCGCGGCTGTCGTCGTTATCGGGCTTGTTCATCCGCGCCTATTTCTGGAAAGGCATTTTTTTCCGGGCGCGCTGGAGATCGATCTGGGCGTCGTCACGCTCGGCTTGATTCTGATGCTTGAGATCATGTTGATCTTCTCCGTTGTCGCGCAGAACAACCGGCGGCATCTCGCGGAACGGTTGTTGCGGGAAAGCGAAGACCGCATGGTTATCGCGGCGGAAGCAGCAAATTTGGGACTTTGGCGCTGGGATGTGCAACGCGACCGGATCTGGTTGACGCGGCATGGCCGGCAATTGCTTGGCATATCCCCCAGCCTGACGCTGACCATGTCGATGCTGGACGAGAGCGTGCATCCCGATGATCGCGCAATGGTGCACGACATGATCAACGCGGTGCTGCTGACCAAAGCCGGCGACAAGGATGTCTACGAAGTTGAATATCGCCTTTTGACGGCGGACGATCAGTTACGGTGGGTGCGGACCCGCACCCGCGCACGGCGCAGACCGGACGGAAAAGTCGTGGAGCTTGCCGGCACGGTGCTCGACGTCACCGAAAGCAAGCAAATGCGCGCCGAAGTCGAAAAACAGCGGATCACGCTTGCGCACCTTTCGCGAATCTCGGTGCTGGGCGAACTGTCGGGCGCGCTGGCGCATGAGTTGAAGCAGCCGCTGACCGCGATCATGAGCAACGCGCAGGCTGCGCAGCGCCTTCTGGATCACGATCCCATCGATTTCTCCGAGCTCCGCAACGCAATCGCGGACATCGTGGAAGACGATACGCGAGCGGGCGACGTCATCACTCATCTGCGCGCGCTGCTCAAGAACGACGATGTACACCATCAAGAGATCGATCTGAACGCCGTCATTCTGTCCGCGCTCGATCTGGTGCAGAGCGATCTGATCGCGCGGCGCGTCAATATCGTCAAAAGCCTGTCGGACGAGAGAATGATCGTCATCGGCGACTCCGTCCAACTGCAACAGCTTGTCCTCAATCTCGCTCTTAACGCTGCCGAGGCGATGAGCGGTGAGGCCGGCGGCATGGTCCTCATTGCCACGGACAGAAGCGATGACGGCTCCACGCATCTTTCCGTTTCCGACACCGGCACCGGCATCAAGCCGGAATTCCTTTCCAAGATCTTCGAGCCGCTTGTTTCGACCAAGCCGCAGGGGCTGGGCCTCGGCCTTTCGATCTGCAGGGCCATCGCGGAAGCGCATGGCGGGTCGATCTGGGCGGCGAACAATCCGGGACGGGGAGCGACTTTCCACGCACTCTTTCCCGCGCTGACGGAGGACAGAAAATGAATCTCGCGTCCCAGCAGGAAACGGCCCCCGCCCGCGTCTTCGTCGTCGACGACGACCGCCGCATCCTCATCGCGATCTCCCGCCTATTGGGCGCGGCAGGCTTCGAGGTTCAAACCTTCGAAACCGCGCGGGACTTTCTGGAACGGCACGATCCGAATATCCCCGGTTGCGCGCTGCTCGATGTCGGTTTGGATGATCTTGACGGCCTTGCGCTCCAAGAAGCGCTATCGGCGAATAACGGAATACGCCGGGTCATCTTTCTAACAGGATGCGATGATGTGAACACCAGCGTGCGAGCCATGAAAGCCGGCGCCGTGGACTATCTCACCAAGCCAGTGCAGGACACCGCGCTTATCGCTGCCGTCCGGTCTGCTATCGCGACCGACAAGGTCGCGCGCGAGGAACGGCGCGTCATTGACGGCTTCCGTGCCTGCTACGAAAGGCTCACGCCGCGCGAACGCGAGGTGATGAAGCATGTGGTTTCCGGGCGCCTCAACAAGCAGATCGCCTTCGACCTGGGCACAGTGGAGAAAACCATCAAGGTGCATCGTGCGCACATCATGGAGAAGATGCAGGTTCATTCGGTTGCCGCCCTCGTGCACATCGCTGAATGCCTGAACGCGGCGGCCGCGAAGGAAGCCCGCTGATGGCGGGCTTTTCATCGGTCTGCGCCTCCCAGAACCCCGGCCAGAGGCGCGGCCTAGCTCTAAAGTCCAATTCCACGGGTCCGCGTCTGCTGGTATCGGGGAAATTTGCGGAAAAGACCGTGGACGTTTCGGGCATGAGCCGACGGCAAACGCGTATCGCCATACTGGACGATGATCAGTCCGTGAGAACGGCCATTTCCCGGCTTCTCAAGGCGTCCGAGATGGCGACGGAACCCTTCGCCAATTGCGTCGAACTGTTCACCTATCTCAAGTATGGCGCGCTCGATTGCCTGGTGCTCGATCTGCAGATGCCGGGGATGGACGGCATCGACGTCCTGCGCAATCTCAAGCAGCGCGGCGAAAGCCTGCCCGTCGTGATGATCACTGCCCATGATGCACCGGGAACACGCGAAAACTGCATATCTGCCGGCGCGGCCGCCTATGTGCGAAAGCCGCTCGATGTGGATGCCCTGCTCGACGCAATCACGCTGGCGATGAACGGCGGCACGCAACAGCATTGACCGGATAGTTCCCTTCGATGCTTGGTCCGCGATGATTGGACCAACGTCCAATTGAATTAAATGCCAGCGGCACAGAGGATCACGCTCCAGACTGGAGCGTGCATGCCGCAACTTTCGGACAATGGCGGTTTCAAACTGCGCAGCGCGCTTATCGGCGCCGTTGTGGCCGCGGCGCTGATCGAACTTGCCGCGGGTTTGGAGCATGGCCGCGCACCAGCCGGCATGGCGACAGTGGCCAATCAATCCCAACTTCTCCTGCATCACCCGAGCCACCGGCATGACCACTGACGAACAACTCGTCACGATCCTGCTGGGTGCGATACTCCTGTCGCGCCGCGCCGCTGAAGCGATCGAGGATTTACGAACGTCGAATACCGGCGGCATCCGCAATCCGCAAATCGCCGCGAGCGTCTATCGCCAAAAACCGTATCGCACGCCCCGCATTGATCTGTCGGTGTGATCCACTATCGTTGGACCCGGGTCCAATTGAGCGTTCAGGATGAGATACAGGTTCACACCATCCATACGCACCGAAGTCGTAGCGGAAATGGACTCGCTGAACATCTCTGATGACAGACCAAGCCCCGAGCGGGAGGTGAGCGCGCATCGCGAACTAAAGCGCCTGCAACACTTAGTCGATACACTGCCCGAACGATGTAATTCGGGTGGGGGCGATCGAAGATTTCTTAACTAGAAAGGAAACTTAATTCCGGTTGGAAGTGGTTGCGCGAGTTCGATTTCACGCTGGTGATTTTATCGTCCGGCAAAAAAGGGCATTGCTCGCTGTGCCGGTCAAGGATCTGCCCGATCCCACGACGACACTTGTCACATCGCGCGACCCCATAGGTCTTCGCCGCCCGATGTACAGACCTGCATTCACGTTCGTGGCCTTGGCGGACTCATGTGCTCCTTCTGAGCATTCTCCTGGGATGACGATATTGCACCTGCTAGCATTTTCCGTTCCCTGGAAAATTGGGGGACGATTGGATGGACATAGAAAGAAGACGGCTCAAAATCCCAGGATTTCGGCCATTTCTAAAGGTCTGAACTTCCTCCGCCTCCGCCTCCGCCACTTCCAGCTTTCCGCGGCTGCATCCCAATGCCCCTTTGAGGGCCAGAAATAAGATGGCCTCCCGAGGAGATGGATCGCGCGACATTTCTTGCGGGCAGCAAGCAGCGCAAACCGCACGCCTATGCGCAAGAACTGCCCAACAATGGCTCGACACAAGCATTGATGGGAATCATGGACGAGCTTGCCTGTCGTGCGTTACCTAAAACTCGAGTCATATTTGTCGTGCCATGAAGCCATGAACTTCATTCTGGACATCAAGCTTTTGCTTCTCCTCAGCGTGGCAAATGGTACGCCCGTAATTGCGCAGAATATTTTGGGACCGCGTTGGGTGCGTCCTCTTGATGGCGGACTGATGCTTCCCGATGGGCAGCCCTTGCTCGGCGCATCGAAGACCATCCGCGGTCTCCTGCTTTCCCTGCTCGCCACGACGCTGATCGGTTTCACCATCGGAATTGGGTGGGAGATAGCCTTGCTGCTAGCCGCAACGGCAATGGCCGGCGATCTTGCGTCGAGTTTCGTCAAAAGGCGCTTGCAGCTTCCACCAAGCAGTATGGCGATCGGTATCGATCAGATACCGGAATCGCTGCTACCTCTCCTCGTTTGCGCCGATACCCTGGCGCTCACCGTCTTCGATATCATCGCGCTCGTGGCCTGCTTCTTTGCGGGCGAGATTTGGATATCCCGTCTGCTCTATCGCCTGCATTTGCGCGACCGCCCCTATTAGCCCGGCCGACAGCGCAATTCGTGCAATGTGATTTCGGGTGGGCAATTGAATCGCACGGGGACAATGCTGGTGCCGACGCCGGTCGAGGTGTAGCCAAGCATGTCGCGGTACTTCCATGCGCCCGCTCCCATGTACCGCGGCAGCGCGGAATCGAGCGTGATCGGGATCGAACCGGGAAGGCATATCTGCCCGCCATGGGTGTGTCCGCTCAGCATGACGTCAAAGCCGGCATGCGCTGCCTGCCTGTAGATCTCCGGCGTGTGCGAGAGAAGAATCGAGAACTCCTCAGGCGGCAGGTGTGCGGCTGCCTTTTCGATGTTATCGACCCGGAAATAATGCGCGTCGTCGATACCGACCAGATGAATGCGGCCTTCGCCACGAAGAATCGGCGTCGCTTCATTCAGCAGCATCCGGACTCCCAGCTTTTCCAGATGTGGCACCATGAGAATGGTGTCGTGATTGCCGAGGACGGCGAATATGTCCCCCCGGATGTGCTCGCGGACCCGAGCCAGCGCATGTAGCGAGGGCCGGAAATCACCGGCGGTCCCGCCGCGATAGTCGCCCGTCCAGACACAGACATCGTAGCGCAGCCCCGAGAGCATGTCGGCGAGGCGCCGCATGGTCGGCTCGTTGGTATCCGCATGCAGATCGCTGAGATGCAGCAGGGTGAAGCCGTCAAATGCGGGCGGCAAAGCGGAGCTCGCTATCACATTGTGCCGGACTCGAATGTCTCCGGCGTTCCTGCGCCCCCTCCAATACAGTCCGGTGAGTTTAAGGGCGGCCGCCAATACCGAATGCATGACGTACCAGTTCTCGGGATGGAAGAAATTGATGCCGTATCCGAAAATCTGCGCCTCGTGGTCACGCTCGATACCGAGCCTCTGTCGCGCATAGAGGCGGCCGAGCCGACCCTCAAGAAGGCTCAGGCTTGCTTCATCATTGTCGGATTGCGCACCCAAAGCCTGGCCTGCCGATGATCCGCCGCTCACTTTCAACAGGACCCGTCATCGACGCAAGCGCGACGAGCGCGCGAAATCGTGCCGGCACGCTAGACGGTGGAGGCCTGCGTCAATCGCTTTTCGATTTCGTATAGTGGCAGCTTCACGTAATCATGCGCGATTTCTGCAGACACGTTTTTTTGCAGCTGCTCTCCCATCAAGTCCCGAAGCAGCCCAGCGCACGCGGCGGCGCTACGACAATGAGGTTTTCGAGCTCCCGTCGCTCAACGCGGTGGGTGAGATCCTGCACCACGCCCTGGAGGAAATTTCGCTCCTCCTCGAGATGGGGATCTCCTTGATCCACGCTCGCCCGCCTGCCGTCCGCACTGCTGATCGTGCGACCCGGAGCATCCCCGCCCAATGCACTGGCGCGACTGACCTGATGCTCCATGGCATGCCGCAGTTCCAGCTTGGGATAAATGTGATCGCCCATGTTTTGAAGCAGCAGCGACTTTCTCGCGTCGCATACGAGCACCCATACGTGCTGGACCAATATTGGCTGTCGCATGTTCATGACCGCACCCGAAAGATTTCGGCACCAGACTAGTGAGGGTTGGGCCGGACAATTTGAGGGAGATCATCAAATTCCGTGTCAACGCCGCATCAGCCGGAACTGATGGGAAGAGCCGGCTCTTGCGAGCCGGCGCTTTCCTCAAGCGTGATGCGCAGACACCGAGCGCACCATGTCGGCGCATTGTGGTTTGGCCACCTTGCGGGCGATATCGCCAAGGCTGAGCATACCGACCATCCGCTTCTTTGCGTCGATGACAGGAAGTCGGCGGACTTTCTTGGCCTTCATGATACGCAGGGCCTGGGTAACGTCGTCATCCGCACGGCAATAGACGATGCCTTTTGTCATCACGTCGCCAGCGCTGAGCTTCCGGTTCGTCTTGCCGTTGGCCAAACCGCGGCAGACGATGTCTCGGTCAGTGACCATTCCCACCAGCCTGTCATTCTTGCCAACCGGGATGGCGCCGACATCCTTGCGTTTCATCTGCCTGGCCACGTCAGCCAAAGCCGTTTCCGGCGTCATCCAAGTGACGCCCTTGTGCATGACTTGTTTCACCTTCATGGCAATCTCCATCAATGAAGCGGAAATATGCGCCTCTGCGCGGATGGTTTTTTGATCGACCGCAACCTCCGCTATTGCGGCCAGAGTTCCCGTAGAGGTTCCGGCAGCGCATGCCGCACGTCACCAATTTCCCCCGTGCTGATCTTCGACAAGAGAAAACCGAACACTCGGCCGACGAGATCGCCGGTGTCTTCCAGCGGGTCCTGCGCGAATGCGTGGTCGATGCTGGCGTAGAAACGATCGGTATCGTATCGGTGCTTTTGCGCATTCGGCCGCCAGTGCTCGTAGAACACACCCCGCAGCAAGGTTGGCATCTGCGCCGCAAAATCGGCGATTTCGGCGAGCGGCAGGCAATCGCGCAAGGTCTGCAAGGTCACGCGTAAAAGGCGATAGGTGCGCCCTTTGTCGTTCCAGCCCAACATGGCGTCGAGTTCGTCGATCCACTCGTGCGTGATCTGAACGTTGCGGTTGAGAATCTCCAATCCGGTCATGTATCGGGAGTCCTCGAAAAGAGCAGCTATCTAATGCTCCCACCGGCGGCTGTTTTTGCGCGATATCAATGTTGCGAGCCCTGGTGGGCGTAATTTTTGATTTTTATGGAGAATGCGATGGAAACGCCGCTGCGACTTGAGATCGAAGGGATTAAACCATCCGCGCATCTGCGGGAAATCATCGAGAACAATGTTGAGAAGCTGGAACACCGTTTCGGGCGCATCACGGCCTGCCGTGTCGCTATTCAGGCGCCCGATGGGCATCACCGGATGGGTGAACCTTACAAAGTGTCGGTCTGGATTTCCCTGCCCGGACACCGTGAGATCGGCGTGAAGCCGCCAAAGGCCTCGGACCGGCGGCAGGGCGATCTGATGTTTGCCGTCAACGACGCGTTTCGCCGGGCCGACCGGCAACTACGCGACAAAGTGGCGAGGACAAAAGGGCGTCCCCCAACGCTCAGACCACTTCCGCAAATCTGATTGTTTTAAAGAGGCCGTTTCGATGGTCGTCCGCATCGATCTCCATAGGCTATGTCTGCAATCAGACGGCGCCGGCCTCGTGGGCGGCCTGCGCACGGCGGGACTTTGCAACGCTGTCGTAGGGCCGCCGAAACATCGCACTGAAACTCGACACCGGGCGCTTACAACAATACCCAACGAGAGCCGACCGGCTAGTTCCTCTAGTTGAACGACGTCGCCTCCGATAGTACTTCGTTTGTTCAACCGATCAAGCAAACCGGTCGATCCGGTGCCTCTTCCGATAAGAATCAAAAGACCTGATTGGAAGGAAAATTTAAATTTTAAGCTCCAAGGTTGTTCATAATCGCCCCGAGGCCCTTTTGGACAAGCCCGTCTTAGCGGTTCAATCAGAAATCTGACTGGTCCCGGAGACCAAACTTTGCAGAGACGCGATATCACTCAGGAAATTCTCGATGCCTTACCAGCTCAGGTCGCCTTACTTGACCCAAGCGGATGCATCGAAATCGTCAATGAGGCTTGGCGCAAGTTCGTAACGGAAAATGGATTGCGCGCTGAAAGTCTCGCTCTCGGCTCGAATTATCTGGAAACATGCGACGCGAGCCGGGGGGAAAGTGCGGAAGGCGCAACGATGGTGCCTCC
>JANWJQ010000023.1 GCA_025451875.1 Rhizomicrobium sp.
CCCGCCGAAGTGACCGCTGCATTGAAACGGATCCATGCGGCCAGTCCGCTGCCGTGCTGCGTCGGCTTCGGGATCAGGACGCCGGAACAGGCCGCCCAGATCGCGCGTATCGCTGATGGGGCGGTGGTCGGGTCTGCCATTGTGTCCCGGATCGCCGAGCTTTCCGCAAATGGCGCGAAGGCCCCGGAACTTGTTAAAGATATTGCCGGATTCTGCAAATCTCTCGCCGATTCCGTGCATGCAGCCCGCGGCTAACCTGTGGTAGGTTGAGGCATGAACTGGATCGCCAATTTCGTCCGCCCCAAGATCAAGAGCCTGATCGGCGCCAAGTCCGACACGCCCGAGAACCTGTGGAAGAAGTGCACCGCCTGCGGGGAGATGATTTTCCACCGCGACCTCGAAGCGGCGCAGAACGTGTGCCCGAATTGCGGCCACCACATGCGCATCGCGGCGAAGGAGCGTTTCGCGGCGCTGTTCGATGCCGGCGTGTATGAAGAGATGCCGCCGCCGACCGTCGTGGCCGATCCGCTGAAGTTCAAGGCGGAGAAGCGATACGCCGACGAAATCAAATATTCCCGCTCCAAGACCGGGCGGCAGGAAGCGCTGCAGGCCGCGCGCGGCACGCTGGATGGCCTGCCGGTGATGGTGGCGGTGCAACCCTTCGACTTCCTGGGCGGCTCGCTCGGCATGGGCGTGGGCGAAGCCTTGGTGCTGGCGATGCAGGCGGCCGTGGAAGAGAAACGGCCCTTCATTCTTTTCGTATCGTCCGGCGGCGCGCGCATGCAGGAGGGGCTTCTCTCCCTGATGCAGATGCCGCGCGTGACGATCGGCGTGACCATGCTCAACGAAGCGGGTCTGCCATATATCGTGGTGCTCACCGATCCGACCTTTGGCGGCGTCAGCGCGTCATACGCGATGCTCGGCGATGTGCATCTGGCCGAACCCGGCGCGCGTATCGGCTTCAGCGGCCAGCGCGTCATCGAACAGACCATTCGCGAGAAATTGCCGGAAGGTTTCCAGCGCGCCGAATTCCTGCTCGACCACGGCATCGTGGACATGGTGACCCATCGCCATGAGCTGCGCGCCACGCTGTCGAGCCTGGTGCATATGCTGATGAAGAAGCCGCGCCCGCGTAGCCGCGCGCTCGCCGCGCCCGCGGTGATCGAGGCCACGCCGGTGAAGAAGGCGGATCCCGCGATCAAATCCGGGGCGAAGATATGAGCGTTGCTGCGTCTTCCCGCAGCGATGCCATCCTCGACCGTCTTCTCTACATCCACCCCAAGGGCATCGATCTCAAGCTGGAGCGGATCGAGCGGCTGCTGGCCGAACTCGGCCATCCGGAATTGCAGATGCCGCCCGTGTTCCACGTTGCCGGCACGAACGGGAAGGGCAGCACCTGCGCTTTCCTGCGCGCCATGCTGGAAGCCAGCGGCAAGCGCGTCCACGTCTACACCTCGCCGCATCTCGTTCGTTTCAACGAGCGCATCCGCATCGCGGGCAAGCTGATCGACGATGAAGAACTTGCCGACGTGCTGGAAGAGTGCGAGCGGGTAAATGACGGGAAGGAAATCACCTTTTTTGAAATCCTGATGTGCGGTGCGTTTCTCGCTTTCTCGCGCCATCCCGCCGACGCGCTGGTTCTGGAAGTCGGACTCGGCGGCAAATACGACGCCACCAATGTCATCGCCAAGCCGTTGATGACGGTGATCACGCCGATCGGTCTCGATCATGCAGAGTTTCTGGGCACCAACCTCGCCAGCATCGCCGCGGAGAAGGCCGGCATCGTCAAGCGCGGCGTGCCGCTGGTGGTCGGCAATCAGGACGACGTTCCGCGCGATGTCATCGTGCGCCGGGCCGATGCCCTGAACGCGCCGGTGTTCGTCTATGGGCAGGATTTCTTCTGCCATTCCGAGCACGGGCGCATGACCTATCAGGACGAGAACGGATTGCTCGATCTGCCGCTGCCCAAACTGATCGGGCAGCATCAGATTGAAAACGCGGCCGTCGCCATCGCGGCGCTGCGCCATGCGGGGCCGGGCTGGGCGGTGGAAAGCGCCATCGAGACCGGATTGCGCAAGGTGGAATGGCCCGCGCGGTTGCAGCGTCTGACCAAGGGGCCGCTCATCACTTTGGCGCCGCCGGATTCCGAAATCTGGCTCGACGGCGGACACAATCCGCATGGCGCCGCCGCGATCTCGCGCACATTGGCGGATCTGGAAGAGCGGTCGCCCAAGCCGCTCTATCTGATCTGCGGCATGTTGAAGACGAAAGACGCGCGCGGATTCCTGGAGCCCTTTGGCGGATTGGCGCGGCATGTGACGACGGTGCCGATCGAAGGCGAACCGGCCTCGCGCGGCGCGGGCGAGCTTTATGATGCGGCGCGCGCCGTGGGCCTCAATGCCACGCCCGCCGACGATCTGGACGACGCGATGATGCAGGTGGACGCCTGGGCGCGCGCGCATCCGATGGACCCGGCGCCCCGCATCCTGATCTGCGGGTCGCTCTATCTCGCGGGCCGGGTGCTCGCGGAGAATTCTTGATTTTCCTCCCCCGTTCACAGGGGAGGGGAACCGCGAAGCGGTGGAGGGGGCGACCGCCGCGCAATACCCCCTCCGCCTCACATCGCTTCGCTCGCGCGGCACCTCCCCCGTAAACGGGGGAGGAAAGGTTCGGAGCGCCAACCTGATCCGCGCCGTCTCCGCGTCTTTCGCGGCAGCGTAGGCGTGATAGGCGGCGGCGATATGTTTCATCTGGATGATGCAGGCGCGCACGGCCTTGCGCATCTCTTTGGCTTCGCGCGTGTGCAGGCCGGTCTTGAGGCGGTTGCGGTTGCCGAGTGGCGCGCCGCGCTTTCGCGGGCTGGTCATAACTGGCGAATCCGCGGGCCGGAATTGAAGTCTGGTTTTTGCGCCTCGGATTTGGTGTCCCGCGAATTGAAGTTGAGATTTTGCCCCTCTGATTTTGCGGGCGCGGAATTGAAGTCGGGGTTTTCCTCTTCGGAATCCTCGCCGGAGTAATTTCGGAAATCGGTCGGGTCGTCACGGTAGTAGTGGGGATCGTAGGGCTTCTCCTTTTCGGCGGTGCGCTGGGCCGCGCGGCGGCGGGGTGAGGCGCGGCGGATTGCTTCGTCCATCTTGAAGGACGCCATGCGCTGGCGCGTGTCCGCATCGGCGGCGCGGGCGAGGGCACTCATCAGCTGTGCCGTGCTGGCGCCGAGCCTTGCGGCCGCCGTGGCCGAGGCTGTCTGGTAGGTTGTGGGTTGATCCGGATCGCGCGCCTTGTCTGCGACCGCGCCGATCAATGACTGGCAAATGCGGATCGCATCGCGCAGTGCGGTGGTGGCGGGGACAATGTCCTCCTGCATCACCTCTTCGGCCGTCCTCCCGGAAGGGACAGACGGGTTCGCCGGGCCATTACCGGCATGGGCTTGGTTCTCTGCCATGCAAGAACATATAGAGAACAAAAAGGGAGAAAGCAAGCGATTTCAGGAAAATTTATAATCCTTTGAATTCATTTAGGATTATAAGTTTTACCTCGTCCGGTAGGGTCTGGGGATCAGCCCGCGCGCTCCGCGCCTGACACGATCGCTTCCGCCTTGGCGAACAGCGCCGGGTCGATCTTCAGGCCCGATGCGGCCGTGTTCTCTTCCAGCTGCTCAGGCCGGCTGGCGCCGACGATGGCGGAGGCGATGTTGGGTTCGCGCAGCACCCAGGCGAGGGCGAATTGGGAGAGCGTGCAATCGGCTTGCTTGGCCAGCGGCTTCAGTTTCTGCACCGCTTCCAGGACCGGCGTGTTGAGCCACGACTTGATGAAGTTGCCCATGCTGTCGCTGCTGGCGCGGGTGTGTTCGGGAATTTTCGCGCCGGGCAGATATTTGCCGGAGAGAACGCCCTGTGCGAGCGGCGACCACACGATCTGCGAGATGCCGTTCTTCGCGCAGATCGGAATGACCTTCTCTTCGGGCCTGCGCCACAGAAGCGAATATTGCGGCTGGCTGGACACGAATTTCTCCACGCCCGGCATGGCGAGCGCCGCTTCGATCTGTTGCGGCGACCATTCGCTGAAGCCGATATAGCGCGCCTTGCCCTGCTTCACGACATTGCTGAGCGCCTGCATGGTTTCTTCCAGCGGCGTGTCGGTGTCGTAGCGGTGGCACTGGTAGAGATCGACGTGATCGGTTTTGAGGCGCTTCAGCGAGGCGTCGATCTGTTTTTCGATCTGCGCGCGCGACAGGCCCTTGTCGGTGTCGCTCATCGGGAAGAACACCTTGGTCGCCAGCACATAGGAGTCGCGCTTGCGGTTGGCGAGCGTCTCGCCGAGGAAGCTTTCCGCCGCGCCGCGGCCATAGACATTCGCGGTATCGATGAAATTGATCCCCAGATCGAAGGCCTTGTTCACGCAGGCCACCGCGCTATCGCGTTCGACGCCCACGCCATAGGTGAGCCAGGAACCGAGCGAGATTTCGGAGACGTTGAGATCGCTGGAACCGAGTTTGCGGTATTTCATGAAAGCGCCTTTCCGTGCCGGACTGGGCGCAAGGCTAGTCATTTGCGCCGGGCGAGGCGAGGGGAACCTGCTTTATCGCGTTTCGTGAATTTCATTCATATGTGAAGGGTATAACGTGCTCGCCGACGCGGCTTTGCCGCGGGCCCGGAGCACCGCCAATGACGACGCCTGCAAGGAAATTTCTGGAAGACTGGGTGCGCGAGCGCGTGGTCGGCGTGCCGTATTCGGAGCAGAAACGGCAGGCGAACGACACCTATGCGCCGGCCTGCCTCGGCGCTGCGGCGCGCGTGGGCATCACGCGGCGCGAGATCGTGGAAGCGGCGGGCGGCAATCTGGTGGACTATCTGGAAGTCGCCATCGAAGACAAATGGGACACGGTCGTGCGCAAGAATTTGCCGATGCCGCCGAATTGACCCAGGAGTCTTGTAATTCGCGCTGCGAGCCCCATATCAGTCCTTGCGGCATTGGCTTGCCGCGTTCCCCGAAAGAGAAGTCTCGTCCGGAGAGGTTACCAGCACGGCGCATAGCGCGTGCGATGTGTGAAAACGCGTCGTGTTTGCGTGGTGCGCCACGCGCGGCGGCGATGAAGCGGCGATCACTCGCAGAGCTTCGTCGCCGTTTGCGCTTTGGAGAAGCGCCATGACAATACGAACGACGACCACCAGCGTTACGTTCCAGCGGCCGTTCAACCTGGTGGGATTCGACCGGCCGCAGGCCGCCGGAATCTATGAGGTGAATACCGAGGAAGAACTGCTGGATTCGGTGAAGGTTTCCGTGTGGCGGCGCGTGTCCACCACCATCGCCTTGCGCAATGGCGTCACGACGCAATATCTGCCGATCAACGCGGAAGACCTCTACGATGCGCAGGCGCGCGATGCCGCACCGCTGATACGCGGCTAGTCAGTCGCCCTTCACGCAGGACAGTTCGTTTCCGCTCGGGTCCTTGAAGTGGAAACGCCGTCCGCCGGGAAACTGGAAGATCGGCTTGGTGATCGTCGCGCCGGCCTTTTGCACGGCGGCGAGCGCATCTTCGAGATTGTCCACATCGATCACCACCAGCGGGGTGGCCGTGGCTTCGGGCATGTCGCCCTGCAGACCCATATCGACATCGCCCGTCATGGTGGCGGCATAGGTGGGGCCGAAATCGGTGAGCGACCAGTTGAAAGCCTTTTTGTAAAAGTCCTTCGAGGCCGCGAAATTCCTGGAAGGCAGTTCAACGTAGTTGATGCGCGCCATATCCGGCTCCCTTTTTTTTGAAGCTAGCGGGACCGCCGCAACGCCGCCATCGAAATTGCGCAGGCGCGATAACGCTGCTGCCATTTTCGGCAACGCCTAAAAGCAAAATGGCCCGGGCGAACCCGGGCCATTCCGCGCCCTCCATGAACCTGGCTTTTATTTCGCGCTTTTGACGACGCCGCTGCCCATGATCGTCTGACTGACATGCGGCGCGCCGTCATAGATCACGGTGCCGCTGCCGGCGATTTCCACGTCCAGATTGTCGTGCGCCGTGGTGCGGACCTTGCCGCTGCCGTGGATCGCCACATCGCTGCTGGAAGCGGGCATGCCGGACAGATCGACATTGCCGCTGCCATTGATCTCGATGGCGAGCTTGGGCTGTTGCGGGAACGATCCGGCGACATCAAACTTGCCGCTGCCATCGATCTCCACGCCCGAAAGCGCCGGCGTGGTGATCTCCACCTGCAGATCGTAACCGGAGGGGCAGGAGTTGTTCCAGCCGAACCAGCCTTTGCCGGGGCAGGATTTGAAAACGAGATCGCCGTCCTTCACATAGATCTGCGTGTTGTTGGTGTCGCCCTGTTTGAGCACCACGCGCTGCTGTGCGCCGCGCACGAAGGTGACATGGCCCATGCCTTCGATCGTGACCGAATGAAATTGGCCGACGGAAACGCTCGTATCGGCCGATGCGCCCGTGACGCAGAGCGCTGCGGCGAAGGCGGCGGAAAGCAGAAATGTTTTTTTCATGGTGGCTCCTTTCAGTCTTCGCCGTGGACGTTGCCGCCATCTTCGGCAACGAGGCGGGTCACGGTGGGATTGCCCCAGTAATCGATATTGCCGCCGTCATCGGCGTGCGCCTGCATCGATTTGCGCGGATGGATTTTGAGGTTTCC
>JANWJQ010000024.1 GCA_025451875.1 Rhizomicrobium sp.
GCGAACATGGCGAGGCGCCGGATGCGAATGTGAAACGCTGGCAGGACCGCATCACGCCGGTGTGGAAATCGCTTTGCGGCAATTGCCATGTCGGCCGCCAGATTCCCAAACTGATTCAGGATTCCGGCTTTCGCATCGAAAGCATGGAGACGATGTACCTGCCCGGCACGCCGCGCTTTGCTGGCTTCAATTACTGGGGCGACGCGGTGAAGGCTTAACGCTCGATCCGCGTCACGGTCACTTTCGGCTTTTGCCCCAGTGTCGCGAGCATGACCTGCGCGACCGTGGCGCGCATACGCAGTATCAGCGTCCGCACCTCCTGATGCATCGCGCGGCGCTCCACCAATTTTTCCCGCGTGAACGCGCCGTTCTTGAGCGCGTTGCGATTGCCCTTCGGGGCGCCGCCCTTGTTCTTCATCCGAAGCCTGGGACGGCAATTTGGTTCAGGGTTTTGAATCTCCACGATTTTCCCCCGAAGGTTGTTTTTCGAAAATAGGGGGGTACCCCCCTCCCCCTGTGTCAGTGCTGCAACGCTGCGATATCGGACTCGACCTGTCCGGCCAGCGCATTGAGCGCCGTCACGCTCCAGCGCGCATAGGCGCTGACGCGGCGGGCCTTGCGGCGCAGCGCGCGCATGCGGTGGGCTTCGGTTTCCGGCGATTCGGCCAGCGGCGCGGCAGGGATGGCGATGGAATTCTCAAAGCTTTCAAGCATTTGCATGAAATATGTTCCCTCTTTGTACATATGGAACATATAACGAACATATATGTCCGTCAAGCAGGCCGGTATAATGGCCCTCGAGAATCTCCAAGCGGATGAATGCGATGAGACAGGCGCAATGCAGTTGCGGACAATTGCGCGTGGCGTGCAAAGGCGAACCTGCGAAAGTTTCGATCTGCCATTGCGATGCCTGCCGCCTGCGCACCGGCAGCGCCTTCGGCATCGCGGTGTTCTATCCACGCGAAGCGGTGAAAGCCGAAGGCGACCAGCGCGATCACACGCGCAAGGCCGACAGCGGCCGCAACGTGACATTCCATTTCTGCCCATATTGCGGATCGAGCGTGTGGTGGGAGCCGGAGCGCATGCCCGATCGTGTCGCCGTGGCGCTGGGCGCTTTCGCCGATCCGGACTTTCCGATGCCCGATCAATCGGTGAACGACGCGCGGCGCTATAAATGGATCGAATTTCCGGAAGCGATGCAGAAGCGGGCGGAGTGATTTGGGCGCTAGTGCGCTTCGGCGGAAGTCGCGTAAACGGTCTTTGTCTTATAGGAAATGTATAGGCGCAACTGACGCAGGATACTTGCGCCGATAATCATGTGTGCGCCTGCCGTGTGATACGACTCGTCCGTCAGAATTTCAATGTTCGGATTGTTTACCGCGACGCCGTCAAAGGTCAGCGTCGAAAATGGGTAGCGATAAACGGGTTGCTCAACCGTGCCGTTGATCGACCTGTTCCCGAGTTTCTTCATTCCCGCGCTGTCGAGCGTCATGCCGAAGTACTTCTTCAGATCGCCCATGGTGATGAAGGAGTGCGTTGCACCGCTGTCGAGAACAGCCGTTACAGGCTTTCCATCGAGCATTACCGGAACGGTGATATGCCAGTTCTCATCGATCTGCATAGACATCTCGGCATAGGGTTCTTTCGTCCAATAGACCGCCTTGCCCGGGCATGAGCCAGGAGCAAAGACATTAAACTTCGCATGCGCGAAATCGAACTCGATATCGAAATTCTGCATGAAATCCGGTCCCAGCAGCCCGTCGGTACCCGTAAGCGCAAAATCCGGAATGACCGTCATGGGAGTGCCGCCGGTCGAGATGCCGCCGATGCGCACGGAATCGACATTGACCTTTTTGTCGATCCGAACGTTTCCAAGCAGTTCAAACGTATAGTTGAAGTTGTGCTTTTCGAGTCCCAACTGATCGGCCGCCGAGTTCGTGATGCCGGTGACGACATCTCCCGTATCTACGAGGAGAGACAGTGTGCGTCCATTCACGGTCACGGGCACGCCTACCACGCCTCCGGGCTGGACCCGCGTCGAAAGCGACGCGAGCATCGGCATCTGGCATGGCGATTGAGGCCCCGCATCCTCTGCGAAAGCGGGTGCGCTGAAGGTTCCGAGCAATGAACACAGCGCCAGAATTATCCGCATCGATCCCTCTTATGGAGCATGATTCAGTTCGCTGGCGGCCATAGCCGCTTCTCCGAACAGAGGAGGACAGATGGACTGCGTATCTGAAAAGGCTTTGCGCGCGTCCTGATTTGCACCATGCGTTTTCAGCGAAAGTCCGACAGCAAAATCCACGCCGCAGAGCCGCTTCGAAACTTCCACGGCATCGCCTTCCTTCGCGGCCGCCCTCATCGCATCCTCCGTGCCGGTACCCAAGAGATAGTCGAATATGGGCATCGGCCAGCCTGACCATTTATCGCGAAAAAGCTTTAAGCGTGCATCTCCGGATTGCCCGCTCCAGGCAGCGGCAGCCCATTCGAAAATGGCGACGTCAACAATCGGCCGATTGCTTTTATCGATGTAGAAAGCAAACGACTTTCGCGCCTCGGCGTACTGGCCCAGCCCCCATTGCGATAGGCCTAGATAGTAATAAGCGTCGTATGCGGTCGGACTGAGATCCAGCGATTCTTGTAATTGTCGCTGCGCGGCTTTGTGGTCTCCTGTGAATTCATAGGTAATGCCGCGATCCAGATAACCACCAGACTCTTTGGGAGCGAGCGTGACGACTTTGTCGAAGTCCGCCATCGCTTTTGAGAATTGTTTTTGAAGCTGATAGGCCCGGCCACGCAGTTGATAGCCTTGTGCGGAATCCGGATTCTTCGAAAGACCGTATGTCAGATCGGCAATCGCCGCATCCAGATTACCTTGATCCTGATAGACACCCGCACGGCTGATATAACCCGCCATCGACGACGGCCTGCTCTCGATCACATGGCTGTAATCCGCGAGCGCGAGCGCATACTTCCGTTGTCCATGATAGAGATCTCCGCGTTCGGAATACGCCTCGTTATAGTCAGGATCGATTGCGAGTGCGGCCGAGAGATCGGTGATCGCGGCGTCGGGTTTTTGCTGATACTCTTCCGACACGGCGCGATCGAAATAAGCAACAATGCGGAGGTTCGGGTCGAGGCTGGGGTCGGCCAGAGCGGCAGACATATGCTGGACGGTGGCCGCCATATCGCCGCGAAGATAAGTCGCGATCCCGCTGTTCAGTTCAGAATAGGAGCTTGCCCGAGCGGCGGCGACGCTGCCGCATAGCAGAACAGCTGCAAAGAGCCGTACCTTCATGATTTCCCACCCCGGGGAAATCCTACAAATCACGCTCCACGCTGGCAATCGCCAAAGTAAAACCTAGTCCAGCGCTTCCACGCCCTTGAACGGCTCATGCGCGCTGAAGGAGGGTTCGGTGAACCAGCGCGGGCCGGTTTCCGTCATATAGAAATGATCTTCCAGCCGGATGCCGAGTTTGCCCGGCACCACGATCATCGGTTCGTTGGAGAAGCACATGCCGGGCGCGAGCGGAGTCCTGTCGCCGCGCACCAGGTTCGGCGATTCATGCACATCCATGCCGATGCCGTGGCCGGTTCGATGCGGCAGGCCGGGCATGTTGTAATCGGGGCCGAAACCTTCCGTGCGCATGGAGGCGCGCGCGGCGTCATCCACACTGGAACACGGCGCGCCGAGCCTGGCGGCTTCGAACGCCGCGGCCTGTGCGCGTTTCTCCGCTTCCCACACGCGCACATATTCGTTGGATGGCGGGGCGCCGAACACGTAAGAGCGCGTGATGTCGGAATTATAGCCATCGAAACTGGTGCCGGTGTCGATGAGCACGGCGTCGCCTTCCTTCAGCACGCGATCGGTTTCGCCGCCATGCGGCAGTGACGTGTCTTCGCCGAAAGAGACGATGCAGAAGATGTTGCCGCTGCCGCCGAGCTTGCGATGTTCGGCATCGATGAATTTCTCGACCTCGCTGGCGCGCATGCCGGCCTTCAGATGCTTCCACGCACGGCGCTGCACTTCCAAGGTGACGGTCTTCGCATGCTGCATCAGCGCCAGCTCATTCTTCGACTTGATGCGGCGGATCGCATTGATCAGCGGGCCGCCGCTGGTCAGGCGTTCATCACCGAACACGCCGCGCAAGCCGAGGAAGGTGAACAGCGCCACCTGGTCGTCCACCGCGAGCTTGCCGCTCGGCAAACGGCTCTTGATCAGCGCGTAGGGGCTTTCCTCTTCCTGCCAGACATGGATGTCGCCTTCGATGCCGATGACCTGCGCCACCTTGTCTTTCTCGAAACCGGGCGTGATGTATTCGACCTTGCCGTTCTTGTGGATCAGCGCGCCGGTGAAGCGTTCCGACGGATGCCAGGAGAAGCCCGTGAAATAGCGCAAGGATGTCGTCGGGCCGATGAGCGTGGCGGCAACACCGGCGCGCTCCATTTCCGCGCAGAGCTTCGCGATGCGCTGCTTGCGTTCTTCCTTGCCGATGGGTGCGGGCATAGTGAGTTTCATTGCGACTCCTTTTCCTCCCCCGTTTACGGGGGAGGTGCCTAAGCGTAGCGAGGCGGAGGGGGTAAGTGGAGCGGCAAAAAGTCCCCTCCGTCAGCCGCTATGCGGCTGCCCCCCCGTAAACGGGGGAGGAAACTCAACGGCTCATCAGTTGGTATTCGCCACCCTTTTCGATAGTGCGCTTATACGCAGGGCGGGCGTGGATCGCGTCGCGGTAGCGGACGAGATTCTTGTAGGGCTCCAGTCGCGCGCCGGCCGCTTCGCAGACGAAGATCAGCATGATGTCCGCGCCGCTCAGCGTGTTGGCGACGAAGAAGTCGTTGCCGCCGAGCGATGTGTCCATGAAAGAAAGATGGTTGGCGATCTCGCTGTCGATGCGGGGCTTGAGCGGCGCGACGGTGGCGCCGAACGGCGCGGTGTAAAGCGCCAGCATCAGCGGCAGCATCGCCGAACCTTCGGCGAAATGCATCCACTCGATATATTGCCAATATTCTTTTGATCCGGATTTCGGCTTCAGTTTGCCATTGCCATAGGTGTCAATGATGTATTCGACCTCGGCGCCGGACTCCGCGATCTTCAGGCCCTTGTCCTCAATCACCGGCGACTTGCCGAGCGGATGCACCGCTTTCAATTCCGGCGGCGCGAACGGCACGGGCGACATGCGCTGATATTTCACCAGCTCATAAGGTGTGCCCAATTCCTCCAGCAGCCAGAGGATGCGCTGCGAGCGCGAATTGTTGAGGTGATGGATCTTCAGCATGGCGCGTTCCTCGTTTTTCCTCCCCCGTTTACGGGGGAGGTGCCGAGCGTAGCGAGGTGGAGGGGGTAAGTGGAGGAAAATCCCCCTCCGGCACTCGCTTCGCGATTGTCTCCTCCCCCGTAAACGGGGGAGGAAAAACTCAAGCCGGTGTCGTACCGTCAATGTCCGGCTTCTTCGGGAAATAAACCGCTTCGATCTTGTTGCCGTCGAAATCGAAAATGAACGCGCCGAAATATGTTGTAAACGCCGCCTGGCGCGGCCCGGGATCGCCCGCGCTTTTCCCGCCGCGCGCAATGGCCGCGTCGAAGAATTCGCGCACCGCAACTTCGGACGGCGCGCGCAGGCAGATATGGATGCCGGTGCTTTCGGCCAGCGGTTTCAGGCCGTCGCGATAGTTGAGCCAGAATTCCGGATATTTCTTGCCGAAGCCGATCGTGGCGGGCGCGCGGTCCACGAGTTTTGCGAGGCCCAACGGCGCGAGCACGGTGTCATAGAAATCGGTGCTCGCCGCAAGATCGGATACCGCGATGGAAACATGGTCGATCATGGCGCGCGTCTCATCGCGCGTCGCGCCACATCGGCCAGATCTTGGGACCGCCGGGAACCTGAATCTCGCCGGTTACTTCGAAGCCGAAGCTTTTGTAGATCGGGATATTCGTGTCCTTGCTGGATTCCAGATAGCAGGGCATGTGCGCCGCATCCACTTGCGCGAGACGATCACGCATGATGACGCCGCCATAGCCTTTGCCCTGGAATTGCGGATCGGTGCCGATGGTCTGCAGATACCAGTGCGGCGTTTGCGGATGGATTTTCTCCATGCGGTCGGTGGTGCCCAGCACGCGGAAGATACCGCCGCCGAAGGCGCGCAGCAGCGCCGGGCCGTTGGTGATGTAGGCGCTGAACGGCACATGCCAGCCGCCCGGTGGGCGCCACAGCGTGACCGACTCGTAATGGTCCGTCGTGTAGCAGGTGTCGTGCACCAGCCCGAGCTGGAAGAGAATGCGCATGACGATTTCCAGCTTCGCCAGCCGCGTGGAATCGTCGGGGATGAAATGGGTGAACACCGGATCGGTGTAGAACGCCCGCGCCAGCGATTGCGACAAGGGAACGGTGTCTGCCGCATTGGCCTTGCGAACGGATGTATCCGGCATCGTCTTTCTCCCCAGCCTCAAGACTGCGCAGTATAGCCGGACGGCATGGCTTGTCTTGCGGTCTCATGGAGTGCGAAGTTTGCGGGCTCGATCAACGGTGGGGGAAGCTATGCGTTCTGTAACAATTCGCGCCATGGTGTTGGGGTCTGTGGCCGCTCTGGCCTTGGCAAGCGCAGCCTGCGCGGCGACGGCTTCCGCGACGGCGTCCTATCAAGCCATCGTGAAGGATTATTTCGACACCCAATGGAAGCTCCACCCGACCGCGGCCACCGCGACCGGCCTGCACAATTGGGACGACCAGATCGACGACGTCTCCGCCGCGGCGCATGCGAAGGAAGTGACGATCCTCAAAGGCCTGAAGGCGAAGCTGCAAGCCGTCGACGGCGCCAAGCTTTCGCTGACGGATCGCGACGACCGCGATGTGCTGGTGGGCGAGATCGACCGCACGCTGCTGGAAGACGAGACGGTGCAGCTGTGGCGGCATGATCCCAGCACCTATGTGAACCTGCTCACCTCTGCCGCGTTCCAGTTGATGGAACGCGATTTCGCGCCGCTGCCGGAGCGCATGAAGAACACCATCGCGCGCGAGCGACTGATGCCCGCGATGCTGGCGGAAGGAAAGAAGAACCTCACCAACATGCCGCCGGTGTTCATCGATGTGGCGCTGGACAATCTGAACGGCGGCATCGATTTCCTCAGCAAGGACGTGCCGGCGGCGTTCAAGGACGTGAAAGATCCCGTGCTGCAGAAGCAGCTTGCGGATTCCACCAAGGCGGCGGTGGATGCGGCGAAGGATTTCAAGGCCTGGCTCATCGCGCAGAAGCCGAACGCGCATGGCTCCTTCGTGATGGGGCGCGACGCGCTGCAGCGTTTGCTCGCCTCCGATCTCATCGATGTGCCGGTGGAGAAGGTCCTCGCGGCGGGTGAAGCGCAACTGGCGAAAGACCGCGCGGATTATCTCGCCACCGAAAAGCTGATCGATCCCAAAAATCCCGACAAGGCGATGGATGAAGTGGAAGCCGATCATCCCGACGCCGCGCATCTCATCTCGGATGCGCGCAGCGGGCTGGTGGGTTTGCAGGGCTTCATCGAGCAGCATCACATTCTCACCTTGCCGTCGAAGATGCTGCCGGAAGTGGCGCCGACGCCGCCTTTCGCCCGCGCGGTGATCTTCGGGCAGACCGATGCGCCCGGCGCGCTCGAAACCCATGCAACCAAGGCCTATTACTTCATCACGCCGCCGGAGCCGACATGGCCGAAAGCGCGGCAGGACAAGCTGCTGTCCTATTTCAACCGCTCCTTCCTGCAAAACCTCACCGTGCATGAATCGCTGCCGGGGCATTTCACGCAATATCTCTTCCAGCACGCCAATCCGCAGTGGTCGACGGTGCGCAAGACGGCCGGCTCCTACACCACCACCGAAGGCTGGGCGCATTACAGCGAGCAGATGATGCTGGAACAGGGATTGAGCAAAGGCGATGCGAAGGTGCATCTGGCGCAGATCAACGATGCC
>JANWJQ010000025.1 GCA_025451875.1 Rhizomicrobium sp.
ATAGGCTCTCTGGCAATCGCGGGGGCATGTGTCGCGTGGGGAATCGACAACAATCTCACGCGGAAATTGAGCGCTGCGGACCCCGTGCAGATCGCGCTGATAAAAGGGCTGATCGCCGGGGCGGTAAACTTTGGGCTGGCGCTTGCGATGGGTGCGCATCTGCCCGGCACGCTCGCGCTGGTTGGCGCGGGCATTGTAGGGTTTCTTGGCTACGGCGTGAGCCTTGTTCTGTTCGTTCTCGGATTGCGTTTCCTGGGCACCGCGAGAACGGGAGCCTATTTCTCGACCGCGCCGTTCATAGGCGCTGTTCTGGCAATTTTGATGTTTCACGAACCATTCACGGTGCGGCTCGTGCTGGCCGGAGGGCTCATGGCAATTGGCCTGTATCTACATCTCACAGAAGCTCATAGCCATGCGCATTTTCACGAAGCCATGGATCACGAGCACGCGCATTTTCACGACGAGCATCATCAGCATGCCCATGTCCCCGGCGACCCGCCCGAAGAGCCGCATACGCATTGGCATCACCACGCACCCATGCGGCACAAACACCCGCACTATCCGGACATTCATCATCGGCACGAACACGGCTAGTTCTTCGGAGCCAATACCTTCAAAGCCGCATGACCGTTTTCATCGGCCAATCCGAAATAAAGCCGATGTGAAACAGGGTCGGCGGCGACGGAATGCGCTTCGCCCGCTATGAAGACATCTCCGAGTGAAACAGGGCGATCGGGAGCAGCAATGTCATATGTCGACAGATTTCCGGATTCGGCGGCGACGTAGAGACGGTTTGCTCCGGAATCGATTGCAAGCACATCCGGATCGTGAGCCACCGGCAGTTTTCCGAGAACGCGGCCCGAGGCGAGAGCGACCGTCAAAAGCTGATCGTTCCCGTCGCAGGCGACGTAACCAATGCCTCCTTTTGGCGCCACGATAAAGCCATGCGGATGACGGCATCCCGCCAGCCCGTATCGGGCGACGACAGACGCTTTCGCCGGATCAATCCTGATGAGTTCGTCGTGTGACTGGACCGGCACATACACATCGCCGTTTCCGGGATCGTAGCGCACGTTTCCAACTTCTCCGCCGGTGTCGATTCGGCTTAGGAACTTGTCGCCATCCGCATCGACCACTGTTAGCGCGCCGCCCATTTCATCAGACACGAAGATGCGATGATCTTTAGGATCATAGGCGATACCGTCGGGAAAAACGCCGCCCGGCAAACGCGCAATCTCCTTGAGCGTGCGTGTGTCGCGGATCGCGACCTCTCCGCGCCCGGAGGAGAGCCCGGCCATACCGAGCCCTTGCGAGATTGACGACAACAAGCCGCCGCCGGGAACGCTCGCATAGACCTTGTGAAGTTCAGGGACGACGAGGATACCGGTGATCTTCGGGAAGCCGTCGAGCGTGGCGTCGATCCTATTGTGCTCGATATCGAACACGACGAGCTGGCCACCGCCCATTTTGGAAATGTAAAGGCGGCGCGCTTCCGGATCGATACTTTCATAATCCGTCCGATTGACGCTCGCGCCGAGTGGAAAATCCCCGACTTGGGAGAACAATCGCGACGCGGAATGATCTTGTGCCGCGGCGCCTGCGCCGATCGACAGCGTTATGAGAAGAATGAAGCGACAAACTGTGCGCATCTCGGAATTGTAGCTTGCCAGGCAGAGTGCGGATACAGGCACTCTCCACGGCACATGTCGATGGCCGGCTGCAAGATGCCTTAATTTGGGCCAAGAAACGGGTGCCCCGTGCTGCTGCGCGTGGATGCGGAAGCGGGACACGGCATCGGTTCGACCAAGACGCAGAACGACGCGATGTATGCCGATATGTGGAGCTTCGTATTCTGGCGCGCGGGCGTTGCCGGCTGGCGGCCGGATTTTGCGCGCTAGGTGAGGCCCAGCGCCCGGTCGATCGTGCCCATGTCGATATAGGGCCGCTCGCAGACGATCTTGTCGGAGCTGGGCTTGAACTCGAACGAGGCCATCGCGCGCACACGAAATTTCTTGCCCGTCGGTTCGAATGTCTTGCCACCACGCTGCAGGGGACCGAGATGTGTCCCAGTCAGCCAAAGCTCCACCAGCACGCTGTCGCCATCCGCCGCAATGGCGATGACCTCGTTGGCCTGATCGGGGAACGGCGTGCGCGAGGCAGCGAAATAGCGGAGCACCTCCTCGCGACCTTCGAACACCGCGGCACCATCGTTGATGTCATAACGCGGGTGTTCGAAGGTCGCGAGCACGCCCTCCCAGTCGTGCTCGATCTCCAACCGCATGTGATCGCGCACAACCTGTATCCGTCTTTCCTGCAAATCGCCCATGGCATTTCCCCGTCTCAGCCGGCGTGCCGCAATCCTTCCGTCATTGATACGGCGCAAAATTCCGAAGCGGCACCGGATACAAAATGCCTTCAATTCCGGCAAGGAGAAAGCCAATGGCGGACACAGTCCTCTATTACTCGATGAGCGGAAAATCCCGGCAAACCGCGCAAGAGATCGCCGATGCCCTGAAGGCGCCTCTCGTTGCGATCATCGAGAACCGTCCCAGAAAACCCAATTTCGCAGGATTCGTGAGTGGCATCGTGGATTCCCTCCTGAAACGCGAGCCCAAGATCCACACGTCCGGTCCGGTTGCGATTGCGAACCGCATCATTCTTTGCGGGCCGATATGGGCTGGCCGCATCCCGGGACCGATCCGCAGCTGGCTGGACGAATATGGTCATGACACCGCCGATTTGATCTGGGTGCCGCATTCCGGGCAATCGCGCGAATGGCCGAAGGCGATCGAGGAGATCGTGCTGCTCACGGGCCGGGCACCGGACCTGATCGAATCTTTCAGCGAGAAGGACTTCGCCAGGGGCCAGGCGGCAGACAAGGCGCGTCGGTTCGCGGCGAAGCTCGCCGGCGTCGTCAAAAACAAGTTCGCCGCCTGACCGCGAAGCGCTGGCTCAGCCTGCCAGCCACATCGCGAAATGCTGCCATGCGGCGGTTCCGCCGATCAGCAGACGCAGGACCTGCGATGCGATGATAATGGCGCCGCCCATGAGCGTCGCGGGATGAACGCGGCGTTGCGTGGCGACGTCGTATAGCGCGGTCAGCAGGATAAACGCATCCGCGAGAACGAAGGCGACCACGATGCCGCCGCTCTCGATGAAGCCCAGGGGAATGCGCGCGACAGCGGCATCCAGCAACAGCGCCGTGGCGAGGATCATGTAGCGCTTGTGATAATCGGGGCGGCGGCGGTTGCGCCAGCCGAGCGCGAGCATCGGGATGAACGCCACCATGTCGCCGATGGGAATGGCGAAGAAGACCGGTGGCGGCGGCGCGCCCACCGGCGTGAAGCCGCGTTTCAGCGCGTCAACGGCCAGCAAGGTGCCCAGCACCAGCATCGTACCGGCGACGACGAAGCCGATCACGCCAAGCTTCATGTGAAGATCGCGCCAGTTGCCCGCGACGAAACTCGTCTGCGCCATGAGGATCGCGATCCACGCCGTGAAGACCACGCCGTGAACGACCATGAGGGCGTTCAGCTCGGGCGGCGCATGGAACACGGGCTTGAGAAACCAGCTTCGCGCGAAGCCCGCGAAGACCGTGAGCGCCATAGCCAGCGCCATGGTCGGAAAGAAAACGCTGTCGCTGCGCCTTGCGCGCACATTGCCTGCAATTGTCGTCATGGCCCCGCCCCGAAAACTCTGCGACAGGGACGCTAGCAGAACCCGCGATCCGGCCAAACTACCAGGTGCCGCCATCGACGCGGATGACCTGGCCCGTGACGTAAGATGAGGCGTCGCTCGCAAGATAAAGCGCGGTGCCGACGATTTCGTTCGGCTGGCCGAAGCGTTTGAGGCCCAGCGATTGCTCATAGGCCTTGTTCTCGCGCCACACGGTCGAGACGTCGGTGAGGAACGGCCCCGGCGCGATGCAGTTCACGCGCACCTTGGGCGCGAAGGCTTTGGCCAGCGACACCGTCATCGCATTGATCGCGGCTTTCGCGCCGCCATAAGGAATGGTGTGCGGCTCCGGCTTGAACGATGCGGTGGACGAGAAATTGATGATCACGCCGCCATCGCCCGCCACCATCTTCTCGCCGACAAGAACCGACAGCCGGAACGGGCCCTTGAAGTTCACATCCACGACCTTGTCGAACAAGGCTTCGCTGGTTTCGGCGAGCGACGGCGCCAGCGGCGACATGCCGGCATTGTTCACCAGAATGTCCACGCGGCCGAATTGCTTGTAAGCGGCATCGGCGAGCCTGTCGTTGTCATCCCATTTGCCGACATGCGCCGCGATGGGCAGCGCGCGGCGGCCGAGCATTTCCACTTCGCGCGCAACCTCCTCGCAGGCTTCGATCTTGCGCGACGCGATGACGACATCCGCGCCAGCCTTCGCGAAGGCCAGCACCATCTCGCGGCCAAGCCCGCGCGAGCCGCCGGTGACAAGTGCGATCTTGTTGGAGAGTGTGCCCATCGGGGGAACACTAGAACGCCATTTTCATTCCCACAAACGCGCCGTTTCCGTCGGAATAGGCGCCATAGGACCACTGATATCCATGATATTTTGTGGTGATGCCCCAGTTGAGAATGGCGGCGACTGCCGTTACGGCAAGACCGTCCACGATGCGATGTTTTCCGGCGTCATCGAGCAACAGGTTCGCTCCTTGAGACAGCACGAGCGCGGGCAACCCGTATTGCCAGCCATAGCGCCGCCACAAATAGCCGCTCGATGGCGCGGAGAAGGCCGCCTCCATCGACGGAAAGGACCTGTCCGTCGAACCATCCGGCGAACGCTTCTTGATGAATTCGCGCGCCAGGAATGCGGAGCCCACGGTCAGCGCGGTCACGGCGGTCAGCTCCTTCATGCCCGTCCAGTCTTCGTGGTGCATGTAGGAAATAGTGTAGGCGGCGACAGGCAAGGCGATCGAGATTCCCCGGCCGATATCCGCTTCGGTCTTCTTGTTGAGCGAAGACGCTTCCGCGGCGTTTCCAAGAGCGAAAACTGCGACAATGGCCGCGAAGAAAATCCGAACCTGCATGGAATCCCCGACTGTCCGCGGCCGCGATCCGGCGAACGCTGAGCCGCAAGCTACACGACACTTCGGGCGATGCCGCGTTGGGAATTCTCAATATTGAGGCGTGCGAAACGCCGCGTCAGCCGGGCATCTGCGCCAGCCGCGACGCTTCCATCTCCGCGATGCGGTCCTTGGCTTTCAGCTTCACGCTGTCGCTCTTCAGCTGGCCGCAGGCGGCCATGATGTCCCGGCCGCGCGGGGTGCGGACCGGCGAGGCGTAGCCGGCGCGGTTCACGACTTCGGCGAATTTCTCGATCTGCTCCCAGTCGGAGCACTCATACGGCGCGCCCGGCCACGGGTTGAACGGGATGAGATTGATCTTCGCGGGAATGCCGGCGATCAGCTTCACCAGCGCGCGCGCATCGGCGAGCGAGTCATTCACGCCTTTCAGCATCACATATTCGAAGGTGATGCGGCGCGCGTTGGAGGCGCCGGGATAATCGCGGCAGGCCTGGATCAATTCCTTGAGCGGATATTTCTTGTTGATCGGCACGATGACGTCGCGGATTTCGTCGCGCACGGCGTGCAGAGAAATCGCGAGCGATGAACCGATCTCGTCGCCTGCCCGCTTGATCATCGGAACCACGCCGGCGGTGGAGAGCGTGACGCGGCGCTTGGAGAGCGCGAGGCCGTCGCCGTCCATCACGATGGCGAGCGCGGCTTTCACATTGTCGAAATTATAAAGCGGCTCGCCCATGCCCATCATCACGACATTGGTGACCTTGCGGCCCGGCGCGGTGGACGGCCAGTCGCCCAGAGAATCGCGCGCGACGAAAAGCTGGCCGAGGATTTCGGACGGCGTGAGATTGCGCACCATCTTCTGCGTGCCGGTGTGGCAGAAGCGGCAGTTCAGCGTGCAGCCCACCTGCGAGGAAACGCAGAGCGTTCCGCGGTCGCTTTCGGGGATATAGACGGCTTCATATTCCTGCCCGCCGGAGCGCAGCAGCCATTTGCGCGTGCCGTCGTTGGAAATCTGCTCGGTAACGATTTCCGGGCGGGCCAGCGTGAACTTCGCCTCCAGCAGCGCGCGGAAGTCTTTCGCCAGATTCGTCATGCTCGCGAAATCGCGCGCGCCGTGGACGTAGATCCAGTTCCACAACTGCTTCACGCGCATGGAGACGGATTTCGTCTCCACGCCCGCTTCGATCAGCGCGGCTTTCATCTCCGCAGGAGAGAGGCCGATAAGGTTGGTCCGTTCTGTCATTGGTCTCTAATATAGCGCGGTCATCGCGATTTTCCTCCCCCGTTTACGGGGGAGGTGGCGAACGGAGTGAGCCAGAGGGGGCTCTGCGCCGCGTCCCCCTCCACTTCGCTCGCGAAGGCTCGCTCAGCACCTCCCCCGTAAACGGGGGAGGAAATTATCTACATCTTGCATTCGGCGTGGATCTTATCGATCGCGTCGGAGACGCCGCCCAGCGAGTAGGTGTCGTGCGTCATCGTCCCGCGCTTGGATACGCCGGTGATGACCATCTGGGCATTGCTGCGCATCGCGGAGATGAGACGCGCCTCATCTTTCGGATCTTTCATCCAGCCGCCGCCCTGCCCGTCATCGTTCTTGGTGAAGAAATCGAACTTGTCGGAGCCGACCTGCGCCGTCACCGCGCTGCCGTCCTTGAACTGATAACCCGGCACCACTTCCGGCTCCGCCTTCGCGCCGCGCGACGGCCAGTCGGAGACGAGAAACCCGATCGGATCGCGCTTGGCTTTCGCCGGCAGCGAGGATTGCGGGCGGGCGATGGCGTAACACGTCTTGTTCGAGCCAGTGCCGACGGCCAGCGCCGTCCAGTCCTTGAAGGTGCCGAGTGTCGTGGGATTGTCCGCGAGCGCGGGCGTGGCAAGTGCGAGAACGGCGACAGACAGAAAAGCGGAGATACGGCGGTTCATCGTGTTCCAACCCCAAGAAGGTTCATGTGCGGCGAAAGGCGATTCTCGTTGAGAATTCGGGCCTTAATATGTCGCGGGCTGGCGGGAAGATAGGGGGGCGGCCACGCAAAATCCACCCAAACCCGCCCCTTGGGTTAAAGGAATTTCAGGCGGCGGCCTTGGCCCGCAATATCTCCTCCTCCACCTCGCCCAGCGTGTTCTTGCCGAAGAACATCTCCTTGCCGACGAAGAAGGTGGGGCTGCCGAATGCGCCGCGCGCCACCGCTTCCTCTGTGTTGTTCATCAGGCCTTGCTTCACTTCGGGCGTCTGCGCGGCGGCGATGAGCGCGTCGGCATCGAGGCCCGATTCGAGGAGTGCGGCGCGGACCACTGCCGGATCGTCCATCTTCTTGGGTTCCTCCCACATGTGATGGAAAACGGCGTTCACATAGGGCGGCAGGGTTTCCGACTGTTGCGCGGCCACGGCCATGCGCATCAGCGCCAGCGTGTTCACCGGGAAGTTGGGATTGAACTTGACCCGGGTGAGCTTGTGCTTCTTCACGAAGCGCTCCGACTCCAGCATTTCATACGGCATCTTGTTCTTCACGTTGCCGAAGGCGATGGCGGGCGGCTGGTTGTTGGTGAGCTTGAAGATGCCGCCGAGCAGCACCGGGACGTAAGTGAATTTCACGCCGGTGCGCTTCTCGATCTCGGGAATGACCTTGTGCGCGTAATAGGCGTTGGGGCTTCCGAAATCGAAGAGGAAATCCACTTGCGGCGTCATCACCATTTCTCCCCGAATGGACGAATATCGAGTTCATGAGTCCAGCCGTCGCGCTTCTGGCTGTGCAGATACCAATAGGCGTCGGCGATGGATTCCGGCTCCATCAATGTGTCGGGCGGCAGCGTATCGGGATCACGGCCGGACGCCTTCACCCGCTCGCGCACAAAAGCCGTATCGACGCCGGAGTCGATCACGAGATGGGCGACATGAATGTTCTTCGGCCCCAGCTCCCGCGCCATGCTCTGCGCCACGGCACGCAAGCCGAATTTGGCGGAGGCGAATGCCGCGTAGCCGATGCCGCCACGCATGCTCGCAGTCGCGCCGGTAAACAGGATCGTGCCCTTGCCATGCGGCAGCATCAGCCGCGCGGCTTCGCGGCCGGTGAGGAATCCGCCATAACACGCCATCTCCCATACCTTGCGGAACACCCGCTCGGTGGTTTCCAGAATTGGAAAATTCACGTTCGCGCCGACATTGAAGATGCAGACCTCCAGCGGCCCATGTTTGTCCGCTTCGTTGAGGAAGTTCGCGATGTCCTCTTCCTTGCGCGCATCCATGCCGCGCGCCTCGCAGACGCCGCCTTCGGCTTCGATCTCTTTCTTGAGAGTCTCGAGTTTGTCCGCCGTACGGCGGCCGGCGAAGATCGTGTACCCCCCGCGCGCGAAGCGTCTGGCGATGGCGGAGCCGATATAATCGCCCGCCCCAATCACGGCACATGTCGCGTTGCGTTGGGCCATGGCACACCTCGCTTGCTGCCGGATAATAGGTCCGTTTCAGCCTTCGAGATCAAGCCGCATGTGAACGCTGGGGCCGCCCGGATCGCCGGTGCTGTCATTTTCCTCGACAAGCTGAAAGCCCAGCTGATCGTAGATGCGTCTGGCGTGGGCGTTGCTGTGATAAACATTCAACGTCAGGTGGTCGGCGCCCGCTTCGTAGGCTTCGTCGGCGATCTCCTGCATCATGCCGCGCGCCAAACCCTTGCCGCGCATCGCCGGCGCGATGGCAAAGCGCGTGAGATGCGCGCGGCCGCGCCCTTTGTCGATCAGCTTGAACATGGCCTGCGGCGTGTCGTCATCATCCACCCAGACCCAATGCACCGCGGATCGGAATTCGGACGACAGCCATTCGACCGTGAGTGGATCGGGGATCTTCGGACCGGCCCACATCACGGCGTCGAGATGGCTCGAAAACCAGGGATAGATGAACACCGCATCGGACGCGCGCGCCTTGCGCCGGTCAAGAAACGGCGTGTCGTCCACGCTACTCTCTCAGGCCGTAGCCGATGGAGAACAGCCGCCATGTCGCGACGCCCAGCACGGCGATCAGGCCGAAGGTCACGGCCACGCCCAGGCCTTCGGGAGCCTCGTTGAAGCCGATCATGGAATGGCGCAGCCCGTTGATGAAGTAGAAGAACGGGTTGGCATAGGCGATCCAGCGCATGAACGGCGGCAGCATCGAAACGGTGTTGAACACCCCGCCGACAAAGGAGAGCGGCGCGATGAAGAACACGTTGAGCATGGTGAGCTGTTCGAAATTGTTGGCCCACAGCGCGATGATGATGCCGAGCAGTCCGAAGATGATCGACACGCTGACGATCCAGAACAGGAATTCGAAGATGTTGTACATTTGCGTGGCGCCGAAGGCGTAGCCGATCAAGAGGATGCCCAGCGCCGTCACCACCGAGCGCACGATGGTCATGGTCAGCGAACCGATGATCATCTCCACATAGGAGAGCGGCGCGACCAGCGTTTCCTCGATATAGCGCAGGAAGCGCTGAAAATAGATCTGCGAGGTGGATTGCAGGAACGCGGCGTTGACGACGTTCAGCATCAACACGCCCGGCAGCACGAACTCCACATAGCGGTGCCCCGCGATAAGGCGGATGTTGCCGCCGACCACATAACCGAAGATGAAGATGAACATCAGCGCCGAAATCCACGGCGCCAGGAACGCCTGGATCGGCACGCGCCACACGCGCGACCATTCACGGCGGATAATGGTGCCGAGCCCGATCCAGTTGATGCCCATCCGGCGGCTACCGGCTACGGTTACATCGCTCATGCCGCACCTGCCGCAACGTGGTCGGCCTTGTGGCCGGTGGCTTCGAGATAGGTTTTCTCCAATCCGCCCGGCATGGTGAAGAATTCTTCCTTCGGCCCCTGGCGCACGATCTTGCCGCCCGCGATCACGGCGATGGTTTTGCACAACCGCTCGATCTCTTCGAGATAATGCGAGGTCAGCAAAATGGTTTTGCCTTCGGCGTTCAGTTCCTGGAGGTAGCGCCACAGATCGAGGCGCAACTCCACATCCACACCGGCGGTCGGCTCATCGAGGATGAGCAGCTTGGGGTCGTGCACCAGTGCGCGCGCAAGGATCACGCGGCGCTTCAATCCGCCGGAAAGTTCGCGGAACGATTTCTTGGCATGCGTGGTGAGATCGAAACGCTGGATCAACATGTCCACGCGCGATTTGCGCTGCGCCGCGTTCATGCCAAAATAGCCGCCCATCCAGTCGATGATCTGGGTGACGGTGGCGAAGGTGTCGACGTTGAATTCCTGCGGGGAAAGACCGATCAGGCGGCGCGCCTCTCGGTAATCCTTCACCGCGTCGATGCCGAAAATTTCGATCTTGCCGCTCGTCACCGTGGCGATGCCGGTGATGCAATGGATCGTGGTGGATTTGCCCGCGCCGTTCGGGCCGAGAAAACCGAAGAAGTCGCCGGGCTGCACCTGCATGGACAAATCCTGCACGGCGACGGTGCCGGTGCGGTAAGCCTTGCGCAGATGTTCGATATTGATCGCGGGTGTGGTCATGAATCGGAGGGTTCGATAGCGGGCGCTATACATAAGGGAGCGATGCCCCCTTTCAAAGCCGCCGGGACAAATTAGCGGCGCCGGTCCTTCACAATCGGCGCTCCCCATGTGTGCTGTGGGGGTATTTCTTCCGCCCCGCCGCCGGGGCGAATGGGCCGCGCGGGATAGCCGCCGAGGCTGATCAGCCTGTCATACATGACGATGGCGCCCGCCATGCCGACATTGATGGAGAATTTCATCGGGATCTTCACCACGAATTCGCAACGCGCGAGCGTGGCCGGCGACAGCGAATAGCGCTCTGCGCCGAACACATAGGCGGCCCGCGTGGGATGCTTGAAGCGGGGAAGTTCGATGGCGTCTTCGGTGATCTCCACGCCGACGAGCCGGCAACCCTGTGGCAGCCTGAGATCGGCGGCAGTGTCGAATTTGTAGAATGGCAGATGACCGGCCGATGCGCTGGTGTCGGCCAGCTTGATGTCCGCCATCTTCACCTGGGAGTCGATGCTGAAGAAGAAACTTGCTCCGAACGCATGGGAAATGCGCATGAGATTGCCAAGGTTCATCGCCTTGGAAATTCCGTCCACCCCTGCCGCGAAATAGCCGCGCATTGCGTGTATCCCTTCCCGCGATTCCCGATGGTATAGAAGCGCGA
>JANWJQ010000026.1 GCA_025451875.1 Rhizomicrobium sp.
GCTCCGCCCCTTGTATGCAGATGTTCTTTCAGGATGCCCGCCGGGTACTGCACCGGCATTTCATAACCGGCAAACGGCACCATCTTGCCGCCCAGCTCCAGATGGAGGGCGTAAAGTGGCGTGCGGCGCAGTGGCATATCCATGTCGGTCCCGTCAGATTCGAGAATCCACGCCCCAAAGCGTGAACCCGTCTGTCATGGGACCTGAGAGATTTCCCCGGTTCATCTCTTGAAGATGAACGGGTTACCCCGTCGGTGGGCGCGCAAAAGAAAAGCGCGCCGCTTTCCAGAATGTCATCTCCTTCGCGGTCCTTTTGCCTGAGAGTTTCCCGGGTGGTTGCTCCTTCGGCCTCCTCCTTCGCCAAAGCTTCGGAGGACGTCTCCCGCGAGGGATCGAATGTATGGCCGGGACGGCGCGCCTCACGGCGGGATCGCCCGTTGCAATGCATCATAAAGAAGGGGTCGGGGGAGTCAAAGAAAAGCAGCCGTTTGGGCCGATTCGCTCACATCCTGGGCGGGATCTCGATGCCCAGAAGGTCCAGAACCTTCGTCATGGTCGCCAGCGTCAGCCCGCAGAGCCCCAGCCAGCTCGCACGCAATGCCGCATCCTGTTCGGACAGGATGTGGTGCGTGGAATAGAACCGGCTGAACGCCTGCGCCAGATTGAACGCATAGTCGCACAGGATATTCGGCGCGCGCTTTTCCTCCGCGGCAACCATCGCGTCGGGCAGCGCAAGCAACAGCAGGATCAACGCGCGATCTTCCGGCGTACGCAGGATGGCGCGCTCGGCTGGATTGAGGTCCTTCGGATCGGCCTTGCGCAGGATCGACTGCATCCGCACTGCCGCATATTGCAGATAAGGCCCGGTCTTGCCCTCGAACTTGGAGAAGCGGGCGAGATCGAAGACGTAATCGGTCAACCGGAAATTGGAAAGGTCGGCGAACTTCAAAGTCGCGACGCCCACCATCTTCGCGGTGGCGGCGCGTTCTTCCGGCGGATAGTCCGCGCCGATGCCTGCTTCGGCAAGGCGCTTCTCGGCCTCTTCGGTCACCATGGTGATGAGATCGAAAAGCTTCATCACGCCGCCGGCGCGCGTCTTGAACGGTTTGCCGTCCGGCCCGTTCATGGTGCCGAAGCCATCATGCTCGAGTTTGGCTTTGCCGTTCAGCCCGGCCTTTTCTGCCGCGCGATAAACCTGCTCAAAGTGAAGATGCTGCCGCTGATCGACGATATAGAGGACCAGATCGGGGTTCTGCTCTTTCACGCGATCGATGATCGTCGCGAGATCGGTGGTGCCATAGAGCACCGCGCCATCCGATTTCACGAGAATGAGCGGCGGCATTTCCTTCTTGTCGGTATTGCGTTCGACCGGAATGACTAGCGCGCCTTCGCTTTCGACAGCGATATGGCGCGCCTTCAAGTCCGCGATCATCGGCGCGATAAGTGGCTCGACGCTCGCCTCGCCCTTCCACAGATCGAAATGAATTCCAAGGCTTCCCCATTCGCGTTCGAGGCCGACACGCGAGACGGCAAAGAAATGTTCCCACAACGCGCGATAACCCGGACGTCCGTTCTGCAACTCCGCCGTCGCCTTGCGCGCCTCGTCCAGCCGGGCTGGATCGGCTTTGCAGGCAGCGGATGCAGCCGGATAGATCTCTTCCAGATCGTCCATCGTCACCGGCGATTGCGCGGGATAGGGCCCTTTGAAATTCGCGTCGAAATAGATGGGCGCGATGCCGCGATGCTCGATCTCGGAGATGAGCTGCCCCATTTGCAGGCCCCAGTCGCCCAGATGCACATCGCTGGTGACCTGCCATCCATTCGCACGGAAGAGGCGCTGCAAAGAGTCCCCGATCACCGATGACCGCAGATGACCCACATGCATCGGCTTGGCGACGTTCGCGCCGCCAAAATCGATGACGACGGATTTGCCTTTGCCCGTTTCCGGTGCGCCGAGCCGTCCATCTTTCGCCATTGCACCAAGACGGACGGCAAGCGCCGCATCCGTCACATCGAGATTGATAAAGCCCGGTCCAGCGATCTCCACCTTGGAGAAGATCGGATTGGCCTTCAGTCGCGCGGCGATTTTCTCTGCGATTGCGCGCGGATTTTGTTTTGCCGCCTTCGCTGCTGGCAGCGCGCCGTTGCACTGGAACTGCGCAAGATCGGGACGATCGGAAACTTGAACCGAACCAAGCTCAGACGAAAGCCCTTCGGCCGCGAACGCGGCGCCCGCGATCGCTGTCAGCTCGGCACTCAGCGAGATCATTGCTGAAAGATTCCGGTCGTCTTGTTGTATTCCAGCTGCTCCTTGGTGAGCTGGAAGCCGACAAGGATCTGATAGTCGTAAGGTTTGCTGTCGCCGTCCGTCACCAGGTCGATCGAGCCGATATGTTCCTGGGCGGTCGCGGTCTTTTCACCCGCCGCAAAAGAGAACGTCACGGAGCGGGCGCTGCGCGTGACAATGCGCGTGGCTTGCGTCAACGCCACAAAATAAGGCGCGGTGTAGGTAACCGCATCGCCCGCGACAGGCCGCGTGGCGACGAAGGTAATGTCGACGCTGGTGTCGGCCTTCTTGCCTGCCTTGTCGAACGAGCAGTCGCCATCGACGTTGGTTATTTTGGCCGAATAGATCGCGTTCGCCGGATCGGGCGCTGCTCCCGGCTTGAACTGGGTCACGACCACCGCATCGAGCACGCTGGTCCAGCCGGGGCAGAACTGAAGCTTCTTGCTGCTCTGGCAAGACGAAACCAGCAGCGCCATCAGCGCGATGGCGGCAAAACGGAAAGGAGTATTCTTCATCATGTCCTGTCAGTGCTGGGCCGCTGTAACCGGCTTTCGGTGCTTGACTTTTCGCCCGTCCGCGCCCCTTTTTCAACCGGCGCCACGGCGGCGCGGGACTGTATCGAAGCAGGCGATTCATGGGAAGTGCGGCGCAAAATCGGCAGGCGGAGGGCAGGCCTCGGCTGACCCTTCTGCTCGCGGCGCCCCGGGGCTTTTGCGCCGGTGTGGATCGCGCCATCCGCATCGTAGAACTGGCCCTGCAGAAGTTCGGGCCGCCGGTCTATGTCCGCCATGAGATCGTCCACAACCGGTTCGTCGTAGAGCGGCTTGAGCGCATGGGGGCCGTGTTCATCGACGAACTGGATCAGGCTCCGGCCGGTGCGCGCGTGATCTTTTCCGCGCATGGCGTGCCCAAATCGGTGCCTGCTGAAGCGGAACGGCGCGAACTGTTCTATCTCGACGCCACCTGCCCGCTTGTCTCCAAAGTTCATGTAGAAGCCGGTCGGCACTTCAATGCGGGCCACCAGATCGTGCTGATCGGCCATGCAGGGCATCCCGAAGTGGAAGGCACGATCGGCCAGTTGCCGGAAGGCGCGATCTCGCTTTTGGAAACCGTCGCGGACGCGGAGCGGTTTGTGCCTGCCGATCCCGGCCAGCTCGCCTACATTACGCAGACGACACTTTCGGTGGATGACACAGCCGAAATCGTTTCCGTGCTCCGCCGCCGTTTTCCGCAGATTGCGGGACCGCACAAGGAAGACATCTGTTATGCGACGACGAACCGGCAGGACGCGGTGAAGGCCATCGCGCCCCGCGCCGATGTCGTTTTCGTTATCGGTGCTCCCAACTCGTCGAACTCGATGCGATTGGTAGAAGTCGCAAAAAGGGCCGGTGCGCGCGAGGCCGCGCTCATCCAGCGCGCGACCGATATCGACTGGTCTATGGTTCGCGCGGGAGAGACGGTGGGTCTGTCGGCGGGCGCATCCGCGCCGGAAGTGTTGATGGATGAAGTGATCGCCGGATTTCGCGAACGCTACGATGTCGTGCTCGAGGAAGTGGCCGTTACGCGGGAAAACGTCGAATTCAACGTGCCCCGCGCGTTGATGTGAGCGGCGCATGGCTGTCTATACCGACGTCTCGTTCGAAGACCTGGAAAAGCTGCTGACCGAATACGACATCGGAAGCCCGCGCAGCTTCAAAGGCATCGCCGAAGGTGTGGAGAATTCCAACTTCCACCTGCAGACCGATCGCGGCGGATACATCCTCACGTTGTACGAAAAGCGTGTCAGCGCGGATGACCTTCCCTTCTTTCTCGGGCTCATGGAGCATCTGGCCACGCGCGGCATCGATTGCCCGCAACCAGTCCGCAATCGCGCCGGAAAGAATTCAATTGTCCTGAATGGCAGGCCGGCAGCCTTGCTCACATTCCTCGATGGCGTGTCGCTGCGAAAGCCGGATGTCATGCATTGTGCGCAGGCAGGCGAAGCACTGGCAAAGCTGCACGCAGCGGGAGCCGATTTCAAACCGGCGCGAAGGAATTCCCTCAGCGTTACCGGCTGGAAAAAACTCGCTGGCGATACGCGCGCCGATGCGGACACGGTGCAGGCAGGTCTTGCATCTTTGATCGAAACGACGCTGGCTGAAATGGATGCGTGGCCCACGGCATTGCCGTCCGGCATCATTCACGCCGATCTTTTTCCGGACAATGTGCTGTTCACCGATGGAAAGGTTTCCGGGCTGATCGATTTCTATTTCGCTTGCAACGACGCTTTTGCCTATGACATCGCCATCATGCTCAACGCGTGGTGTTTCGAGCCTGATGGCGCTTACAACATCACCAAGGGCAAGAGCCTGTTGTCGGCATACCGCCAGTACCGCGAACCGACTTTGCAAGAGGCGGAGGCATTGCCGATCCTCGCGCGTGGCGCGGCGCTACGTTTCCTGCTGACGCGTCTGTTCGATTGGCTGAACCCGGACCCCGCCGCATTGGTTCGCCCGAAAGATCCGCGCGACTACGTCAAGCGTTTGCGCTTCCATCGGAACGTGCGCAACGCGTCGGAGTACGGGCTTTGACTTCTCCGCATATAGACATTTTCACCGACGGCGCATGCTCCGGAAACCCCGGCCCCGGCGGCTGGGGGGCGATCTTGCGCTCTGGCAAACATGAAAAGGAAATTTCCGGCGGCGAGACGGCGACGACCAACAACCGCATGGAACTCATGGCCGTCATCCGTGCACTAAAATCGCTGGCCAAGCCATCCATCGTCATCGTTCATACGGACTCGCGCTATGTGATGGATGGCGCAACGCAATGGATGAAGCGCTGGAAAGCCAATGGCTGGAGAACATCCGACAAGAAGCCGGTGAAGAACAACGATCTGTGGCTGATGCTGGATGAAGCAGCAGCGCCACATCAGGTGACGTGGCGCTGGGTCAAAGGCCATTCCGATCATGTCGAGAACAGCCGCGCGGACGAACTCGCCCGCGCGGCCATTGAAACCGTGCGTTAGAGCTGCTTCAGCATGTAGTCGGCGCTGGAGACATTAAAAGCCCCCGGCTCTTCGACGTTCAGCGCCTTCACGACGCCGTTGTCCACGATCATGGAGAAGCGCTGGCTGCGCTTGCCCATGCCGAATTTGGTGCCGTCCATTTCCAGGCCGAGCGCGCGGGTGAAGTCGCCATTGCCGTCGCCGAGCATTTCGACCTTGCCGTCGGTCTTCTGGTCTTTCGCCCAGGCGCCCATCACGAAGGCGTCGTTGACGGACATGCAGGCGATGGTGTCCACGCCCTTGGCCTTGATCTGGTCGGCGTTCTGAACGAAGCCCGGGACGTGCTTGGCCGAACAGGTCGGCGTGAACGCGCCGGGAAGCGCGAAGAAGGCGACCTTCTTGCCGTTGAACAGTTCGTCGGTTGTCACCGGAGTAGGCTTGCCGTCCTTCATTTCCATCAGCGTCGCCGAAGGAACCTTGTCACCCACCTTGATGGTCATCGAACTTCTCCTTTTGATTGAAACTGGTGCCGCTTTTAGCGCAGGCGGAAGGCGCCGGAAAGGGCATGGCGATGGCTTCGGCTCATGGTATTTTCCACGTCATGGCAAAGGACAATCGTTCCATAGAGGGCACGAGTTTTCTCGAAGGAAAGCTGCTGATCGCGCTTCCGGGCATGTCCGATCCGCGATTCGAGAAAAGCGTCATATTCATGTGCGCCCATTCCGTGGAGGGCGCGATGGGCCTGATCGTCAACAAGCCCATCGAAGGACTGACGTTTCACGATCTCGTCAAAAACCTGCACATTTCAGTGACCGACAATGCCCCGGACTCTCCCGTCCTTTTCGGTGGACCGGTCGGCACGGAACGCGGTTTCGTTCTTCACAGCGGCGAATACACATCGGTGGAGGGAACCATGCCGGTGACGACGGAAATCTCCCTCACTGGAACGCTCGACATTCTGCGCGCCATGGCCGAGGGGCATGGCCCGCAGCAATCCATATTCACACTGGGCTACGCAGGCTGGGGCCCCGGCCAGATCGAAGACGAAATCCGGATGAATGGCTGGATTCACTGCGATGCGGATTCCAACATCGTCTTCGAAATGGGCGCGGACGAAAAATGGAGTGCCGCGATACGCAAGCTGGGCATCGATCTTTCACTATTGTCCACCAACGCCGGGAGTGCCTGATCGATCTTCCCGGCCCTCGGTATGATTCGACATGCCGTAATGATGCGCGATGAAATTCAGCGCATCGGAAGCCGAGAGAGGAACGCTGTAATAGAAACCCTGCGCGAACTCGCAGCCGGTGGCGCCGACTTTTGCAACGTCTTCGTCCGTCTCCACGCCTTCAACAACGACATCGCGCCCTAGCTCTTTTGCCAGTGCGACCATGGAGTTGAGGATAATCGAGCCATCTTTCGCTCCGCCTTCGGGCGCCGTCAAAAAGCTCTTGTCGATTTTGAGTGCGTCAAAGGGGATGTCTTTGAGTTGGCCGAGCGTCGAAAGCCCGGTCCCGAAGTCGTCAATGACAAGACCCACATCAAGGTTCTTCAATCTCGTTATCACCGATTTTGCGTCGTCGCCCGCCGCGATCGCACTTTCGGTGATCTCAAGTCTGAGCGTTCCCGGCGCAAGTTCGCCCTGCTCCAACGTCGATTGCACGGAGGACACAAAGTCGGTGTCGCGGAACTGGCGGCGCGAAACATTCACGCTCACACTGAGCGCCGGGTCGAGAGGAAAATAGCGCTGCCATTCGGTGAGGTCTCGCACCGCGCGTTCCAGCGCAAAGCGCCCCAGCGGGACGATGAAGCCCGTCTCCTCGGCATGACCGATGAATTCTTCCGGTAGAAGAAGTCCCTTTTCGGGATGGCGCCAGCGCAACAACGCCTCGAAGCCGACGACACTCTCTTCCGGAAGATGGACGATCGGCTGGTAGTAAACATCGAACTGCTCGAGCTTCAGCGCGCTGCGAAGATCGGCCTCCAGCGCAACGGCGTCGCCCGGCGCGAAGGCCTCCAGATCGCGCGAGTAAAGCCGCGAGCATGCTCCGCCCTGCCGCTTGGCCTGCAGCAGCGCGAGCTCCGCGTTCTTGAGAAGCTCAAAAGGATCTTCCGCATCATGCCCAGGCACAGCGCCCGCACTTGCGACAGCAAAGACATCGCGATCCCTGTGCGGGAATGCGCGCCCGCAGAGATCGACCAGCTCCATACCGAGCGCCGCCGTGTTCGCAGCGCCGCCGGGCGCGAGAACCGCGAACGCGTCACCGCCGACACGAAAGATTTTCGCCCGTGTTCCGAGATTCTTTGCAAGACGGTCGGCTACCGCCACGAGAATCTCGTCGCCGCCCTTGTCGCCAAGGCTGGCGTGAATGGATTTGAAGCGGTCGATATCCAGAAGCACGAAGGCGGCGTTGCGCATGCCCTCGCCGAGTTGTTCCAGATCTTCCATCAGCGCCACGCGATTGCCCAATCCCGTCAGCGGATCGCGCAATGCACGGTCTATGACAGCGGCTTCGGATTCCTTGCGCGTCGTCACATCGGCCATGAGACCGAGGCAGCGATTGGCGGGATCGCGCTCACCCATCATGGTTGCCCGCAACTCGAACCAGGGATAACGGCCGCTTTCGCTGCGCACGCGGAATTCGATGCGGAACGCGAGGCCGACATGGCTGCGATAGTCGCTCAGCGCCTGGCGATAAACGTCCCGGTCGTCGGTATGCACCCGCGCAATCCATGCTTCATGCGCCATCGTCTGTGCGCCCTGTGCGAATCCGATGAGCACCGCAGCTTCAGGCGAAAGCTTCACAACATCTTTGGCGAAATCGAGGTCGAACACACCCTGATGAGATGCGCCAATGGCTTGCAGCGCCGCACTATTGCCCGCGGGCGAAGCGTTCTTCTTGGCTGCAGGAGCTACCGAGACAGGCTCGGTCATCGGCGGGGATGCAAGAAGCTGAGACGGGCGAACGCCGGAAAGAATCGAAATGCCCTCGCCCGCCGAGATCGCCAGCGCCAGAAGCACGGCACCGGCCGCGGCGAACCCGCCGATGATCGCGGGCGCGGCGGGATTATCGACAAAGCCGCCGAGCGCGACCACCGCGGCCGCGAGAGTCACCAACGAAAATACGGCGGCGCTGGGCGCCACAACGCGCGCGGCTTGCGCGCCCATCATCCCGCGATGAACCAGGTAACCGGCAATCATCGCGCTACCGGCAACGACAAGCACTTGAATCGCAACCGCCGCGCCCGGAACGCCCAGAAACGATGCCGCGCTCAGCGCGAGCAAACCGCGCAACGTCCAGGTCAGCGTTCGCGTCGCTTTGGGCCATAGGTCTGAAATGGGCGCAACGAGGTCGGCAAGCTTAATTCCGGCAGCAAGCGCCAATCCTGAGACCATCGCGGAAAATCCATAAGGTCCACCCACAATGGTCATCCATCCCGCATCGAACACCCCGCTGCTGGCAAGCTCCAAGGAGAAGACAGCGACGAGCGTGATCGCAGCCCAGCGCGACGCCAGATGTGCCGTCATCACGGCAACACCGATTGTGATGGCGATGGACGCTGCGATCAGTCCGGCAACGGCGGCCAGAAAAATCGCCAACTGCTTGTTGTGGAGCACAAGCGCTGGAACGGTCCACGCGACGACCGACGGCTGCACGTCGGCATTGATCACACGGACGGCAAGTGTCGCCGATGTCGCCGGCGGTATGGTGACGAGAAACGCATGACGGCCAAAGGCACGTGCAGGTTCCACGGTGACACCGGCATCGGAACTGGCGACCTGCAGCAGCATGGGCTTGCCGCGGCGCGGGAAGAACCTGAGACCGGCGTCGGGCGGCTGTCCCGCGAGCAAAATGCGGGCGGCGGCGCGATCCGCCTGATTGACCGCGGTCATCATGTACCACGCCGAACCGTCCGGCTCTTTGCCGGCGCGTACATTGTAAGGACGCAGCGATGACTGCAATTCCATCATCATGCGCTTGTCGGCGAAATTCACATTGCCTTTCGCGGGCTGCGCGGCGGCGACGGCAATACCGGCCCATAACGCGGCGATGCAGGCGAAGACGAAGGCTGTTCTTTTCAGCAAACCGCGTTCCGATTCGACTCTGGATGAAGCGACAATCAGGCTAACCGCGCTTCATCTTCAAGCAAAGCGAACAGGACGTGATCCTGCCACTCGCCGTTGATATGCAGATATCCCTTGGCGACGCCTTCGCGCCGGAAACCCGCCTTCTGCAGCAGGTTCTGCGAGGGTTCGTTAGACGGCAGACAGGCGGCTTCGATGCGATGCATGCCCAGCGTCGCGAAGATGAACGGAATAAGCGCGCGCACCGCGGAGAACATATAACCCTGACGTGCGAAACGCTCGCCGACCCAGTAACCGAGCGCGCAGCATTGGGTGACGCCGCGACGGACGTTGGAGAGCGTGCAGCCACCCAACAATGCATCGTCCTCGCTGCGGAATACGAAGAAGGCATAGGCGGTGTCGAGCCGCGATTCTTTCTGGTAGCGCTTCAGGCGGCGACGGAATGCGCCTTTGGAGAGTTCATCGCGCGCCCACATGGGCTCCCATGGCGCGAGGAAGGCCCGGCTCTCGCCGCGCAGCTTCGACCAGGACAGGTAATCGGCCATGCGCGGATAACGCAGATAAACGCCATCGCCCTTGATGACGGGCTGCTGGCCTCCCGGAAATGTGAGGCCCCGCATGAACGCCATGGGGCCTTCGTTCATTCTGCGGCACGCAAGCTGACCGCGCCGAAGCGTCGCGCGAAACGATCGTGGCTTTCGAACTTGCCGATGGGGCCGATGGCCGCCGTCGCGGGCGCCTTCGTTTCCATCACGCGCGATCCGAAGCGGCGCACGGCGGCGGCGTCGATCGCGTCGAGCTTGGCCGTCAATTCTGCGACGGGAAGAACACGCCCGAAGGTGAAAAGATGCGAGGCGATCTGTTCGGCGCGCGTTGCGGGCTTTTCCAAACCCATAAGCAGGCCGGATTTCATCTGCGCCTTGGCGCGCGCAACCTCCGCATCTGTCGCGTTCGCAGCAAGCGCGGCCATTTCACCGGCGATAACGGCGGAGATGTCTTCCGCTTCCTTCTCGCCGGTGCCGGCATAGATGCCGACCATGCCGCTGTCGGCAGCCGACTGCGAAAAGGCATAGACGGAGTAGCAGAGACCGCGCTTCTCGCGCACCTCCTGGAAGAGGCGCGACGACATTCCGCCACCCAGCGCGGTGACGTAGGCCTGCGCGACATAGAAGTCCGGATCGCTGCTCGACACGCCGGGAAAACCGTAAGTGAGATGCGCCTGCTCCAAATCTTCGGTAACGCGCACATTGCTGCCGCCATAGGTCGCGTTACGCGGTTCGGCCGCCGTACCAGACGGCAAAGACGCAAACTTCTCCTCAGCCATCGCGACAAGCTCGGCGTGGTTCACCGCGCCGCTGGCGATGAGCAGCATCGAACCGGCGCGATAGTTTGCGCCCATATAATCGCGCAACTGTTCGCGCGTGAAATTGCTGACCGTGTCTTCCTCACCGAGGATCGGCCAACCCATCGGCTGATCCGGATACACGGCGGATTGCAGGTGATCGAAGATGATGTCGTCCGGCGTGTCGCGCGACTGGCCAAGCTCCTGCAGTACAACCTGGCGCTCACGCTCCAGCTCACCCTGCTCGAAGGTCGGATGGGTGAGGATGTCCGACAGGAGATCGACGCCCAGTGCCACATCGGCTTTCAGCACGCGGGCATGAAAGGCCGTCTGTTCGCGGCTGGTGTAGGCGTTGAGATAGCCGCCAACGGCCTCGATCTCTTCGGCGATGGCGCGGGCGGAGCGTTTCTCGGTGCCTTTGAAGGCCATGTGCTCCAGCATGTGGGAGACGCCCATCACGGGGCGCGTCTCGTTGCGGCCGCCTGCGTTGACCCAGATCCCGGCGAAGGCGCTTTCGAGGCCCGGCATCGGATCGGTAACGACCGTCAACCCATTGGCAAGCTTGGTGATTTCCACATTCATGCGGGACGCAATCTTTCTTCGATGAAAACCCTGACGGCTGCCAGATCATGGGGCAGGACCGTCACCCGCTCCACCCCGTCATAGAGGGCGGCGAGCCGCCGGGGCAAGGGAACTTTTTGGCCGGTCGCCTGGGCCACGGCGTCCGGGAATTTCGCCGGATGGGCGGTGGAAAGAATGACGATCGGGTCTTCCAGCCTGGCATCGAGTTTTTCCGCCACACGCAGGGCAACGGCCGTGTGCGGATCGACAGTGCGGCCCGTCGCGCGGAATGTGCGGGCCATGAGATCGAGCGTCTCCGCGTCGTCCGCGCGGCCCGCGTCATAGCGCGCGCGCAGCTTAAGACGCAGTTCGCCGGGCAGCGTGATCGACCGCTTCGCCGCGAAGGTATCCATCGCACCGCGCACCCAATCCGCATCGCGACCGGAGGCTTCAAACAAGGCACGCTCGAAATTGCTGGAAACCTGAATGTCCATGGAGGGACTCAAGGTCGGAAGCACGGTGTCGGATTCATAGACACCCTCATTCAGCGCGCGCGCCACGATGTCGTTGGCGTTGGTCGCGACGACGAGCTTGTGGGCCGGCAATCCCATCCGCATCGCGGCTTCACCGGCGAACACGTCGCCGAAGTTTCCGGTGGGTACGACGAAGGTGGCAGGCTTTTCCAGCTTCACCGCAGCCGTGAAGTAATAGACGGCCTGCGCGGCGATGCGGGCGAAGTTGATGGAATTCACCGCCGTCAGATGCGCGCGATTTGCGAACGCCTTGTCGGCGAAGAGTTGTTTCACAACGGTCTGCGCGTCGTCGAAACTGCCTTCCAGCGCGATGTTATGGACATTGTCGAACGGCGCCGTCGTCATCTGGCGGCGCTGGACTTCGCTGACGCGGCCCTTGGGGTGCATCACGAAGACGTCGATGTTCGGCAAACCGCCGAGCGCGGCAATGGCGGCGGAGCCGGTGTCGCCGCTGGTGGCGGCAACGACCGTTGCCTTGCCGCCCTCCTTTGCCAGCGCGCGGGCGAAGAGGCGGCCCAGCACCTGCATCGCGATGTCTTTGAACGCGAGCGTGGGGCCGTGGAACAGCTCCAGCAGATATTTGCCTTTGCCGATCTCGACCAGCGGCGCGATGTCCGGCGCGTCGAAATCCGAATAGGCGGCTTCGATGTCTTCGCGCAACTCGGCGTCGGTGAAGCTGTCGCCGGTGAAGCGCTTCAGGATCGCGAAGGCGACGCCGGCGTAGCGTTTTCCCGCGAAGCCGAAAATTTCTTCGGCCGGAATCTGCGGCCAGCTTTCGGGCAGGAACAGCCCGCCATCGGGCGCGAGGCCGGCGAGCAGGATGTCGGCGAAGCTCTGCGGCGCGGTCTGGCCGCGGGTGCTTATGTAGCGCATCGCGGGCCTTCGAAAATTGAGGCCGCGTTCGAAACCCGCACAAAACCTGGACAATTGAATTCGCGTTTTTGGACTTTTTTCGCGAGGCGGACGGCCCCCCGTCGAATTGAATGTCGATTTTTTCGATTCCGTTTTGCACCAACGCAAGATGTTGTGGCGTGAGGACCGAAGGAGCAGTCGTTTTCAAGATTCCGCACACCCCCTCCCCCCTCCCCCCGCTCGCTTTCGGGCAGAACAGCCGAAGCGTCCGCCAAAGAGCGGCAAGGCATTGAAAAATGGGGAAAATCGCGGGTCATAACGTAGGACTATAGAGCAAAAAAATAGGAAAACAAGTTTTTTAATGGGCTTTCCGGTCTTGAAAGCCGTCTCGATCTTCCTACTGCAGCCCGAGGCGCCCTTTGGAGGCGTGATAGCTCAGATAGACAGCCAGCAAGCCCAATGCGAGTCCGAACCAGGTGATCGCATATTGCAGGTGATTGTTGGGCAGATCGACCACCGTCACCCCGCCGACAGGCCAGCCGCCGGGATTGGGCGTGGCGTCGGCTTCCAGAAACATCGGATAGATGTTTTTGAAGCCAAATGTCTTCGCCAGCGTCTCGGGGTCGCGCGTGTGTACGATGCGCTTGGCCTTGTCGATCGGAGGCGTGAACCAGCCGGGGGCGCCGGGCTTGCGAATGATGCCGACGACGGTGCGCTGGCCGTTAAGATCGCCCGCCTTCCACGCAGGGGAATTCAGCATCTCCATCGGGATATAGCCGCGGTCGATCAGCAGCGTGTGGCCGTCTTCCATCAGGAACGGCGTCACGACGTGATAAACCGGATCGCCATCGGGCCCTGTGGTGAAAAAGAAAACTTCTTCGCCGTTCTCGAACAACCCGCGCACCGTCACGCGACGATAATCGGCAGCGGTGATGTGGTCCGCGTGATAAACGGAAAGCACATCGCGCAGAGGTACGGGCGCCGATGTCAGTCCCGTGTGGATCTTCGCCAGTAGATCCAGCTTCCAGTGCAGGCGCTGGATCTGCCATGTGCCTAGGCCGATCAGAATCGCGAGGAGCGGGATGAGCCAGAGTGTTGGGACGAGCAGCGGTTTGAAGTAAGGGCGCATCGTTCAATCCCGCGCCAACAGCTTTCCTTCCCCGTTTACGGGGGGAGAGGTGGGCGAAACGAGCCGGAGGGGGGACGTGTGCATAGATGGGCTGTGGCTTCTGCGAATAACGGCCCCCTCCACCCTGCTTCGCAGGGCACCTCCCCCGTAAACGGGGGAGGAAACATTCGAGAGCGCCCTCATCACTCCAGCCGCCCCTCGCCCGCGCGGTGTTTGTATTGCAGCACCATCAGCGTCGATTTCACGAGGCGCAATCCGCCAAGAACGACAATGGCGATCAGCGGTAGCCAGATCAGCGCATGGACCCAGTAGGGCGGCGAGTATTTCACCTCAACCACCAGCGCGCCGCCGCAGATCAGGAAGCCCGCGATGAGGATGACGAACACCGTCGCGCCGTCGCCGACATCGAACACCGAATAGTCGAGGCCGCAATGGGAGCAACGCTTGGCGATATCGAGATAGCCATCGAACAAAGACCCCTGCCCGCATCGCGGACAGAGGCCCTTTATCGAAGCCTTTAAGGCAGTTGGTTCGGCGGCGGCCGTCAAGCGACGACCGGCCCGACACCCCAAACGTAGATGCAGGAGAAGAGGAACAGCCACACCACGTCGACGAAATGCCAGTACCAGGCGGCCGCTTCGAAGCCGAAGTGGCGCGTCGGCGTGAACTGGCCGGCGATGGCGCGTCCGAGGCAGACCGCCAGGAAGATCGTTCCCACGATGACGTGGAAACCGTGGAAGCCCGTGGCCATGAAGAAGGTCGAGCCGTAGATCGCGTCGAAATTACCGACGCCCGCGGTGAGCGACATGTGCGCCGCATCGGTGAACGGCACTTTCGCAAGGCCGTTGAAGCCGAAGGTGAACGGCGCGTGGATGTATTCGTAAGCCTGGCAGGCGGTGAACGACATGCCGAGCAGAACGGTCAGGATCAGGCCCTGGATCGCGCCCTTGCGATCGTTGTGCTGCAGCGCGTGATGCGCCCAGGTGACCGTCGTGCCCGAGCACAGCAGGATCAGCGTGTTGAGCAGCGGCAGATGCCACGGGTCGAGCGTGACAATGCCGGCCGGCGGCCAGGATGAAACGCCGACGTCGTTATGGAAGATCGCGGTGTTGAAATAGGCCCAGAACCACGCGACGAAGAACATCACTTCAGACGCGATGAACAGAACCATGCCGTAGCGCAGGCCGAGCTTCACGACCGGCGTGTGGTCATGCTCGACGACGCTTTCCCGGATCACGTCGCGCCACCAGCCGATGAAGGTCAACGCCAGGAGCGCCACGCCGATGAGAAGAACCCAGGGCTTGCCCGCGAAGCCGCCGAAGCCCGCATAATCGCTGTTCATCCACAGCACCGCGCCGCCGAGCATCGTGAAGGCGGCAAAGGAGCCGACCACCGGCCACGGGCTCGGATTCACCAGATGATAATCGTGCTTCACGTCCGCCGAATGCGCCATCGGTACTACCCTCTCTCAACCGTCGAAGACGTGCCCGCCGAGGCGGACGATCGTCATCAGGAAAAACAATACAACAATTCCGCCCAGCACGAGCCCGACGGTAATATTCCGCTTGCGCCGCGCTTGCGCGTTGTGTGCTTCGATTTCGCGGTCGTCCATCTCACAACCACGCTCCGAACGGCGCGAGCCCGACCAGCCTTTCGGCGATCAGCGCGGCGAAGAGCACGAAGAGATAGGCGATCGATATGAAGAAAAGCTTCTTGGCGGCTGGCTCTTTGGCTTCGTCGCGTTCGAAAAGAACCTTCACGGCGCCGAACAGGAACCAGACGCTCATCGCACCGGTCGCGGCGAGATAGAGCGGACCGGCAAAACCAAGTGCCGCCGGTGCAAGGCCAACCGGCAGAAGCAGGAGCGTGTAGGCAAGAATCTGGCGGCGCGTGGAGGCTTTGCCCGCAACCACCGGCATCATCGGCACGCCCGCGCGCGCGTAATCGTCGGAGCGGAACAGCGCCAGCGCCCAGAAGTGCGGCGGCGTCCAGAGGAACGTGATCGCGACCAGCACCAGCGGCGCGAGCGACAGATGGCCCGTCACCGCGGCCCAGCCGATGGCCGGCGGCAGCGCGCCGGACAATCCGCCGATGACGATGTTCTGCGCCGTCGCGCGCTTCAGCCACAGCGTATAGACCACGACATAGAAGAAGATCGTGAAGGCGAGCAGACCCGCGGCCAGCAGGTTGAAGAACAAACCCATGATCGCGACCGACGCCACCGACAGCCACCAGCCGAAGGTCAGCGCCTCTTCCCGCGAGATGTGGCCCATCGGAATGGGCCGCGTGGCGGTGCGCGCCATGATCGCGTCGATGTCGGAATCGTAGGCCATGTTGAGCGCGCCGGACGCGCCCGCGGCCACCGCGATGCAGAGCAAAGCCGTGAACGCCGAGAGCAGATGGATATGCCCCGGCGCCACGACGATTCCGGCAAGCCCGGTAAAGATCACCAGCGACATCACGCGCGGCTTCAGCAGCGCGAAGAACTCGCCGACGGTGGCGACGCGCTGTTGGGGGCCTGCGTAAACGTCAACCAGCGCCATCGATCAGTGAACCTCGCCGGTGATGCGCGGCAGTTCGTTGAAGGTGTGGAACGGCGGCGGCGAGGACAAGGTCCACTCCAGCGTCGTTGCGCCCACGCCCCACGGATTGTTGCCGGCGATGCGCTTTCTGGCGAAAGCCTCGATCAGCATGACAAGGAAGACCAGCACGCCAAATCCCGCGATGAAGGCGCCGATGGACGAGACGTAGTTCCAGCCCGCGAACGCGTCCGGATAATCGGCGATGCGGCGCGGCATGCCCGCCAAGCCCAGGAAGTGCATCGGGAAGAACGCGAGGTTCACGCCGATGAACGTGATCCAGAAGTGAATCTTTCCGAGCGTCTCGTTGTACATGTAGCCGGTGAACTTCGGGAACCAGAAGTAGAAGCCCGCGAAGATCGCGAACACCGCGCCCAGCGACAGCACGTAATGGAAATGCGCCACGACGTAATAGGTGTCCTGCAGCACGACATCGACACCCGCATTCGCCAGCACCACGCCGGTCACGCCGCCGATGGTGAAGAGGAATATGAAAGCAATCGCCCACAGCATCGGCGTCCTGAACTCGACCGAGCCGCCCCACATGGTCGCGACCCACGAGAACACCTTGATGCCCGTGGGCACCGCGATGACCATCGTCGCGAACACGAAATAGGCTTTCGTGTCGACGGAAAGGCCCAC
>JANWJQ010000027.1 GCA_025451875.1 Rhizomicrobium sp.
CGCGATCTGCCACACGAACACGATGCCCGATCCGATCCAGCCATCCGCCGCGAAGAACAGCACGCCCGGCAACGCGGCACGGAACGCGCCGGGAACCTGCCTGGCCACCGCGACATTGGGCGTCCAGAACAGCGGCACCATCGCCGTCAGGTTGATTGCGCTCGCCACACCGAACGCAGCGAAAGGCCCGAATGTGATCAGCAGCCATCCCGTCAGGATCGGCGACACAATCCCCGCCATCGCCGCGATGGCTTCGCGCATGCTCACCTGATGGCCGCGATGCTCCTGATCGCCCAGCGCCGCCATGTAGGCGTGATAACAGGACCAATAGACCGTATCGCCGATCGCCGCGACGAGGATCATCAGATAGAGCGCGAAATTCACGCCATGCACCATCGCGATAATCGGATACTGCAAGGACATCAGCACTGTGCCCACGATCAGCATGCGCTGAAGCCCATAGCGCACCGCCAGCGGCACGATGGCGGGACGGATGACGAAGCGCGCCAGCAGAATGGCGGCCATCGCCACCAGCACGCCGGGCAACGGCACGCCGGCCTTGAGAAGATAGACGCAGATGAACACCCCTGCCCCGTTCATCACGAGCGCGAAGAGGCCGTAATGCAGGTTCAGCAGGTTGACGGCAGTGTTGCGGAAGAAGGCCATGCGCTATTCACTACACCAACTCCCCGGACCTGCCCCATGCCCATCACCATCCGCCCTGCCACGCCGAATGACGCACCGTTCCTCGGCTGGGCCTGTTTCGAGGCCGCGCGCAGCCAGCTGGACCGCGGCTGGTTCGAGATCGTGCTCCAGCGCGACGAGGCATTCTGCATCGAATTCGCAACCTGCCTGACGCTCGCCAAGGCGGTGTCGTGGTGGCACTGGTCGCTATTTCATGTGGCGGAGGTGGATGGCGTGCTAGCCAGCGCGATGTGCGGCTTTGGCGACGACAGCGTTTATCGGGAATCCCATGCGGCGATGGCCGAGGCCGGCGACAATATGGGCATCCCCAAATCCGAACAGGCGCAATTCTGGCCGCGCGGCAAATTCATCATCTCGCCTTCCACCAGCGAGGATGGTGCCTGGACGATCGAGAACGTGGCGACCATACCGGAATTTCGCGGCACCGGCCTCACCTATGCCCTGCTTCAGGTCGAATTGGGCGTCGCCCGCTCCAAGGGATTCAAGCGCGCGCAAATCAGTTTCTTCATGGGCAACGACCGCGCGGAGCGGAACTACACCAAGTCCCATTTCAAGTTCGCCGAAGAAAAACACGCGCCGGATTTCGAAGCAGCACTGGGTATTCCCGGTGTACGGCGGTTTGCGCGAAATATCTAAAGCGTCACGATCAGCGCGACGGCGGCGGCCAGCATGACCGCGGTCGCGATCCAGCCCCAGATCCTTAGCGAGCGCGACAGCGTGAGATTTCCCATCACTCGTTCGCTCGACGCCACAATCATCATCACCGCCATGACGGGACCGGCCAGCACGCCATTCACCACCGCGCTCCAATAAAGTGCCTTCATCGGATCGATCGGCGTGAAGGCGAGCGCGCCGCCCAGGAATGTGCCGCCCGCTATAATGCCGTAGAAGGCCCGCGCCTGCAGCGGCTTGGCATCGAGGCCCTCGTTCCAGTTGAACGTCTCGCACACCGCATAGGCTGACGATCCGGCCAGCACCGGCAAGGCCAGAAGCCCGGTTCCGATGATTCCAAGGGAAAAGAGCACGCTGGCGAATTTTCCCGCGATGGGAGCCAGAGCCTGCGCCGCCTGCGCGCTCGTCTGGATATTGGTGATGCCGTGAGCGTGCAGCGTGGCGGCGGTCGAGACGATGATGAACCATGCAATGAGATTCGAAATCGCCATCCCTGTCAGCGTGTCGATGCGGATGCGGCGGAATTCGGCGCCGGCCCGGCGCGGCGTGGTATGCAGCGGCTTTTGATGCCGCCGTGCCAGTTCTTCCACCTCCTGCGCCGACTGCCAGAAGAAAAGATAAGGGCTGATTGTCGTGCCCAGCACCGCCACCAGCGCAGTGAACTGCGCGCCGCTGAGCGACAGCACTGGAAGCACCGCGCCGATGAGCGCCACGCTCCATTGCACATGCGCGACGAACGCAGTCGCCACATAGGAGAACAGCGCCAGCGTCAGCCATTTGAGGACGGAGGCATAGCGCGCATAAGACAGGAAGGTTTCGAGCAGAACGGATGCCGCCGCGACCAGTACCACCCACATCTGCATCTTGCCGCCGATCAGCAGCGATGCCGCGTCACCCATCGCGGCGATATCCGCGCCGATATTGATGATGTTGGCGACCAGCAGCGTCAGCACGATCGCCGCGAGCAGCCAGCGCGAATAATGCTGCTTCACATTGCGCGAGATGCCCGAACCGGTGACCACACCGATATGGGCGGCGACTTCCTGAATGGCGACCATGAGCGGAAAGCTCAGGATCACCGTCCATCCCATGCCGTAGCCGAATTGCGCGCCGACCTGACTGTAGGTCGCGATGCCGCTGGGATCGTCGTCGGCCGCCCCCGTGACCAGGCCGGGGCCCAGGATTTTCAGGATGTTCTTGGAACCGTCTTCGGCATCGTCATCCGGTTTGTTCGACGCCATGACTCTGCCCCTCTCTCAGCGCCGTCCAAACAGGCGCTCGATATCGGAGAGCTTCAGCTCCACATATGTTGGACGGCCATGATTGCATTGTCCTGAGTGCGGCGTGGCTTCCATCTCACGCAGGAGGGCATTCATCTCTTCGGCGTTGAGCCTGCGCCCTGCACGCACCGACATGTGGCAGGCGAGCGTGCCGGAAACTTCTTCCAGCCGCTCCTTCAAAGACAAGGCGTTCCCGGTCTCGGCAATGTCGTCCGCCAGATCGCGCACCAATCCCTTGAGGTCGGCTTTGCCCAGCATCGCCGGCACTTCGCGCACCATCACGGCGTCGGGACCGAAAGGTTCGATGATAAGGCCCAATTCGGCCAACTCACCCGCGCGCGACGCGATGCGGTCCACCTCGGCGGGATCAAGCTCCACGACTTCGGGAATGAGCAGCGGTTGGCGTGCAATGCCGCCTGCGGCAAGCGCCGCCTTCATGCGTTCATAGACGAGACGTTCATGCGCGGCGTGCTGATCGACGATGACGATGCCATCCGCCGTCTGCGCCACGACATAAGTCTCATGCAGCTGCGCGCGCGCGACGCCGAGCGGCAGATCGGCGGGCGGCGCCTCCACCGGAGCCTCTTCAACGCGCGCCGAATAAGCCGGCGCGGCACTTCCCGCGAAAAGCGGCGACTGGAAATTCCGCGCGGCATCGGCCATCTGCGGCGAAACGGGGAAAGGATGGACGTTGTTCTGGTAGGGCGTGTTTTGCGGGCGGAATGACGCCAGCGCCGATCCCGCCACTGTCGTCGACGCGCGATGGCCCGCGTCCGCCAGCGCATGTTTGAGCGATGAAACGATCAGCCCGCGCACCAGCCCCGCGTCCCGGAAGCGCACTTCGGTTTTCGCAGGATGCACGTTCACATCCACAAAGCTCGGATCGCAGTCCAGAAACAGCGCCAACGCCGGATGCCGGTCACGCGCCAGGAAATCCGCATACGCGCCGCGCACGGCACCGATCAACAGCTTGTCGCGCACGGGCCGTCCGTTCACGAACAGGAACTGCGTCGCCGCATTGGCCCGGTTGTAGGTCGGCAACCCCGCGAAGCCCGCGATGTGGACGCCTTCGCGCGTCACATCCACCGGCGCGGCATTGTCGCCAAAATCACGGCCCATGATTTTCGCCAAGCGTTTCAATCGTCCCGCGAACAAATCTGCTTCGACTTCCAGATCGAGCGTGCGACGCCCATCCAGAGTCAGCGTGAACGCCACATCAGGCCGCGACATCGCGAGGCGCTTGACGACATCGGTCGTCGCCATGTCTTCGCTGCGCGCCGACTTCATGAATTTGAGACGCGCAGGCGTCGCGTAGAACAACTCGCGCACATCGACGCGCGTGCCGGGTTGCCCCTTCGCGCGGAACGACGCCGGCGCCGGTCCCTGCATCGCGCCGCCATCGACGCGAATCTCATGCGCTTCGCCTGCCTTCGTCCGGCTCGCAATCGACAGACGCGCCACCGCGCCGATGGAGGGCAGCGCCTCACCGCGGAATCCCATGGTGCGGATGGTGGAGAGATCGTCGTCGCGCAGCTTGGACGTGGCGTGGCGCTCCACCGCGAGAGCGAGATCGTCCATCTCCATGCCTTCGCCATTGTCCTCGACCAGCACCAGATCGGCGCCACCCGCCGAGGTCGCGATGTCGATGCGCGTCGCGCCCGCGTCCAGAGCGTTCTCGACCAGCTCCTTCACGGCACTGGCCGGGCGCTCCACCACTTCACCAGCGGCGATGCGGTTGATCGTGCCTTCGGAAAGACGGCGAATCCTCATGATTCGAGCCTAGCAGAGCACCCGGGCCGAAACCGCCCGGCCCTTGCTGCGACTAACAGGGAAATCAGTGTTTTGGGGTGTTTGCTGCGGGTGCTGCGGCAACGGGATGGGCCGCGCGCGGCACGGGGAGCGGCGCCTTTGATGGCCGCAACGCTTTGGCCGGGATGGGCTGCTTGGAGGAACTTACCGGCTTGGGCGGCGCGGTGGGCTTATCCGGGCCCGGCAGCGGAACCGCGCGCTGGGTTTGGGCCTGCGGGCTGCCCGCAATGACGACCGTAAGGCCGCCCCTGGCGAACACGCGGCTTGCCGCGCGGCGCACATCATCGACCGTCACGGCGTTTATCAACCCGTTGCGCTGCTTTAGATAGCTGATCGGCAAATCGTTGTCTTGGAAAGCGTTCAACTGCGCCGTGATTCCGGCATTGGATGTGAAGGCGAGCGGGAACGATCCGGTAAGATAGGTCTTGGCGTCGTCCAGTTCTTTCTGGGTCGGGCCGTTCTTCGCGAAATCGGCGATGGTGCTGCGAATGACCTGCACGGTCTGCTGCACCGATCCGGCTTTCGTTGCGACCTGCCCCGCGAAATAACCGGCCCGCTTCTGCGTATTGACCGACGTGGAGATACTGTAGGTGAGGCCGCGCTTCTCGCGCACTTCCGTCGTCAGCCGCGAGGAGAAGCCGCCACCGCCCAGAATATAATTGGCGACATAGAGCGGGATGAAATCCTTGTCCTTGCGCGGCAAGGACGGCAGCCCGAATACGACATTGGGCTGCGGCACCGGCATCGGGATGACCTTCACGCCCGGATCGCCCATGCGGCGCACCGGCGGAATGGGCGCGGGCACCTTCTGCGGCAGCGCGCGGAATGCGGTGGCGAGAAGCGCTTTCAGCCCCGTCGTATCGATATCGCCTGAAACCGCGATGTGCATGCCGCCGCGCACCCAATGATCGCGCGCGAAGTTGCGCAGATCGTCCCGCGTGATCGCGGCGATGGAACCCGCATAACCATCCACGGGATGTCCGTAAGGGTGGCCCGCGAAGAAGCGTGTGAAGAACGCACGGGCGGCGACCGAAGACGGATCGCCCTCATTCTCCTGCAGGCTCGACAGGATTTGCGAACGCACGCGCGCGATCGCGTCATTGTCGAATCGCGGCTTCGACAGTGCTTCGCCGAGAAGATGGAACGCGTCTTTCGCATTTTCCTTCAGCGTCACCAGCGTGATCGTCATCGAGTCACGATCGGGCCGCGCGGAAAGACGGATACCGCGGTCGCTCAACGCTGTCTGATACGCCTGCGATGTATAGCTGCCCGCGCCTTCGTCCAGCATCGCGGCGGCGAATGCGGCGAGACCGGCTTTATCCGCCGGGTCGTAACCGGAACCCGCGGGCAGCGACACCGTCATGGCGATGATCGGAAGCATATGATCTTCCTCGAACCACACCTGCACGCCCTTGCCCATATTCACCGGCTTTACGTCGGCCGCCGCATGCGCGGCGACGGGCAGGCACAGAAGCATGGCGGCGAGCGCCAGAAGATTGCGGCGCAGGTTCATCGCGGTTTCCCCGGCTGCAGATAACCGGTGACCGACTCGCGCGGCACAAGGTCTTTTGTGGCGGCATCGCGCACCGAATTGGGCGTGACGGCGCGAATACGATCGGGCCATGTGTCGACGTCATCCGTCGTCAGGCCGATGGACAGTGCCTGACCATAAGCCGAAGCCAGCGCGTACTGATTGTCGCGCTGATACATCGCATCCGCGACCAGCTGCGTCTGTGCGCGCTTGAGATCGGCGGCTGACGGCACGACCTTTGTGTAGGTGGCGAGAATCTGATCGATCGCATGCTCAAGCTGGTCCAGGCGGACGCCGGGGCGCGGAACGGCGAAGACGCCGAATGAGCCGGCGTCGCGCGCGTAACCGTCGTAGCTGGCGCCCGCATTGGTGGCGAGGCGGCGTTTTACGACAAGTTCGCGATAAAGGGTGCTGGTCGCATCGCCGCCCATGAGCTGCGCCAAGGTTTCCAGCGCCTCGGCTTCGCCCGGCTTGGCTTCAGTGTAGCTGACCACGCGATAGAAGCGCATGAACAGCGGGACCTTCACATCCGGGCGATAGACGGACATGCGCGTCTCGCCCAGGCGCTGCGGCTGTGCGAATTCAGCGCGCGGCGCCAGTTCGCGCGCGGGCACCTTTTCGTAGGCAGCACTCGCGGCCTTGCGTACGTCATCCGGGGTAACGTCGCCGGCGACGATCAGTATCGCGTTGTTGGGCGCGTAATGGTGATAGTAGAAGTCCTGCGCTTCCTTGCGCCCGATATGCCGGATTTCGTCGGGCCAGCCGATCACGGGGCGCCCGTACGGATGGGAAAGGTGGAGCGCGGCGTCCATCTGCTCGCGCATCAGGGCCTGCGGATCGTTGTCCACGCGCATCCGGCGCTCTTCGAGCACCACGTTGCGTTCGGTGCTCACATTGGAATCCGACAGATCGAGATTGGCCATGCGGTCGGCTTCCAGATCCATCACCGTCGGAAGCCGGTCCTTGGCGATCTGTTCGTAGAACGCGGTGTAGTCATGTGTCGTGAAGGCGTTGGACTCGCCGCCATTGCGCGCCACCGTCTGGGCGAACTGATCGCCTTTCACCTTGGCGGTGCCGCGAAACATCATGTGTTCGAAGAAATGCGCGAGGCCCGAAAGACCCGGCGGATCGTCCACGGCCCCGACGCGGAACCACAGCATCTGCGTCACCACCGGTGCGCGGTGATCCGGCACAACGACGACCTGCATGCCGTTTTGCAGAGCGAACTGGAAGACGTGATTTTCCTGCGCGGGTGCGGGCGCCGCGAAAAGAAGCGCCGCTGTCGCGGCTGCCACCGCGAATTTCAAAACCCGTGCTGTCGGCATGAAAACAAAACCTGTGAGGCTTAGAACGGCCACCAGCTGCTGCCGCCGTTATCCTTGTCGATAGTCGCCTTTTCGGCAGCTTTGCCATCCGACTTGTCTGCGGGCGTAGCACCGTTCTTTCCGGCGGCAATCCGTGCCGCTTCTGCATCGGCGTTGACAGGCTTGTCGCCAACCGGCGCATCGCTGCCGCCAAACAGAAGCGAATCGGTCAGCGAGCCGGTGTCTTCGGAGTTAGAATTGTCGGCGGCAATCGTGCGGCGGATGCTGTCATCGGCGGTCGCCGCGCCGGATTGCGCGAGCAGAAGCTTCTCGGCCTGGCTGTAATTGCCGTTAATCGAGGCCGCCACCGATGCAGGGTCGTCGCCATAAAGCGCCGCCTGCGCGCTTTGCGTCGGCGATGTCTGGTTGAGCGGCGCGGCGCCCGGCTTGGGGGGATGCAGATTGTAATCGGGCGGAATGATGAGCGGCGCCTTGGTCACCACCGCGAACTCGTCCGGCGGTTCCTTGGTGATGCCGGCGGCGTCTCGGATGCTGTCGCAGGACATCAGCGTCAATCCGGCGGCAAGAAGCACGGCGCCGCGCCACAGATTCCGCATGCGGTACTCAACCATCAAAGCTCTCCAGATCTATCCGTCCGCGCTGGCCGGATGTTCCGGACGCAGCAAGGCATCGTACAAAAGCGCAGCCACCCCGAAGGTGATCGCGCAGTCCGCTAGATTGAATACATACCAATCGTAGTGGAATGCGTAAAAGTGGAAAAAGTCGGCAACCTTTCCATAGATCAGCCGGTCCACCAGATTTCCCAGCGCCCCGCCGATCACAAGACCGAGACCCACGGCCAGCGCCGGACGGGTCGCGCTCCACAGCCAGTAACCCAGTCCGCCGACGGCTGCCAGTGAGAAAATCGCCAGAAACGCCGTGCCCCACGGCCCATGGGCCGGGAACAGCCCATAGGAAACACCGGGATTCCAGACCATCACGAGGTTAAAGAAGGGCAATATGTCGATGGCCTCGCCCGGCGACATGTTCACGAAGCCGAGGCCGTAGAGCATCAGGATCTTGGAGCCCTGATCGGCAATGAGGGCGATGGCCGCGGCCGCCAGGCCCCAGTCGCGCGATGTCATGCAGTTGTCTCCAGTGCGTCCACCGCAGCGGAGCAACGATTGCAGAGGTCCGGGTGCTTCGGGTGGCTGCCGACTTCCGGAAGGATCATCCAGCAGCGCGCGCACTTGTCGCCTTCGGCATGATGGAAGACCACCGATGCACCTTCCACATCGGAAAGCTTGAAAGCGTCGGTCGGCCCTTCATGTGTGGACACCACGGCATGAGAGGTGATCGCGATCTCGCTCAGATCGATTCCATCCATCAACTTCGCATCGTCGGCATTCACGAACAGAACCGGACGTGCTTCGAGGCTCGCACCAATCACCTTGTCGCGGCGCGCGATTTCGAGCGCGCCGGTGACGACACGGCGAAGCTCGCGCACGCGCGCCCATTTCCGGACGAGCTTTTCGTCATGCCAGTCCTTCGGCGCTTCGGGGAAGGTGTGCAGATGCACGCTTTCGTTCTCGCCCGGGAAACGCAGCAGCCACGCCTCTTCCATCGTGAAGCACAGGATTGGCGCCAGCCACGTCACGACATGGCGGAAGATCGCGTCGATCACCGTGCGCGTGGATTTGCGGCGCGTGCTGGAGGCGGCGTCGCAATAGAGCGCGTCCTTGCGAATGTCGAAATAAAAGGCCGACAGGTCGTTGGTGCAGAAATTGAACAGCGAGGTGAACACGCCGTTATAGTCGAAATGCTCGTAGCCGTGGCGCACCTGCGCATCGAGTTCGGCGATGCGCGCCAGCATATAGCGCTCCAGCTCCGGCATATCCTTCGGCGCGATCTTCTCCTTGTCGGAGAAGCCTTCGAGGTTGGCCAGCATGAAACGGATCGTGTTGCGCAAGCGGCGATAGGCGTCGGCGCTCGCCTGGATCACGTCCTGGCCGATGCGCAGATCGGCGGTGAAGTCCGTACTCGCGGCCCACAGGCGCAGGATATCCGCGCCGTTCTTCTCCGCGACCGATTGCGGGCTGATGACGTTGCCCAACGATTTCGACATCTTGTCGCCTTCGCGATCCAGCACGAAGCCATGCGTCAGCACCGCGTCGAACGGCGCATGACCGGTGGTGCCGCAGCTTTCCAAGAGCGAGGATTGGAACCAGCCGCGATGCTGGTCCGAGCCTTCGAGATACAGATCGGCCTTCGCTTTTTTGGGCCATTCCTTTTCGAGCGGCTGCTCCACAGTGAACACATGCGTCGAGCCGGAATCGAACCAGACGTCCAGAATGTCGCGAACCTGTTCGTAATCGTTGGGATCGCGTTCATTGCCGAGGAAACGCGCGGGCGGCGAGTTGAACCACGCATCCGCGCCTTCGGTCTTGAAGGCTTCGGTGATGCGCGCGTTCACATCGGCATCGTTCAGAACCTTCTGCGTCTTCTTCTCGACGAAGATCGCGAGCGGCACGCCCCAGGCGCGCTGGCGGGATAGCACCCAGTCCGGGCGATCCTTCACCATCGCGCCGATGCGGTTCTCACCGGCTTTCGGAAACCATTTCGTGTCGCGGATGCCCTGCATCGCCAGTTCGCGCAGCGTCTTGCCGTTCGAACCTTCGAACGGCTTGTCCATATGCGCGAACCATTGCGGCGTGGCGCGGTAGATTACCGGCGCCTTGGAGCGCCAGCTATGCGGATAGGAATGGCGCAGCGTGCCTTTGGACAGCAGCTTGCCCGCTTCGATCAGCGCCTTGATGATCGCGCCATTGGCATCGCCATCCTTCTTGCCGTCACGGTCAAGGATGAACTTGCCTTCGAAGCCCGGTGCATTTTTCGTGAGCGCACCATCCGGCCCCACGACATTGAACGCTTCCGGATTCGTGCGCGCGTAATCGGGGAAATTGGAGAGGACGAGTTCAAAGTCTTCTTCGCCATGTCCCGGCGCAGTGTGCACGAAGCCTGTACCGGTATCGGCGGTAACATGTTCGCCCGGCAGCAGCGGCACATCGAACTCGTAACCCTGCCCGCGGAACGGATGTGCCGCGACAACGCCTTTCGGATCGATCTTGGCGATGCGCTTCAGCGTGATCTTGGAATGTTTCGCAACCTGATCGGCCAGCGCATCGAGCAGCACAAGCTTTTCGCCCGCCGTGGCGAGCGCGCCTTCACTGATGCTGTCCACTTCGTAGAGCGCGTAATCCATAGTCGGTGAGAAGGCGATGGCGCGGTTGGCCGGGATCGTCCAGGGAGTCGTCGTCCAGATGACGACGCTGGCGTTCTTCAGCTCATCCGGCCCTTTGACGACCGGAAACTTCACATAGATCGTCGGTGACTGTTTCTCGTGATACTCGACTTCGGCCTCGGCCAGCGCGGTCTTTTCGACCGGCGACCACATCACGGGGCGATAGCCGCGATAGAGCAAACCGTTGCCGGCAAACTTGTGCAGCTCACCCGCGATGGTCGCTTCGGCGCGATAGTCCATCGTCGTGTAAGGCTTGTTCCACTGGCCGATGACGCCGAGGCGCTTGAACTGCTCGCGCTGCACGCCGATCCAGTGATTGGCAAATTCGCGGCAATCCTTGCGCAACTGATCGATCGGAACGGCGTCCTTCGACTTGCCTTCCTTGCGATAGCGCTCCTCGATCTTCCATTCGATGGGAAGGCCGTGGCAGTCCCAGCCGGGAATATAGGGCGCGTCCTTGCCGAGCATCGTCTGAGAGCGGCAGACGAAATCCTTCAGGATCTTGTTCAGGCCCGTGCCGATGTGCAGATCGCCATTCGCGTAAGGCGGGCCATCGTGCAGGATGAAGAGCGGGCGGCCCTTCGCATTGGCGCGGATCTGGCCATAGAGATCGATCTTCTCCCAGCGCGCGAGCCAGTTCGGCTCGGCGGCAGGAAGCCCCGCCTTCATGGGGAAGTCGGTCTGCGGCAGAAAGAGAGTCGCCTTGTAGTCGCGGGCGGGCTTTGC
>JANWJQ010000028.1 GCA_025451875.1 Rhizomicrobium sp.
CAAACAACTCTAACGCAGCCCTCGCCCTGACCGGGCTTTGCCGCCGAACACGGAAAAACAGACGCGCTTAATCCGCCTTGAGAGCCATACGAGACTCAGAGCCGCGCAGAGTTTCCGCAACTACGCATCGAAGAACGGTCGCGCCCTCATAAAGCTCGAAGCTGTGGCGTCAAAGGTTGAGGGAGTTCTGCAACAGGGGAAACATCCCCCATGACTCGCAATTCAAATGTGTCCGCAAGCGCACAACCACAACATCTGGAACGCGCGCGCAAACGGAATCGAAAAAATCGACATTCAATTCCGTTTTCAAAAAGCGGATTCAGCGGGCGGGACAATCATGTCCCCGCGGCCTTGCGAGAATCAATTTTCGCCGGAATTCGAATCCGGCTTCGGCCTGAACTTCTCGGCGGTGCGCTGGATCACGTCGTCGAGCTTGTCCTTGTGCTTGTCGCCATGGGCCTGCATTCCGTCGATGGCGCGATCGACCGCACCCTTGATGCTGGCGGCGGTGCCGCCTTTCTCATACTCGCGCACGATGGCGCCTTCCACCTTGCCGAGGATCGAATCCACGGTGAAGTTGCCATACATCGCCTGCTCGTTCTCGCCGCTGGTCGCGTGATAGCCGCCGATGGCGCTGTAGACGTTGATCATCTCGTCGGTGCGCCGGCCCCAATCCATCACCTTGTAGAACTTCTCGCCCTCGCGATTGCCCTTGATGAAAAGATCGAGTGCCGCCGCCACAAGCGAAACCGGCACCAGCACGAAGTTCTGCACATTGCCCAGAATGAGCTTGAGCTGGAACACCAGCACATCGCGCAGGAATTTCCAGCGCAGATGCGGGTCGTTCGGCGGGGGAAGCAGGTCAGTCATGTTGGGGAACTTAGAGGCGACATGCCGCGCCGCCAAGCATGATGGCGGCCAACCTCCGCATTACGGCCTCCTAAGCGGCGGCGTGAACATCCCGACCAAGACGCATCACCACCATCATGTTTGCTACGGGGATCGCTACAACCAGATTTGCGTGCGGCGGACGTAATACGCGCAAGCGTTTTGAGAATGCTTGCGACTGACATGCGGTCATATTTTTGCGTTGACCGTGACCGTCCGCGGGGTGACGGTTCGGTGCCCAACCCAATCGTGGTCAAGGGCATTAGGACGGGCCCGCCCGCCGGGCCGGTCGGCCAAAACGGAGCTACCGCAACGCGCGTCTCCCGTGGCCTGAAAGTAAGGGCGCTGCCTTTCGCGACAGCGCCCTTCGTCTGACAAGATTCGCCTATACGCGAGTTCCTCCGATCGGTTCCCGAAATATTTCCTGCTGCAGCGCAGAACTTCGCCCCGTTGTCCGAGTTTCTTCAGGGACAGAGGGATTCAGGATGTTCGGTTTTACGCAATCGCGGGAAAAACAGCCGTTACACACCGAGACCACGCGGGCGGAACGCGCGCTGGAGGCGGTTTATATGCAGCCTCTGGTTATCCAGCAGGATATCGCGCGCCACGCGTTGCAGGAATGCGTCGTGACATTGGCACGCCTTGGAACCGTCTCGCCTGTTTGCGAGCGGGAGTCGCTTTATCTTTTGCGTCTCGCGGAACTGGATCAGAAAATCAACGAAGCCGAAGTGGAGTTCGGACCTCACAATCTTGAGCCATCCGAAATCACCGCCATCTTTACGCGCACACTGCTCGGCGTTTCGTCCGGCGTGAAAAGCGGCGCGGCCCTGCAATCGGTTTGCGACAGGATCGCGCGCTGGTCGCGCAACATCCTCCCGGATTTCGACCGCTTTGAACGCCAGCTAACGCACTAATTTCCGGCTGACTGGAAGCGGTGCCGCAGCAGCCCGTAGATGCTGATGGCCGCCCAGAACAGTTCGATCATGGCGGAGGGGAAATTCCAGGCGGAATAGAGCGACGCCAGGATCAGTATGGATCCGGCCAGATTGGCCCCCGGAAAGCGCCAGTCATCGGAGGGCAGACGCCCCATCTGGTTGGCCATGTAGGCCACGATGACCAGGAAGGCGCCGGCAAAGCCCGCGACCATGTAGAAGTTAACGTCCATCCGGCGAATCCTCCGCTGCCTTGCCTCTATACCCCCGTTCCGCTATACGCCCGCCCTTCAAGCGGCTGCGGTCGCGGGAGGCCCTTTTTGGGGTCCATGCCGGATGGTCCGGCGTCCACGCGAACCGAGGCTTTGCCGGGCATCCCGCCGGGCCAAGTTCCGTAGCCAAAACAGGGACTTAAAGGAATGGCTCTTTACGAGCATCTCCTGATCGCGCGCCAGGATATCAGCGCGCAACAGGTGGACGCGCTGGCGACCCACCTCAAGACCATCATCGAAGGCGAAGGCGGCAAGGTCGAGAAGCAGGAATATTGGGGCCTGCGCGGTCTCGCATATCGCCTGAAGAAGAACCGCAAGGGGCATTACGTGCTCCTCAACATCAACGCCCCCGGCAAGGCCGTCCACGAACTCGAGCGCCAGCTCAAGATCAACGAAGACGTGCTGCGTTACATCACCGTGAAAGTGGACAAGTTCGAGCAGTCCTCGAACAAGAACCGCCGCGATGACAAGCCGGAAGGCGAAGTGGCAGCCGAAGGAGCAGCAGTATGAGCTACGGTGGAGAACGTTCCGGCGGTGGTGACCGCGGAGATCGTGGCGGCCGCGAAGGTGGACGTGATGGTGGAGCCGGCGGCGGACGCCGTCCCTTCTTCCGTCGCAAGAAGACCTGCCCCTTCTCCGGCGCCAACGCGCCGAAGATCGATTACAAGGACGTGAAGCTGCTTCAGCGCTTCATCTCCGAGCGCGGCAAGATCGTGCCGGCTCGCATCACGGCTGTGTCGAACAAGAAGCAGCGCATCCTGGCGAACGCCATCAAGCGCGCGCGCTTCATGGCGCTGCTGCCTTACGTCGTGAAGTAGGAGAACCACCATGCAAGTGATCCTGCTCGAAAGAGTCGAAAAACTCGGCCAGATGGGCGATGAGGTGAAGGTGAAGGACGGCTTCGGCCGCAATTACCTTCTGCCGCAGAAGAAGGCCCTTCGCGCCACGAAAGCCAATCGCGAATACTTCCAGACGCAAAAGTCACAGCTTGAGGCGCAGAACCTCAAGCTGAAGAGCGAGGCTGAGAAGATCGGCAAGAAGCTCGAGGGCCAGACCTTCGCGCTGCTGCGCCAGGCCGGCGACCGTGGCCAGCTCTATGGCTCGGTTTCGCCGCGCGACATCGCCGATGTCATCACCGCCGGCGGCTTCACCGTTTCGCGCACGCAAGTGCCGCTGGACAAGGCGATCAAGACGATCGGCCTCTTCCCGCTTGTCGTTGTGCTGCATCCGGAAGTCCGCGTGACCGTGACGATCAACGTCGCACGCACCGAAGAAGAAGCCGAGCGTCAGGCCAAGGGCGAAGACGTCCTCGCCGACCGCACTGCCCAGGAAGAAGCTTCCGCCGAAGCCAAGATTGCGGCCGAAGAACTCTTCGAAGAGGGCGCGGCTCCAAAGGAAGACGGCGAAGAAGCCGAAGCCTGATCCTTCGTTTCAGAAACAATGCGAAATGGCCGGCTCACAAAGCCGGCCATTTTCTTTTGGCGTCAGGCGCGCAGAGCCTGTTCAAGCGGCGCTTCATCGTCATCGCCGGCGGTCCGCGCCTTCGAACCTTTCCGTGGCGGAATAATCTGGCGCGTGTGGGGACGGCACCATGCTCGCAAAGCTTGTGAAAGTGCCGCAAATCACGGCTTTTCCGTTCCGTGATTGTTCCCGCCGGTGCAAAAGCGAAAATGGCTGCCAAATGAAGAAGATCGGCTAATCCGACTGCATTGCCGGGGTTTCACGGGCGCGCGAGTTGCGCCAGCGGAGCCGAGCAGCTAATCATCCCGCGCTATCAAGGCTTTGGCTGGGCCGTGCCCCCGAAAGGAATTCCGTGACCGACATCTTCCATGAAGTCGAGGAAGAAGTCCGCCGCGAGCGCTGGGAAAAACTCTGGAAGGAATATGGCGACTACGTCATCGCGGCGGCCGCCTTCCTCGTTATCGCAGCAGCCGGGTGGCAGCTCTGGCGCTACTACGAACATCGTGAACAGCTGCGGTCATCGGCGGAATATCTCGCCGCGCAGCAATTGCTGGACGCAGGCCAGGCGCCCGTTGCCGCTGAAGCTTTCGGCAAGCTCGCGGCCAACGCGCCGAGCGGCTACGCCGAAGTCTCGCGCCTGCAGGAAGCCGGCGCACTGCAATCCGCCGGCCGCACGGCCGATGCCGTGAAGCTCTACATGGAGATCATGACGAGCAGCGACGACATCCTCGCGAGCGTTGCGCGTCTGCGGGCCGCCTGGGCAACTGCCGATACAAGCACACGCGCGAATTTGGAAACACTGCTTGCGCCGATGACCGATGCCACGAATGTGTGGAATCCGATGGCGCGTGAAATTCTGGCCTATTCGGACTTTCACAACGGCAAGACCACACAGGCCCTCGCCGAGTACAAGAAACTCGCTGCCGAAAAGAATTTGCCGGAGTCGCTGCACCAGCGTAGCGCCGCCATGACGACCTATCTTGCCGCCGGTGGCGGTCAAAATTACGGCAGCGTGCCGCCACCGCCCGCGCCGAAAGCGGCCGCGCCGGCTGCAACGCCCACTGCGCCGACACCGCAAGGCTCGCAAAAGAAATGACCAAAAAGACCTTCCGTATCGCGCTGTGTCTCGCAGCGCTGGTTGCGCTGTCCGGTTGTGAGGCCATTGACTCGGTGAAAGATCTCACCGGCGGCTGGTTCCAATCGACCAAGAGGTCCAACATCAAGGGCCAGCGCATCTCCATCATGACGATGGACGAGTCGCTCAAGCCGGATCCGGATCTTGCACAGACCCCGGTGGTGTTGCCGCCACCCTATCGCAATCCGGAATGGCCCGAACCGGGTGGCTATTCGTCCAACGCCATGTATCACCTTGAAGCGAACGGCCCGTTGCAGGTCGCCTGGCAACAGGATGCCGGCAAAGGCTCCGACTCTTCTTCCCGTCTGACCGCGACGCCGGTCGTGGCAAACGGCCGGGTCTATGTGCTCGACGCGGAATCGCATGTCTTCGCGTATGACTCCAAGAGTGGCAAACCGGCATGGGACGTAGAACTCGCTCCCAAAGGCGGTGAAGGCACGTTCTGGAACAACATGTCCTTCGGCCTGATCGGCAAGGACACGAGCATCGATCCTTCCAAAGGTTTCGGCGGCGGGGTCGCCTTCGACGACGGCAAACTGTTCGTTTCCACCGGCTTCGGTTCGGTCTTCGCGCTCGACGCTGCGAGCGGCAAGCAGCTGTGGAAAGTCGATTTCGGCGTGCCGATCGTGAACGCTCCGCTTGCCAGCGGCGGCCGCGTGTTCGTCTCAAGCCAGGACAATCATTTCTACGCTCTGGCGCAGGTCGACGGCCGCAAACTGTGGGACCACCAGGGCATCACCGAAAGCGCCGGCATTCTGGAAAGCACCAGCGCGGCTGTCGCCGGTGAATATGTCGTCGTCCCGTATAGCTCCGGCGAATTGTTCGCGATCCGGATCACCAATGGCCGCGTTGCCTGGAGCGACATGCTCACCCGCACCGGCAACGTCACCGCCTTGTCCGAGCTCGACGACATCGCCGGACGCCCGGTGATCGACCGCGACATGGTTTTCGCGATCAGCCATTCCGGCCTCATGGTGGCGATCAACCTGAACACCGGCGAGCGCGTCTGGTCGCGCGATCTTGGCGGCATCCAGACTCCCTGGGCTGCCGGAGACTTTGTCTATGTGCTGACAACCGATGCCACGCTGCTTTGCCTTCAACGCAAGGACGGCAAGGTGAAGTGGACGCACCAGCTTCCGCGTTGGGAAGATCCCGATGACCGCGAAGATCCGATTGTGTGGGCCGGGCCGATCCTCGTCTCCGATCGCCTGATCACCGTGTCGTCGAACGGCTATGCGGAATCGATTTCACCCTATACCGGCCAGTTGACGGGGCGCGTGCAGATTCCCGATGGTGCCTATATCGCGCCCGTCGTGGCGAACGGCACACTCTACCTGTTGACCAACAACGCCCAACTCGTAGCGATGCGGTAAGGCGATCATGCGATGCCGCTTACAATTGCCATCGTCGGACGCCCCAATGTGGGCAAGTCCACGCTCTTTAACCGGCTAGCCGGAAAAAGACTCGCCATCGTTCATGACACGCCGGGCGTCACGCGCGACCGGCATGAGGTCCGCACGGAAATTGGCGGCGTCGAAATACGCCTGATCGACACCGCCGGATTTGAAGAAGGCGAAGCCGGCAGCCTCAGCCAGCGCATGACGGACCAAACGCGCACCGCGATCGCAGACGCGGACGTATGCCTCTTTGTGGTCGATGTGCGTGCGGGCATTACCGCAGGCGATGAAATCATCGCTGCGGCGCTGCGCCGTTCGGGAAAGCCGGTTGTTCTCGCTTCGAATAAAAGCGAAGCGCGTGAACGGCCGAATGAAGCGGAAGCTTACGGACTTGGTTTGGGTGATCCCATTGCCGTCTCGGCGGAACATGCGCTGGGCATGGACGAATTGGTGGATGCGCTTCTGGCTTTTGCGAAACCCGACGCGGAAATTTCCGCTGAGGAACAGGAAGAAGGCCACGGCCCGCTCAAGCTCGCCATTGTCGGGCGTCCCAATGTCGGCAAGTCCAGCCTCTTCAATCGTCTGCTAGGCGAAGAACGCGCGCTGACAAGCCCCGAAGCCGGAACGACGCGCGATGCGGTTATCGCCAAATGGAAAGCCGGCGATCGGGACATCCTGCTTCACGACACCGCGGGACTGCGCAAGAAGGCGCGCGTGGCCGGACATGTTCTGGAAGAGATGTCGGTGGACAGCACGCTGGAAGCCATACGTTTCGCAGAATGCGTAGTGGTGATGATCGACGCCACGGCGCCGTTCGAGAAACAGGATCTGACCATCGCGGACCTGATCGCGCGCGAAGGCCGCGCGGTCGTCTTCGCCGTCAACAAATGGGACTTGCTGGAAAATCGCGGCGGCGCGATTTCCAATCTGCGCGAAAAGCTGGATCGCCTTCTGCCGCAGGTCTGGGGCGCGCCACTGATTGCCGTATCCGCGCGCACTGGCGAAGGCATAGATCGTCTGCTCCCGGCTATCGAGGAAGCGGATCGGGCATGGAACCTGCGCATCAGCACGTCGCAGCTCAACAAATTTCTGGAAGACGCCCTCGCCCGCCATCCGCCGCCGGCCATCAGCGGCCGCCGCGTGCGCGTGCGTTACATGACGCAGGTGAAAGCCCGTCCGCCGACTTTCGCGCTGTTCGGAAATCAGCTGGACGGGCTACCGGAGCATTATCTGCGCTATCTCACCAATGAGTTGCGCGAAGCGTTCGATCTTAAAGGCATCCCGATGCGCTTTGTGCTCAGGACGTCGAAGAACCCGTTTGCCGATAATCAATGAGCGTGCCGTTCTTCGTATAAGACGCTGACAGCATCTCGACGATGAGAGGCGTCACCGCTTCCGGCGGTTCCAGTGATTGCGGATCTTCGCCCGGCATCGCACGGGCGCGCATGCGTGTGCGGAGCGGCCCGGGGCTGAACAGGTTCACTTTGACATTTGAGCTTTCACATTCGGCGGCATAAGTCAGCACCAGCGACTCCAGCGCCGCTTTCGTCACGGCATAAGAGCCCCAGAACGGTGTGTGCTTGCGCGCAGCGCCGGTGGTCACGAACAATGCGCGCCCGGCTTCGGATTTCCGGAGAAGCGGATCGAGCGAACGGATCAGTCGCCAGTTCGCGGTCACGTTCACATCGATGGCTTCCTGCCACATCTTCGGCGCCAGATGGGTCAGCGGGCTCAGTTCGCCCAGCACGCCGGCGTTGCCGAACAACCCATCCAGCCTGCCCCAGCGCTCATGGATGGACGCGCCCAGTTGGTCGAGGCCGTCGAAATTTCGCAGATCCATCGGCACCAGCGTCGCGCTATTGCCGCCGTCTTTCTTGATCTCGTCGTCGAGTTCTTCAAGGCCGCCGACCGTGCGTGCGACTGCAATGACATGCGCGCCGGTCTTTGCGATCGCGCGCGCAGCAGCGCGGCCGATCCCGCGCGATGCGCCGGTGACGAGAACGATGCGCTGCATCAGGCGACTTCGGCCAGCAGCGAAAGCTGTCCGTCCTTGCGGCCGCCGGTCACATCGGTGAGTTCGATGGGATAGTCGCCGGAGAAGCAGGCATCGCAGAATTGCGGCTTCTGGGCGTTGCGCTTCTGCTCGCCCATGGCGCGGTAAAGGCCATCCATCGAGACAAAGGCAAGGCTGTCGGCATTGATGTAAGCACGCATCTCTTCGACGTTCATGCGATGCGCCAGCAGGTCCTCCTTGTTGGGCGTATCGACGCCGTAGAAACAGGAATCCGTGGTCGGCGGGCTGGCAATGCGGAAGTGCACTTCGGTCGCGCCGGCATCGCGCACCATCTGCACAATTTTCTTCGATGTCGTGCCGCGCACGATGGAGTCGTCCACCAGGATCACGCGCTTGCCCTGCAGCTTGGCGCGATTGGGATTGTGCTTGAGGCGCACGCCCATGTGGCGCACGGCGTCCGTCGGCTCGATGAAGGTTCGGCCGACATAATGGTTGCGGATGATGCCCAGCTCGAACGGCAACCCGGATTCCGAAGCGAAGCCGAGCGCCGCCGGCACGCCGGAGTCCGGCACCGGGATCACCATGTCGGCGGTCGCGGGCGCTTCCTTGGCAAGTTCGGCGCCGATCTGCTTGCGCGCTTCGTAAACGTTGCGGCCTTCCACGGTGGAGTCCGGCCGCGCGAAATAGACATATTCGAAAATGCAGAAGCGCTCCGGCTGCTGCGAGAACGGGAAGTAAGACTTGATCCCATCCCGGTCGATCACGACCATTTCACCCGGCTTCACGTCGCGCACGAAACTCGCGCCGATGATGTCGAGCGCGCAGCTTTCCGAGGTGAGGATCGGCGCGCCATTCAGATCGCCCAGCACCAGCGGGCGTACGCCCCACGGATCGCGCACGCCGATCAGCTTCTTGGAGGTCAGCGCCACCAGCGAATAGGCGCCTTCCACCTGCTTCAGCGCGTCGATCAGGCGGTCCACGATGGGGCCGAACGAACTGCGCGCGACGAGATGGATGATCGCTTCGGTGTCCGAGGTGGATTGGAAAATCGCGCCCTCTCGGACCAGCTGGGAGCGGATCGTGCGGGCGTTGGTGAGATTGCCGTTGTGGGCGATGGCGATGCCGCCGCCCGCGAGGTCCGCGAACATCGGCTGGATGTTGCGTGCCATGGAGCCGCCGGTGGTGGAATAGCGCACATGGCCGACGGCGTTTCCGCCTTTCAGCTTTTCCGCATGCGGACTGTTCTTGCCGAAGATATCGCCCACCAGGCCCGGATGGCGCTCGGCGATGAACTGCGTGCCATCATAGGTGACGATGCCGGCGGCTTCCTGTCCGCGATGCTGAAGCGCGTGCAGACCGAGAACGGTCAATGCGCCCGCATCGGGATGCCCGAAAACGCCGAACACTCCGCACTCTTCATGCAGCTTGTCGTCGTCGAAGGGAGAGGTCGTGCCGTTCATGGCTGCTTCCCACCTCCGCTGGTCGATTGGATGAGGTTGTCTAACCCTTGACGCTCGCGAGCGCCATAGCTCTTTTTCGCATGTGTGGCGTGGCTTTTGGCCGCTTGTTTTGCGCCCGGTTTGGGGCGCGGCTGCAGCAAATCCGACCTGTAAACACGGGCTTTGTGCGGATGGTTCTCAATAGGCCGCGTGTAGTGGTCAATTGGCGCGGCGGCGAACATATGCGAATGCGTGTCCCGATCTGGAACCAGCGAAAGCAGCACATCGCCGGTGTCCTGAATCAGCGGCAGCGTCCATGCGTCCGCGATCCATTCCGGCTGTTTCTTGATCGGCACAATGAGCGTGAAGAGGATGTAGGCCATAGCGATCAGGATCAGGCCGCGGATGATCCCGAACACCGCGCCCAGCGACCGGTCGAGCGGGCCGACAGACGAACTGCGCACATTGTCCGCGAAACGCGCGCTGACGAAGGACAGCGGGATCAACACCACGAGGAAGACGGCGATATAGGCGACGATCTGTGCCGCCATGGGCGACATCGAGCCTGCCAAAAGCGGCGCGGCGGCAGGCGCGAAGTAGAGCGTGGCAAATGCGGCGGCGGCCCAGGCGAAAATGGAAAGCGTTTCGGCGACGAATCCGCGATAGACCGCAAACACCGCCGATGCCCCGACGATGGCGACCACCAGAAGGTCGATCCAATGGAAACTGAACGCCGCCATTGATTCTATTTTACCACGGCAACGGGGCCGGGACCGCGCGTGGCGCCCGCAAATTGCGTGAGTTCGGCCACATCGCTGATCGGGTGTAGCGCCAATCCCACGCCTTCGGCCTTGGTGCCGGTGGGAACGATGGCGCGGGTAAAGCCCAGCTTTGCCGCCTCTTTCAGGCGAAGCTCGGCCTGCGGGCCGGGGCGCACATCGCCAGAGAGGCTGATTTCGCCGAAATAGACGGTGTCTTTGGGCAAGGCGCGTCCCGTGAAAGAGGAGATGAGAGCAGCGGCGGCAGCCAGATCCGCCGCCGGTTCGCCGACTTTCAACCCGCCGGCGACGTTCAGATAGACATCGTGCCCGCCCATACCAAGACCGCCCCGCGCATCGAGCACCGCGAGGATCATGGCGAGTCGGCTCGATTCCCAGCCGACCACCGCGCGGCGCGGCGTGCCGTAAGCGGGCGCGGCAACCAACGCCTGGATTTCCACCAGCAGCGGCCGCGTGCCTTCCATGCCCGCGAACACCGCATTGCCCGGCGCGTTGCTGTGGCGATCGCCGAGAAAGAGCGCCGACGGATTGGCCACCTGCGAAAGTCCCGTGCCGGTCATCTCGAACACGCCGATCTCGTCGGTCGCACCGAAGCGGTTCTTCACCGCGCGCAGGATGCGGAAATGGTGGCCGCGCTCGCCTTCGAAATAGAGAACGGCATCGACAAGATGTTCGACGGCCTTGGGACCCGCGATCTGTCCGTCCTTGGTGACGTGACCGACGAGCAGCAAGGCTGCGCCACTGGCCTTCGCATAGCGCACCAGATCGAACGACGCGGTGCGCACCTGGGCGATGGTGCCGGGCGCGGCTTCGAGCGCGCTGGTCCAGATCGTCTGGATGGAGTCGATGGCAACGATGCCGGGTGGCGGTTGTTGCTCCAGCGTAGTCAGAATGTCTTCGACATTCGTCGCCGCGCCGAGCGCGACTTTCGCGTCGGACAATCCCATGCGCGAGGCACGCAGGCGCACCTGCGCCATCGATTCTTCGCCGGAGATATAGACGGCGGTGCCGCCTTTGTTGGCGTAAGATGCGAGCGCCTGAAGAATGAGCGTCGATTTGCCGACGCCGGGATCGCCGCCGATGAGGAGCGCCGAGCCCGGTACCAACCCGCCACCGGTGACGCGATCGAATTCCGCGGTGCCGGTGATGCGGCGCGGCGGCGCTTTGTCTTCGGTCTTCAGATCTTCCAGCGCGAACTTGCGGCCGCGCTTGCGCGGACCGGCATTGTTGCCGAGCGGAATGGGCGCGCCCTCTTCCGTGATCGTGTTCCAGCCGCCGCAGGCGTCGCACTTGCCCGCCCATTTGGACGTGACGTTACCGCAGGATTGGCACGCGAACGATGCGGAGGATTTGGCCATGCTCTATTTTACCGCTTTCATTCTTCCGCGACCTGAAACGCGAAGACGCGACCGCGCGAGGTCGGCTCCCATCCGGCATCCATCGCGGCGCGGATGCCCGCTTCGATCATGGCGGGCACGATCCGCGGGCGTTCCAGACTACGCTGCGGTCCCGGCCTCCATTTCGGATAGGGATATTCCAGCAGCAACTCGCGATGATTGCCCTCGTTCAGCTTAACAGAGATGGCCATGCCTCGCGGACCATCGGTATGCCATTTGGGTTCGCGCTCCAGCGTCCAGACCAATTCATGGCCGTCGATCACGACGTTGGCTTCGACCGAACGCTTGGCGCGGCTGTGCGCCACTAGCCGCGCACTTCCATCTTGATCGGACCGACCGCGCGGCCGTGGATGAACTGATCCACATATTCATTGCCGCTGTTGTCGATGTCTTTCGTCGGGCCCTGCCAGATGATCTTGCCCTTGTAGAGCATGGCGATGCGGTCGGAGATTTTGCGCGCGCTGATCATGTCATGCGTGATCGAGACGGCGGTGACGCCAAGGTCTTTCACCGTCGAGATGATGAGATCGTTGATGACGTCCGCCATGATCGGATCAAGGCCGGTGGTGGGCTCATCGAAGAAAAGAATTTCCGGATCGGCGGCGATGGCGCGGGCAAGGCCCACGCGTTTCTGCATGCCGCCGGACAGTTCCGATGGCGAAAGCTGCGCGACTTCGGAGCCGAGCCCCACCTTCGCAAGCTTGGCGATGGCGATGTCTTTGGCCTTCTTGCGGTTCATGCCGCGGCCCTGAATGAGACCGAAGGCAACGTTCTCCCAAACGGGAAGAGAGTCGAACAGCGCGGCGCCCTGAAACAACATGCCGAATTTCTTCAGCACATCTTCACGTGCGCGGCCGCCGATATGCGTCGTTTCTTTGCCATCGACGAAAATCTTGCCGGCTTCGGGTCGCAGGATGCCCAGCACCGATTTTATCGTCACCGACTTGCCGGTGCCCGAACCGCCGATAATGACGACGCTTTCACCCTTGCCTATTTTCAGATCGACGCCGTCCAGCACGACCTTCTGGCCGAACCGCTTCTTGACGCCCCGAAGTTCGATCTTGGTGTCCATCGCCATCACGTCGTGAACAGAATGGAAGTGAGAAGATAGTTGGCGGCGAGAATGAGGATCGAGGACGACACCACCGCATTGGTGGTGGCCGTGCCGACGCCCTGCGCGCCGCCTTTGGAATTGAAGCCGCTGTAGCAACCCATCAGCGCGATGATGAAGCCGAACACCGCCGCCTTGATGAGGCCGCTCATGACGTCATGGCTGGTGACGAAGTCCGCGGTGTTCTTCAGATAGACCGCGCCGTTGAAGCCGAGGCTCTTGGTCGAAATGATATAACCGCCCAGAACGCCGATGCTGTCCGCGATGGCGACGAGGATCGGCATGGTGATCACCGCCGCGATCAGGCGCGGCACGACCAGATACTTCACCGGATTGGTCGAGAGCGTGGTCAGTGCATCGATCTGTTCGGTGACGCGCATGGTGCCGATCTCGGCGGCGATGGCGGCGGCGACGCGGCCCGCAACCATCAGGCCCGCGATGACGGGCCCGAGTTCGCGCGTGATGCCGAGCACCACGATCTGCGGAACGATGGCTTCGGCGCCATAGCGGTTGCCGCCGATGAAAATCTGCAAGGCCAGCGCGCCGCCGGTGAAAAACGCGGTGAGGCCGACAACCGGCAGCGAGAACCAGCCGATGCGCATGATCTGCTGCACCAGCAGGCGCCAATAGATCGGCGGGCGCACGATGCTGGTGACGGCGCTGAACGTGAAACGCGTCAACCTGCCGACTTCGGCGAGGAACAGCAGAAACAGGTGGCCGACATTGGCGAAGATGTTCATCGCGCGGCCTCGACATAGCGGCGCGGAATGCGCGGGCCCAGCGAGGTGAGAAATTCGTAGTTCGCGGTGTTCGCTGTGGCGGCGGCTTCTTCGAGCGAGATCGTATCGCCGAAGAATTCGACATCGGCGCCAACCTTCAGTGCGGAAGCGGGAACATCCGTCACGTCGAGTGTTACAAGATCCATGGAAACGCGGCCCGCTATCGGTGCGCGGTGACCGGCAATGGCGCCGAAACCGTTATTGCTCAAGGCGCGCATCAATCCGTCCGCATATCCCAACGCCACGGTGGCCAGAGTGGTGTCCCGCCCGATCCGGAATGTCGCTCCGTACCCAACGCTCCCCCCACTGTCAACGCGGCGGAGCTGGAGGATTTTGCCCGTCATCAGGGCGACGGTCTGGAAGGGATTCGGCTTGCCGGAAACCTGCGGATTGCCGCCGTAAAGACCGATGCCCGGGCGCACCATGTCGAAGCAGTAATCCTTGCCCAACAATACGCCTCCCGACGATGCGAGGCTGGCGGGTGCGGACGGCAGGCGGGCGAGCGCGGATTTGAAGCGCGCGAACTGCTCGCGATTCATGTCGGATTCCGAGTCGTCCGCGCAGGCCAGATGGCTCATCAGCAGCGCGATTTTGATTCCACCGAGGCGCGAATTCAGTTCGTTCGCCAGCGTGTTCAACTCTTCATGCGGCAGGCCCAGACGATTCATGCCGGTGTCGAAATGAATCGCCGCATCATATTCGGTGCGCGCGCTTTGCGCGGCATCGCTCCATAGCGCGATCTCGTCCAGCGAATTCAGAACCGGTGTCAGCTTGTGCGAAACGAACGCCGGAATTGTTTCGCGCTGCACGCCGTCCAGAACGAAGATGCGCGCATCGGAAATCACTTTGCGCACCGCGATGCCTTCGGACAAACGCGCGACGAAATAGGTATCGCAACCGGCGCTGCGCAGCGTCTTCGCCGCTTCCAGCGCGCCGCAGCCATAGCCGTCGGCTTTGACCACGCCCGCGACGGACGCGTTGCCGGAAAGGCGCTGGAAAGTCCGGTAATTGGCCGCAAGTGCGCCCAATCGCACGGTCAGCCGCGCGGGTTCGAAATCTGCGTTGCTCATGTGATTTGGAACATCGCAGACAGGATGCGTTCTGGTCAAAGACAGAACTGCCACGCCGATTTCGCACACCTCATTGATTTTACTCACAAAAGCCCTGGAGGTTGTTTTTCGAGAAATGGGGGGGGAGGGGGTATCCCCCTTCCCGCTTCCTGGGAGAAACAATCCAAAGCCGGATTGGAACATATAGAGAACAAAACACGAGACGTCAACGCTTTTCGCAGGCTTTAACCAAGCCGCGAACATAGGCGGGCGTTGGGGCTGCACCTGTCCCAAAATGGGTCTGAAAGCCTCTCAGGGCCAGCGCCGCGGCCCAAAAAGGCAGGACATTCGAGGAGTGCGTCATGCGCGCGATCACCATTGCAGCCGCTGGTCTCCTGATCGGCCTTGCGGGCTGCGACCAGACCCCGGCGCCCCAGCAGCAAACGGCCCAGGCCCCGCCGCCGGCCGCCGCCGCGCCCTGCAATTGCGGACAGACAGCGGTGCCGGACAATCATTTGACGCGCCTCTCTTATGTCCCGCGCCATCACCGCCATCGGTACGAAGACGGCTATCACGGCAGCTTCACCGCGCGCTCCGAAGAGTCGGTGCAGAGCTATGGCTATGTGAGCGCCTCGACCGTCTCCTATAGCGAGAGCAGCGAAAGCACTTCGAGCGGCGGCGGTTATGCGCGCGAAGGTTATTATCGCGGTGGCCATCACTATTATCGCGGCGGCGTTCAGTGGGTGGACGGCTATGGCCGCGGCTACTTCGCGGGACAGCACGCGACGGTGGCCCAAGGCATGACCGGCAAGCGCATGGATGTCGGCCACGGCTATGACGTCGATTGCCCCGAGGGCTATCACCAGGACGGCTACTAAGGCCTAGCTGCGCTTGAAAATGTCTTCCGGTGGCGCACCGAAACGATTGCTGCCGCCATCGCCCTTCTTCGCACCCAGCCAGATCGTGAAGCCGAACTGGATGACCATCGCCAGCCCGCCGATGCCCAGGAGCAGATACGCAACCTTGTCCGGAATGGCATAGGAGGCGTTCATCGCCTGAATGGCCATGAGCGCGTTGATCAACGGCTGGCCGCCCAGCGCAAATCCACCGAACACGATCGCGATGATGAGCGCGATCGGCACCAGCGCCCACCAGCCGGGCCGGCCGATATCGTGCAGCCGCCTTATCCAGGTGATGACCCACATGATGGTGATGGC
>JANWJQ010000029.1 GCA_025451875.1 Rhizomicrobium sp.
AGCGAGGGATTGCGCCGCGCGCCCCCAACCAAAGCGCGGTGTCTGACAACAACGAGAGGCTTTTGAGAGCAATGAGCGATACTGCGGAACGCGTTAAGAAGATCGTCGTCGAGCACCTGAATGTTGATGCCGACAAGGTCACGGACAGCGCGTCCTTCATCGAAGATCTGGGCGCAGACAGCCTCGACACTGTCGAGCTGGTCATGGCGTTCGAAGAAGAATTCGGCATCGAAATCCCCGATGACGCGGCCGAATCCATCGTCACGGTCGGCGATGCGGTCAAGTTCATCGACAAGTCGCAGGCCTGATGCTCGGGGCCAACGCCTCAAATATGCGCAGGGTAGTAGTTACAGGACTGGGTCTCGTCACGCCGCTGGCATGCGGCGTGGAGGAGACCTGGTCCCGTCTCCTCGCCGGACAATCCGGCGCTCGCAAAATCACGGAATTCCCCACCGACGATCTGGCGACCAAAATCGCCTGCATCGTTCCGCGCGGCGACGGCACGAACGGCACGTTCAATGCCGATCAATGGGTCGATCCCAAAGAACAGCGCCGCACGGACGAATTCATCACTTTCGGCGTCGCGGCGGCGCAGCAGGCGGTGACCGATTCCGGTTGGGAGCCGAAGACCGAAGAAGAGAGATGCCGCACCGGCGTTCTCATCGGTTCGGGCATCGGCGGCCTGAACGGCATCGCCGATGCGGCCTTGCTGCTGCACGAAAAAGGCCCCCGCAAGATTTCGCCGTTCTTTATTCCGGGACGCCTGATCAATCTCGTATCCGGCTATGCGTCGATCAAATTCGGCTACAAGGGCCCCAACCATGCGGTCGTGACGGCCTGCGCCACCGGTGCACATGCCATCGGCGACGCGGCGCGCATGATCGCGCTGGACGATGCCGATGTGATGCTGGCAGGCGGCACGGAAGCCGCTATCGGCCGTCTCGGCATCGCGGGTTTCAATGCTTGCCGCGCTCTCTCCACGGCCTTCAACGACACGCCCGAAAAAGCATCGCGTCCCTATGACAAGGATCGCGACGGCTTCGTGATGGGCGAAGGCGCTGGCGCCGTCATGCTCGAAGAATATGAACACGCCAAAGCGCGTGGCGCGAAGATTTACGGCGAAGTCATCGGCTATGGCATGTCCGGCGATGCCTTCCATATCACCGCGCCGGCGGAAGATGGCGATGGCGGTTTCCGCGCCATGCAGATGGCGATGAAGCGCGCCGGAATTTCGCCGTCCGACATCGATTATGTGAACGCCCACGGCACATCCACCATGGCCGATGGCATCGAGCTGGGTGCGGTCGAACGCTTCCTCGGCAATGCCGCGGGCAAGGTTTCGATGTCGTCCACCAAATCCGCCATCGGGCATCTGCTCGGCGCGGCGGGTGCGGTGGAAGCGATCTTCTGTTTGCTTGCGATCCGCGATCAGATCGTTCCGCCGACGCTCAATCTCGACAATCCGGCGGTCGAAACGAAACTTGATCTGGTGCCGCACAAGGCCAAGAAGCGCGAAGTCAAAGCCGCGCTCTCCAATTCCTTCGGTTTCGGCGGTACCAACGCGTCGCTGATCCTCTCACAGGTCCAATAACCGGTCTCTCCCATGCTTCGCTTTCTCGCGGTTCTGGTCATTCTTGCCGCGATTGCCGGCGGCGCATGGTTTTGGGAGCAGCAGAACTGGCAAGCCGCCGGTCCGTCGCCCGCCTACACGGTGGTGATGGTGGCGCCGGGCGATCACGTCGCCACGATCGCGGAGAATCTGCAGAAAGCGGGCGTCGTCGCGAACGCCAATCTCTTCCGTCTCGGCCTGCGTTTGCGCCATGAGCAGACGGGCCTGAAGGCAGGCGAATACGGCTTTCCCGCCCATGCCAGCATGGCGGACGTGACGGGCATTCTCGTCGCGGGAAAATCCATCGAGCACAAGCTGACGGCGGCCGAGGGCCTGACCAGCCAGATGATCTACGACATCGTGAAGAAAGATCCGGTGCTTGTCGGCGATGCAGGCGCGATGCCGGAAGAAGGTACGCTCCTGCCCGAGACCTATCTTTTCACGCGCGGCATGACGCGTGCGCAGATGCTGAACAAGATGCGCAAGGCGCAAAAAGAATTGATCGCCGCGCAATGGCCCGCGCGCATCGGCAATCTGCCGATCAAAACGCCGCAGGAAGCTATTATCCTGGCGTCGATTGTTGAGAAGGAAACCGGTATTCCCGAAGAGCGCCGGCACATCGCCGCAGTGTTCGAGAACCGGCTTCGCCTCGGTATGAAACTGCAATCCGATCCGACGATCATCTACGGCATCACCAAGGGCTATCCGATCGGCCGGCGCATCCGCCAGAGCGAGATCGATGCCCAGACGCCTTACAACACCTATGCCATTCCTGGCCTCCCCGTAGGACCCATCTGCAATCCCGGCAAGGATGCCATCGTCGCCGTACTCAATCCGGCGGGCTCGGACGATCTGTATTTCGTCGCCAATGGAACCGGCGGTCACGTGTTCGCCGCGACCATGGCGGAACATGAAAAGAACGTCGCGAATTGGCGCAAAATCCACGCGGCGCAGCATTAAAGCGCAGCGGGACAAGGTTTGATCCGCGCCGCGCAGGCGCTAAGTTCGCCCCATGGAGATTCACCGATGACGGTCGTCAGCATGACCGGCTTTGCCGAGGCGCATGGCGCCCACGAAGCCACGCGCTGGCGCTGGGAAGTCAAAAGCGTCAACGGCCGCGGCATGGAGCTGCGCCTGCGCATGCCGCCGGGTTTCGATGGTATCGAGATCGCCGCCCGCACCCTGGCCTCCGAGCGCTTCAAGCGCGGCAATATCCAGGCGACGCTGACGATGGAGCCGCGCGAGGAAACGCGCGGTCTGAAGGTGGACCCGATTGCGCTGAATGCCGCCGTGCGCCTCGCCAAGCAGATCGCGGACGAGACCGGACTCGCGCCCGCGCGCGTGGATGGCATCCTGTCGCTCAAGGGGGTGATCGTTCAGGACGAAGCCGCGGTGATGACGCCGGAAGAGCGCGGCGCGCGCGACGCCGAAATGCTCAAGAGTGTCGCGATGGCGTTCGATTCGCTGCGCCGCGCGCGCCGCACCGAAGGCGCCAAGCTGGCGGCGGTGCTCAAGAGCCAGATCGACGAGATCGAAAAGCTCACGCAGGAAGCCGCAAGGCTCTCCGCCGCGCAACCTGCCGCGCTGCGCGACAAACTGGCGGCGCAGGTGAAGGAGCTGATGTCCGGCTCGCAGCTTTCCGAGGAACGGATCACCCAGGAAGTGGCGCTGCTTGCCACCCGCGCCGATATCCGCGAAGAGCTGGATCGCCTCGATGCGCATGTGCATGAAGCGCGCGCACTGCTGTCGTCCGGCGAGGCTGTGGGCCGTAAACTCGACTTTCTGGCGCAGGAGTTCAACCGCGAAGCCAATACCCTCTGCTCGAAGTCGTCGGACATTCAGCTGACGCGCACGGGCCTCGCGCTGAAACATGTCATCGATCAATTCCGCGAGCAGGCACAGAACGTAGAATGACAGGCGAGGGGGCGATGCAGCGCAGGGGGCTCATGCTGGTTCTGTCGTCGCCGTCCGGCGCGGGCAAGACGACGCTGTCGCGCCGTCTGTTGCAGAGCGATCCGTCCATCACATTGAGCGTCTCTGCCACCACGCGCAAACCGCGTCTGAACGAGATCGACGGACAGGATTACCATTTCATCGACCAGGCGGAATTCGAGCGCCGCGCGAAAACCGGCGATTTCCTCGAACACGCCAGCGTCTTCGGCAATCGCTATGGCACGCCGAAGAGCGCGGTGATGGCCGAGCTGGAAAACGGCAAGGACGTTCTGTTCGATATCGACTGGCAGGGCACACAACAGCTGCGCCAGCAGGCGCGCGACGACGTGGTGAGCGTCTTCGTGTTGCCGCCGAGTCACGATGAGTTGGAGCGCCGGTTGCGCGCCCGCGCGCAGGATGCCGAAGACGTCGTGCAGAAGCGCATGGCGAAAGCAGCGGACGAGATCAGCCACTGGGCCGAATACGATTACATCATCATCAATGACGACGTGACCCGCGCGCAGACTCAGCTTGAGACAATCCTCGCCGCTGAGCGCCTGAAGCGCATCCGTCAGCTTGGCATTTCCGCTTTCGCGCGGACGTTGGCGAGCTAGAACTTCTCGCCCACCATCTCTTCGCTCTTGGCCCACAACGCCTTGGCATGATCGGCGTTGAGTGCATAGGCGCGGACGCCGCCGCGTGCCTGCGGGTTCTCCTGCAATTCGGCGACATGGCAGTCTTCGCAGTAAAGGCCACCAACCTCGTCGGCGGGCGCCACGAAGCCGGACCACACCGTCGTCGCGGCGCCTTGCGGTATGGTTTTCCACTGGAACGCAGGCGCGCCAGCTGCCCGGTTGGATTCGTTGATGTTCTTGATCATCTGGTCGCGCAGTTCCGGCGTCATGTAACGCCCAAGCTCCGTCTGGATGCCGCCCGGATGCACGGCCGTCGCGCGGATGCCTTCGGCTTTGTGACGGCGGTCGAATTCCACCGCGAAGAGGATGTTCGCCGTCTTGGAACGGCCATAGGCACCGAATTCCGTGTAGGGCGTATGCTCGAAATTCGGATCGTCGAGATCGACATCGGAAAAACGATGTCCCGCCGACGACAGGTTCACGAGCCGCGAACCTTTCTTCATCAGCGATGCGATGCGGTTCACCAGCACGAAATGGCCCAGATGATTGGTGCCGAACTGGGTCTCGAAACCGTCGGCTGTCTTGCCTCGCGGGCAGGCCATGACACCCGCATTGCAGATCACCACGTCGAACGGCTTTCCAGCCTTCACCAGCGCATCGGCACAGGCGCGCACGCTCCTGAGCGAGGCGAGGTCAAGTTCGACCAGATCCAGACTGCCCCCGTTCTTCGCATCTGTGCGCACGACTTCGGTGGCTTTCTTCGCTTTATCCAGATTGCGCGCCGCGCCAACGACGGTCGCGCCATGCGCCGCGAGCGTTCGCGCTGTCTCCACGCCCAAGCCGGCGGATGCGCCGGTGACCAGCACGCGCTTGCCGCTGAGATTGACGCCCTCGAGAACCTGATCGGTCGTGGATTCCGCACCGAATTTTGCCATGAAAGCCTCCATGCACGCGCATGGCGTGCTTCGGACGAGAGTGCCGGCCTGATCGTCAAGTCAGATGAACGCGATAGACTTTCGATGCCGTGCCGCTGAACAATGCCGTCTTCTCATCCGCCGAATAATTCTTGGCGAGGCGCTTGAAGGCGTTCCACAGCGTCACATAGGTGCTGCCGAAGCGGTCCACCGGGAAGTTGCTCTCGAACATGCCGCGCGCGGGGCTGAAAGCCTCGATGCAGGTGTCGATATAAGGCTTCCATTCCTTCGCCAATTGCTCCGACGATGGCTGCGGTTCATGCCAGCTCTTGCGCCATCCGGCGAACGGCATGGGCAATCCGCCCAGCTTCACATGCACATTCTGGCACTTCGCCAGCTCGCGGATGTTCTTGCGCCATTCATCGAACCGTTCTTCTCGCTTGCCCTGATAGCGGCCAACGCCGAGGGGGGTGCCGACATGGTCGAGAACGATTGTTGTTTCCGGGAAGGCGCGCGCCAGATCGGTGAGATCGGGAATCTGCGGCTCCAGCAGCCACGCATCGAACGACAGGCCCAGCTTGCCCAGCACCGCGAAGCCTTCGCGGAATTTCTTGTCCAGATACATGCCCGCCGTGGTGCGGCCATGCAGCGGTCCCAGCACCATCGGGTCGTCGTCATAGGATGCGCTGTGGCGGATGCCGCGGAAGCGTCCATGCCCCGCCGCGATATGCGAACGCAGCGCATCCTCTACCACCGCGCCTTCGCGCAGATCGACATGGCCCACGATCCCCGCACAGGCGCGCACGTCGCCATAGAGCCCGCTCGCCGTCATCGCCGCGATGCCGTTGACGAACTCCGTCTCGCCCACGCATTTGAGCCCATCCGGCCCATCGGCGCGGTACATGGCGCCACATTCCATGTAGATCGTGCCGCGAATGTTGTGTCCGCTCTTCAGATCGGCCAGCAATTCGTCCAGCAGATAGCGCGGCACCTCACGGATGATATCCATGAAGCCGTGCTCGATCGGCGGCAGGTTGCGGAGAACTTCTTTCGGCCGGTCCCACAGATGATGATGCGGATCGACAATCGGCAGATCGGGTTCGAGGATTTGTTCGGTGCTCATCTCATTCCTCATCTGTCATCCCCGGCGAGCATCGCACTTGTGCGATGCGAGGGAACGGTGCCCAGGCTTTTGAGCTTCTGCGGTATTGACCTGTTTTGAACGGACTCTGAAAAACCGGCCGGGCGTCACGACCTGGGGTTCCTTCCCCTCGCTTCGCTCGGCCGGGAACGAAAATGGTGTTACGGCGTCAGGATCACGCGGCCCGTGACCTTGCCCGCAACCAGATCCTCCAGCGATTTGTTCGCTTCCGACAGCGGACGCTTCTGATAGGGAATCGGATCGACCTTGCCCGCGCGCACCAGCTCCATCATCTCCTTTGTCTCATCCAGCGAGCCCACCATGGAGCCGCCAATGGAGATGGTGCGGAAGGGGAACATCGGCAGCGGCATGGACATCGCGCCGCCGAACAGGCCCACGATAATCACCTTGCCGCCGCGCCGAACCGCCTGCGAAGCGAAGGCGAATGTCTTTTCCGAACCCACGAAATCGACAACCGCATAAGCGCCGCCGCCCGTATCGGCGACGAGCTTCTTCGCGGACTCAGGGTCCTTCGTGTTGTAGACCGCGCTCGCACCCGCTTTCTTCGCGGCTTCAAGCTTGCCGTCGTCGATGTCAGCGGCGATGGGGCCCTTGCCGAACATCGCTTTGGCAAACTGCACGCCCATCATGCCGACGCCGCCAACGCCCAGCACCAACACCTGATCCTTCGGGCCGAGCTTGCCGATCTTCTTCATCGCCGCGTAAGCGGTGACGCCGGAGCACATATAGGCCGCGGCAAGTGCAGGTTCGGTCTTGCCATAATCAATGAGGTATTTCGGATGCGGCACCATCACATGTGTGGAATACCCGCCGGGACAGCCGTTGGAGCAGCCGAGTTGGCGCGGGCCGCCGACGCAGATGTTCTCTTCGCCGCGCAGGCAGGAGGGGCACTTGCCGCAACCGATCCACGGGAACGCCGCATAACGCGCGCCGACCTTGATGTCTTTCACGTCAGGGCCGACGGCGACGACTTCGCCTTCGATCTCATGGCCCAGCGTGTGCGGCAGCTTCACATTCGCCATCGGCAGCTTGTTGCCGCCGCCCAGATCGAAATAGCCGTCATGGATATGAACGTCCGAATGGCAGACGCCGGCATTGTGGACTTTGAGGAGAACTTCAGTGCCTGTCGGCGTCGGTGTCGGCGTCTCCAGTTCCTGAAGCGGCTTGCCGAATTCCGTGATCACCTGACTGAGCATGAGCGTCTCCCTTGGGTTCTTATGATCTTTTGTCAGTCTTGCACTTCTGTTTTGCCGCCTCAACCGCCGCGCGGCTGATGTGTCTAGAGAGATGCGCGCCAGGTGCGTGCGAGCGCGGCAAAGTCGCTGACAGAGAGGTTTTCCGCACGTGCCGTGGGGTCAAGTCCCGCCGCGCGCACCAGGACTTCGGCATCCGGCGTAAGCGACTTCAGGCTTTGGCGCAGCATCTTGCGGCGATTGCCGAAACCGGCGGCGGTGACGGCTTCCAGATCGGAAAGTCGTGCAGGAGCGACAGGCTCTGCCAACGGCTCAATGTGCAGGACGGACGACGTGACTTTCGGCGGCGGCGTGAACGCGCGCGGCGAAACGTCGAACAGGATTTTCCCTTTCGCGCGCCATTGCGACAGCACAGAGAGCCGTCCATAGGATTTCGTGTCCGGCTTGGCGACGACGCGCTCGGCAACCTCGCGCTGGAACATCAGCGTAAGCGATTGCCAGAACGGCGGCCATGTATCGACTGTCAGCCATTTCACCAGAAGCGCCGAGCCGATGTTGTAGGGCAGGTTTGCCGCGATGCGGACAGGACCTTCGATGCCGTGTTCGCGAAACAGTTTCGTTTCATCCAGCGCGAGTGCATCGGCGGGAACGATCTGCAGCCGGCCCGGATAGGCGCGTGCGATGTCTTCCAGCGCGGGCAGGCAGCGGTCGTCGCGCTCCACGGCGATGACCTTCGCCGCGCCTTCCATCAGCAATGCGCGTGTCAACCCGCCGGGGCCGGGGCCGACTTCGTAGATCACCGCGCCTTCCGGATTGGAGGCGCGGGCGATCTTGCGCGTGAGGTTGAGATCGAGAAGAAAGTTCTGGCCGAGCGACTTCTTCGCCGCCAGATCGTAGCGCGCGATGACATCGCGCAGCGGCGGCAATGGATCGGGACTATCCAAACCGGGCGTCCGCGATATCGGACGCCATCTTGATCGCGGCGATCATGCTGCGGGGATCGGCTTTGCCTTTGCCCGCGATGTCGAGCGCCGTGCCGTGATCGGGCGAGGTGCGCACGATGGGCAAGCCGAGCGTGATGTTCACACCATCCCAGAATGCCAGCGTCTTGAGCGGGATGAGCGCCTGATCGTGATACATGCATAGCGCCGCGTCATACCGCGCACGCGCTTCCTCGTGAAACATGGTGTCGGCGGGTAGGGGCCCAAGCACCATGGCTTCCGCGCGCAAGGCTTCGCAGGCGGGGCGGATGATATCGCGTTCCTCGCGCCCGATTTCACCGTCCTCACCGGCATGCGGGTTGAGACCGCTGATCGCAAGGCGCGGCTTTGCGATTCCGAAATCCTCTTTCAGCGCGCGCAGAATAATCTCGCCGGTTTCCACAATGGCGACTTCGGTGATGCGCCCGGGAACCTCGCTGATCGCGATATGAATGGTCAGCGGCACAACGCGCAGCCCACCGCCCGCCAGCATCATCACGGCGCGGTCGCTATCGGTGATCTTGGCGAGATATTCGGTGTGGCCAGCGAATTCGAATCCGCCTTGCAGCAGCGAAGCCTTGTGAATCGGCGCGGTGACGACGGCACTTGCCGCACCCTGCATGGCCATGGCAACGGCCGTATCAATGGCGTCCACCACCGCGTGTGTGTTCGCCGGATCGGCATGCCCTGTGCGAAGCGTGGCGCCGAGTGCATGACTTTCAATCAATGCCGTTTGCGGGACGTCGCCTTGCGCTCGAAACACGCTCGCATCGCCAACCAGTTTCAGCAGGCGCTTTCCGATGCGTCCGCCCAGCGCATGCCAGGCGGAAACGGCGACTTCCGGCCCGATACCCGCCGGCTCGCCCATGGTGATGAGGATGGGTGCATCCGGCAGCGGCGAGTATTCACTCTTGCGAGGCATCGGAGGATTTGCGCGGACCCAATGGCTGGCCCGGTTTCTCGATGTCGGCATCGCGGCGCAGATCGCGCAAATATTGACGCGACAGCACCGCCATCCGCTGCTCGAACAACTGCTCCTCGATGTCGTCCCGCGACGGCATCTTGAACGCCGATTGCGGCGGCGGCGGGCCCTTGTCGCAACGCACGAAGAGTTCGACGCCCGCCGGCGACTGGAACGGCGCGGTTGTTTCGCCGGCGTGTGTCTGCGCCAGCGCCTGCTGGATCTGCGGGCTGAGGTCGGCAAGACGCATGTTGCCGAGCGGCATATAGACGACGCCCTTCATCTTCTTGACCGCTTCCGCCAGGCCATCACAGCTCAGGATGTGCGTGCGCAATTCATTGGCGAAGGCCGTCACGCGATCCAGAAGATCCTTTTTCGGGGTCGGACCCACCGGAAGCAGAATGCGATCCAACGGCAGCGACGTCGGATGTTCGTTCACGGGCCGTACCGGATCGGCCACCTTGGTGCCTTCGCCTTCCTGGCGCGCGCGCAGAAGCAGAATGTAATAGCCGCCCGTGGAACGTATCGGCTGGCTCAACGAGCCGGGCCGCATCTGGCTCACTGCCTCGTCCAGCTCCTTGGGCAACTGTCCCTGCACGACCACGCCCAGATCGCCGCCACTGGCGGCCGTCGGGTTCTGGCTGAACTGCCGCGCGAGTTCGCCGAACGAGGCGCCGCTGCGAAGCTGTTCTTCCATCTCCTGCATGCTCTTCAGGACTTTGGCGTCGTCCTCCGGATTGTCCACCGACTGAAAGATTTCGGCGACGAGGAAATGCGGCTTGTCGCGGCCCTCGGCCAGACGCCGCATTTCTGCGTCCACGTCTTCCGGTTTTACATCGACGCGGTCGCCATATTGATCCTGCACGGTCTTCGACCATGCGACCTGCGAGGCAATCTGCGAGCGCATGGTCGCCAGCGCAACATTGGACTTGGCCAGCACCGCCGTCAGCTGTTCGAGCGTGAGATGGTTTTCCTTGAGGATGTTGTCGATGGACTTATCGACGTCGGCGGCGGAAACGGTGATCTTGTTCTTCTGCGCCTCCAGAAGCTGGATGCGTTCGGTTTCGAGCTGGCGCAGAACCTGCTCGCGGATCTGCTTCATCGCTTCCGGCGTGGGATGTGCATTCGAGGTTGCAATGTAGAGCGCCACGCGCTGGCGCAGATCATAATCGGTGATGACCGTGTCGTTGACGATCGCGGCGACGCCGTCGCCATTCGCCAGCGCCTGCTCGGGCGTTTCGCCGACATTGAGTTTCTCGGTGCCGGGGGGCGTTGCGCTTTCCTTGGTGGTGGTTTTGGCAGCGGGTGCCGCCTTGGCGCTGAGAGGCGTGGCGCTCAACGCAAACGCGCAAACACCGATGAGTGCGAACGTAAAGCTGCGAGTCATTTTAAGGACCGGTCTCGGAATTTCTGTGGTTTCGGGTCACCATTCGCGTCCCGTCCACCGCGGGCGCCCGGCTACCCTCAGAATAAGCAATTTGAGCGCAAGGTCAAAGGGTTGTGGACGAGAACAGATGCCTTGGGAAGAGCTCGCTGACGCCCTGCGTATCCGGCTCGTCGCTGGTGTTCAGCTTGAAGCGCAGCAGGATCGAGGTCGAGGGCGCGATATCGCGGTCGCGCGTGTACTGGCGGCGGTAGGAAAGCGAGATTTTCAGGCATTCATCATCATAACCAAAGCCGAATTCGTCATCGAGCATCTGGCTGTTGGCCAGGTCGCGCCGCGCCGCCGCGAAAGCGACCCAGTAGTCGAACAGGCCCACCGTCGCCTGTCCGTTAACCTCTTCGCGCGGTTCATCGGTGGAAATGACGTCCTGCTGGGGCAGGCGCAGATAACTGAGCTCGATTGATGTGCGTCCATAAGTGCCGTCGAGATAGACCTGGTTACGCCGCACGGTGCCATTGGACTCGTCGATGTCCACGCGATGGGTCAGGCTGAAATAGGGCGGGAACTTGATCGTGAAGCGGCCCACGATGTCCGACGACTTGTCGGCGAAACCTGTTTCTTCCGCGAATACGGGATCGGGCTTCAGGCGAAGCACCTGGCCCACCTGAACTTCGACGCTGCCTTTGGGGAACATCGCTTCGGTGCGGAAGCCCACATTCGCGCGAGGTCCGCTTTCCACGATGTCGTAGCCGGGAATGCGGTCGAAACTGAAGACGTCATTCTCGCCCAGTTCGATATTCTGGCTGCCCTCGTTGGGAATGCCCTTGGGATTGCCGCCATAAGGCGCGGCAATGGCTTGAATGATCGGTTCGACGATGAACGCGGTGTTGCCCGCGCCGCCGCCGCTGACGAACGGCCAGCGCCAGTCCACGCCGAGATAGGGAACGCCGCGCGTGATGTAGTTCGTCTTCGTCGGAATATCCGGGAAGTCGGCGAGATCGTTGTTGGTCACGCGATAGATGTCACCGCGTGCATCGGCGCGGATGGTGATGAGCTGTCCGTTGCCGGTGACGAACGGCAGCTGCCAGCGCATCTCGCCCGTGACGCGTTGATCGCTGGGCCCCTGGTTGCGATCCAGCGAAACGCTGGTCAGATCGAAGCGGAAATCACCACCCAGGATCGAGCGCTCCGGAATATAGGAATATTCGATGAGCGGCAGCGCCAGCGGGATCTGCGCGGTCTTGATGAACAGCGGCGAAATCTGCGTCGTGGTGCACACGGGCGGATTTGTGGATGTCAGCTGCGGGCACGAACCGACAAGGCTCTGAAAGAAATAGCCGGTGATCGCAAAGCGGCTGCGGCCGCTGATGCCTTCGACGAACAGGTCGTTGAAGAGCTGATCGTCCTTGTTATAAAGGCTGTAGCGTTCCAGATAAGTCGGGTTGGACGTCAGCTGCGCATCGAAGCCGAAGCGCCAGACATTGCTGTTGCCGATCGGCGTGCGGCCGGCGCCGAAGAACGACGAATACCAAACATGCTGGTTTCCGTTTATGCCGCCTTCGGGATTGTTCGCGATGGTCGCCTGCAGCCACATGCCGCCATTGTTCCAACGCTGGCGATATTCGCCTTCCAGAACCTCTCCACCTTCGGTGGAAAAGGTCGGCTCGATCGTCACGTCCTGGGAATCATTGAACGAGATGTAATAGGGAAGCTTGACGAACGAACCCAGTGTGCTCGATGAGCCGACGTCGGGCGCCAGAAGGCCCGTCTCGCGCTTCACTGTCGGATCGGACTGGCTGAAATAGGGTGTGTACGCGACAGGAATGCCGAACATGTCGATGATGGCGTCGCGATAGACGATCGTGTGCGCGGTCTGGTCATAGACGACGTGATAGGCTTTCACGTCCCATAACGGCGTGCGCTGGCCCGGCTTGTTGCAGATTTTGCAATGGGTGAAGACGGCACGTTCCATCGTGGTGATGTTGCCGTCCTTGCGCGTCGCTGTTGCTGCGGAAAGCCGTCCGGTCTTGCCGATCAGCGCCTGGAATCCTTCCAGCACACCGTCCTTCATCTCATTGCTCAGTGTGGCGCGCGGCGTGAAGATCACATTGCCGTCCGGCGACATCATCACGACGTTGCCGGTGGCGACGACCGTGTCGGTATCCTGGTTGTAGGTGATCTTGTCGGACGTGACGATGCGTCCGTTATGGTCGACTTCGACATGGCCGGTTGCAA
>JANWJQ010000030.1 GCA_025451875.1 Rhizomicrobium sp.
AGATTCGCGCCCTTGCCCGGCGCGCCGGCGGGAAGATTGCTCGGGCGCAGCACGCGGTCTTCATCGTTGATGAAGGACAGAATCTCGCGCTGGTCGGCCCAATGGTTGCCGGTGGTGATGCAATCGACGCCGAGCGCAAAGAATTCATTGGCGATGGCGCGCGTGAGGCCGAAGCCGCCCGCCGCGTTCTCGCCGTTGACGATCACAAAATCCAGTTTCAACCGGTCGATGAGACGCGGCAATTCCGCGGTCACGACATCGCGACCGGGTTTTCCAACGATGTCTCCGATGAAAAGAATGCGCATGGGATGCGTTAAAGCATTGCAGCCATGCGGCGCGCAACCGCTGCCTGTGCGGGTTTTGCGGCTATTATCGTAAATGGCAGGAGGTAAGCCCATGATGCTTCGCACAGCCATGCAATCGGCGCTCTGGATTGGGCTGATGGGCGTCTGCCTGTTCGCCGCCGCGGACAACTGGATATGGCCGCAAGGCTGGGCGTTCATCGCGATCTACTTCTTCGGCTCGTTGGGCTTCACCGCCTATTACCTCAAACGCGATCCGGCGCTGCTCAAGTCGCGCATGGAGCCGTTGAAGGATAAGGGGCAGCCGCTCTGGGACCGCCTCTTCCTTCTCACCTTCATCGCGATCTGGTTCCTGTGGCTGATCTTCATGGCGCTGGATGCGGAGCGCTGGCGGCTTTCAACCCCCATGCCCGTTGCGGTGAATGTGATCGGCGCGGGCCTGATCGTTGCGGGCTTCCTGGCCACGCTCGCGGTGTTCAATGCCAACAGTTTTGCGGAGCCCGTGGTGCGTCTGCAACCGGATCGTCACCAACATGTGATCGATACCGGGCCTTACGCTTTGGTGCGTCATCCGATGTACTCCTCGGCGATTTTCTATCTGTTCGGCATGCCGTTGCTGTTGGGATCGAAATGGGGATTGCTGGTGCCGCCGCTGTTCATCGTCGGCATATCGCTGCGCGCCATCGCCGAAGAGAACAAGCTGGCGCGCGAACTTCCCGGTTACGCCGATTACATGACGCGCGTGCCGTACCGTCTCATACCGTTTGTCTGGTGATTCCGTTTTGAGGGGGTTTCATGTTCGCATCGCGTCCGGCTGCGTTCTTTTTTCTCGCCGCATTGATTTTCGCCGCGCCGGCGCAAGCCGGCATCTGCAAGACAACCGACCTGATGCCGGAATTCTTCGCCTTTGAGACGAAGACGGCAGACCTGACGCCGGAGCAGCGCGGCGATGCCTTCGTCAAGGATTTCGCGTCACAACACGAAGATTTCTATACCACCGAAGAATTTGGCGATGTGGATAAGCTCCGCAAGTCGGCGACGCGCTTCTTCGATCCGGCAAGGCCGATCGTGTTTGGCGGTTTCGGACCGCTGACGGATGAGCATTTGCGCGCCGTCACAGCGAACGTCATGCCCTCCTTCGAAAAGGCCGAGGCCGATTTCGCGAAAGCCTTTCCCGATTTCGCCTGCGATGCGGATGTCGCCTTCGGCGTGTCGCTGCTGCATTTCGACGGACATGGCTACAACGACAAATCCGGCCGCGAGCATATGCGCTTCGGCATCGACATGATCGCGCTGCTGCATCAGCCGCAGGACATGCCCGCCTTCTTCGCGCATGAGCTGTTCCATATCTATCACGCGCAGGCATTGGGCGTGCATCCGGAGGATGACGACCACACATGGTGGGCGATGTGGGAAGAAGGCCTTGCCACCTATGTCAGCCGCCAGATGAACCAGCCGCAAACGGAGCAACAGGTGTTGTGGATTCCATCCGATCTTGTCGCGCAGATGGAAAAACCTGGCGTGATGAAAGAACCCGCGAAACAGATGCTCACCGATTTCGATACGACGGAGCATTATCGCTATTGGTTCACGGCCGGGCATTCCGCGCCCAACCTGCCTTCGCGCGCCGGATATTTCATGGGCCTGCGCATGGCCGAAGAATTGGGACGCACGCGCTCATTGCAAGAACTCGCGCATCTGACGCCCGCTGAAGTGGAGCCAATGGCAAAGGCTTTTCTGGAAGAGCAGGCACGCTAGCGGCGGAATTCGCGAACGCCGTTTTCGGTAATCACCGCGTCGAGCGGATGGTCGTGGCCTTCGCGGGGCAGCGCATCCACTTCCTGTCCCGCATAAGCGACGCCGATGGCGCGGACCGTGGAGTTGGCGCGCAGGAAATCCAGTGTGCGGTCGTAATAGCCGCCGCCATAACCGAGGCGATGACCGTTTGCATCGAAGGCCAGCAGCGGCACCAGCAATGTTTTCGGGTAAGCGAGCGGCCAGTCTTTTGACGGTTCGGGAATGCCGTATGTGCCACGCTGCAAATTCTGTCCCGGTGTCCAGCGATGAAAGACCAGCGGGGTATCTTTCGCATCGACGCGCGGGAATGCGAGCGTGCAGTTCTGCAAGGTGAGTTTTTTCAGGATGATATGTGGATCGGCCTCATCGCCGATGGCGACGTAACCGCCGATCACGCTGCCATCCGGAATATTCAACGCCGCAACATACCCGGCGACATCGCGCGCGAAATCCGGACGCGCATGCGCGAGTTCCGCGCGGCGGGCGCGAAGTTCGGTGCGAAATGCGTTTTTCGATTTTCCGCTCACATCAAACCCAAGCTCGTCATCGCCCGCTCTATGCGGGCCACCCATCTTATTCAATTTGCGAAAAGAAAAATGGGTTGCCCGGACAAGCCGGGCAATGACAACGGAGGGCAAAGAGCGAAGTGGACAGGACCGCCATCACCGTTGGAAGTGGATCCTCATGGGCCTGCAGTGCAGGTGGGCGCCGTGTGTCCGGAACCACGGCTCCGGCCAGGGACAGCTCCCGATGAGAACATTAAGGCCCCTAGGCATCGCTTTCCTGACGCGTGGGGCAGTACCTGTCCGCCTCTAATCTAGGCGTGACCAAGCCTTGCGGCAATGTCTTCGGCGCGTTTGGCGGAACGTTCCATCAGGCTGATTGCCTGTGTTTCCGCCTGATTAAGCTTGCCGCTGATTTCTTCATGCGCGCTGGCGAGATCGCCGGCGTGTTTGGCGTGGCCCTCAAGCTTGGAGCGCGCTTCGTAATATTCGTCGGTGATGAGAAGCGCCGCCATCAGCAGCAAACGCTGATCTCCGACCTGTCCAACGCTTTCCAGAAGCTCGCGCACCTTGCTGTCGACATGCGTTGCGAGATCTTTGAGATGTTCCTCTTCGCCGTCATCGCAGGCGATGGTGTAGGCGCGGCCGCTTACCATGACATTGACCAGAGGCATCTCTATCTCCCCAGCGCCATGCGGATTTCCGCGATCGCGCCGTCGAGGCGCTCTTCGACTTCTTCGGTGATGCCGGCGAGGCCGCGCGTCTCTTCTTCGAGTTCCGCAACCCGCGCGAGCAAGGCTTCGCGTTCCGCGTTCAAACCCGCGATCTCTGCGGCGTCTTTTTTGGCTTTGGCGCGGACTTCGGCGAGGGGAAGCGCGTTCGCTTCCAGCGCTTCGAGCGCTTTCTCCAGCCGGGCGGCGGTTTCCTCGAGCCTCGACATTCCGGCTCCCTTGTTAACGAATCTCCGCCGGACCATAGGCCGCATGGCCCCTCGCATCAACGAAAGGCCGTTTCAGCCGTTGTTTTCCACGGGTTATTGCCACCTTGACGGGTGGCTTGCCCCCTCGCTAAGGCCACACCCCAACCGGAGGTTTTTCCCGCATGAGCAACCCGATGGAACAGGCCGAAATCCGCCGCCTCGCCAATGCCATCCGGGGCCTGACCCTCGATGCCGTGGAGACCGCAAAATCCGGCCATCCGGGCCTGCCGCTGGGCATGGCGGACGCAGCCACCGTGCTGTTTTCCCAATTCCTGAAATATGACCCGGCCGATCCCGCCTGGCCCGACCGCGACCGTTTCGTGCTCTCGGCCGGCCACGGCTCGATGATGCTCTATTCTCTTCTTTATCTGACCGGCTATCCGGGCATGTCGCTCGACGACATCAAGACCTTCCGCAAGCTGGGCTCGCCTTGCGCGGGACATCCGGAACATGGCCACGCGCCCGGCATCGAAACGACGACCGGCCCGCTCGGCCAGGGCCTCGGCAATGCGGTGGGCATGGCGATTGCGGAGCGGCATCTCAACGCGCGCTTCGGCGACGATCTGGTCAATCACAAGACCTATGTGATCGCGAGCGACGGCGATCTGATGGAAGGCATCAGCCACGAAGCCATCGGCATTGCCGGGCATCTGAAGCTCAAGAACCTCATCGTTCTCTACGACGACAACAACATCACCATCGACGGCGCGCGCGAGCTATCCGACACCACCGACAACAACCGGCGCTTTGAAGCGTCCGGCTGGCAGGTGGATAGCTGCGACGGCCACAACGCGGCGGATGTGTTCCGCGCGTTGACCGCGGCGCAGAAATCCGAAAAGCCGGTGATGATCAATTGCAAGACGATCATCGGCTTCGGCATGCCGACCCGCGCGGGCACGCAGAAAGCGCACAGCGATGCGCCGGGCGCGGATGAAGTGGCGGGCGCGAAGAAGGCGCTCGATCTTCCGGCCGGCGCCTTCACGCTGAATGACGGCGTGTTGGAGAAATGGCGCGAGATCGGCAGGCGCGGCGCATCTGCGCGCGCGGAATGGAACAAGCGCAAAGCCTCCGCGCAGGCGTCGAAGGATTTCGACGACGCGTTGGCAGGCAATATTCCGCAGGCGCTGCATGTCGCGCTGAACGAATTCAAAAAAAAGGCGGTTGCCGAAAAGCCCACCATCGCAACGCGCAAGGCTTCCGAAGGCGTGCTGGAAATCGTCAACCCGATCGTGCCGTTCACCATCGGCGGTTCGGCGGACCTGACGCCATCCAACAACACCAAGACGAAGGACATTTTCAATTTCGAGCCGCAGACCTACGGCGGACGCTATATGCGCTGGGGTATCCGCGAGCATGGCATGTGCGCGGCGATGAACGGCATGGCGCTGCATGGCGGGCTCATTCCCTATGGCGGCACCTTCATGGTGTTCTCCGATTACTGCCGCCCCTCCATCCGCCTCGCGGCGCTGATGCAGCAGCGCGTCATCTATGTGATGACACATGACTCCATCGGCGTGGGCGAAGACGGCCCCACGCACCAGCCGGTCGAGCAGCTCGCGGCGATGCGCGCGATGCCGGGCATCCTCATATTCCGCCCCTGCGATCCGGTGGAAACCGCCGAAGCCTGGGAAATCGCGCTGAACAAGAAAGACGGGCCGAGTTTCCTCGCGCTCACCCGCCAGAACGTGGCGACGTCGCGCGGCGAAGCCACCGACAAAAACCTTACCGCGCATGGTGCTTATGAGATCGCCAGGGCGGACAACGCCCAAGTCACTTTCTTCGCGTCCGGGTCCGAAGTGGAGCTTGCAATGCAGGCCCGCGAATTGCTCAAGGCTGACGGAATCGCCGCCCGCGTGGTCTCCATGCCGTGCTGGTCGCTGTTCGAGAAACAGGACGCAACATATCGTGACGCCGTGATCGGCAAGTCTCCGGTAAAGGTCGCCATCGAAGCCGGCGTGCGCCAGGGCTGGGACCGCTATATCGGCGCGGACGGCGCGTTTATCGGTATGCACAGCTTCGGCGCCTCCGCGCCGTACAAGGATGTTTACAAGCATTTCGGCATTACCGCCGAAGCCGCGGCGGACGCCGCGAAGAAGGCACTCGGGAAAGGAAAGTAATTATGGCTTTACGCGTCGCGATCAACGGATTTGGCCGCATTGGCCGCCTCGTCCTGCGCGCCATCGTGGAATCCAAGCGCAGCGATATCGTCGTCGTCGGCGTGAATGACCTGGGTCCGGTCGAAACCAACGCGCATCTGCTGCGCTACGACAGCGTGCACGGCCGCTTCCCCGGAGAGGTGAAGGTGGATGGCGACCTGATGATCGTGGACGGCCACAAGATCAAGGTGACGGCGATCAAGAATCCCGCCGAGCTGCCGCACAAGGAACTGAACGTCGACATCGCGCTGGAATGCACCGGCATTTTCACCTCGAAGGAAAAGGCGAGCGCGCATCTTCAGGCAGGCGCCAAGCGCGTTCTCGTCTCCGCCCCGGCCGACGGCGTGGACATGACGGTCGTCTATGGCGTGAACCATGACAAGCTGACGAAGGATCACGTCGTCGTTTCCAACGCCTCCTGCACGACGAACTGCCTGGTGCCGGTGGCGAAGGTCATCCACGACACGGTCGGCATCAATCACGGCTTCATGACGACGATCCATTCCTACACCAACGACCAGCCGTCGCTGGACCAGATGCACAAGGATCTCTATCGCGGCCGCGCCGCCGCCTTGTCGATGATCCCGACATCGACCGGCGCGGCGAAGGCTGTCGGCCTCGTGATGCCGGAACTGAAAGGCAAGCTGGACGGCATGTCGGTGCGCGTGCCGACGCCGAACGTGTCGCTTGTGGATCTGAAGGTCGTCACCAAGAAGGCGACGACGGTTCAGGAAATCAACGATGCGATGAAGAAAGCCGCCGCCGGTCCGCTGAAGGGCATTCTGGCCATCGTGGACGCCCCGCTGGTCAGCCACGACTTCAACCACGATCCGCACTCGTCTTCGTTCGCGCTGGATCAGACCAAGGTGATGGAAGGCAATTTCCTGTCGATCATGACCTGGTACGACAACGAATGGGGCTTCTCCAACCGCATGGCCGACACCGCCGTCGCGATGGGCAAGCTCATCTGAGGTTAGACACTGTTGATTTCGATCATGGCCGGGGCAACCCGGCCATGATGCTTTATAAGACTAGGAAAAGCGGAAACGACCCATGCCCGACTTCAAAACGCTCGACGACCTCACCGTCAAGGGAAAGCGCGTTCTCGTGCGCGCCGATCTCAACGTGCCGATGAAGGATGGCAAGGTCACCGACGCCTCGCGCATCGAGCGGCAGGCGCCGACGATCAGGGAATTGGCCGACAAAGGCGCGCGCGTGATCGTGCTGTCGCATTTCGACCGGCCCAAGGGAAAAGTCGTGCCGGAGATGTCGCTGGCGCCGATCGCGCCCGCGCTGTCAAAAGAACTCGGCAAGCCGGTAGCGTTCGCAAGCGATTGCGTGGGCGATGTGGCGAAGGATGCCGTCGCGAAGCTGAAAGACGGCGACATTGTTCTTCTGGAGAACACCCGCTTCCACAAGGGTGAGGAAGCGAACGATCAAGATTTCGCCAAACAGATCGCGAGCCTGGGTGACATCTTCGTCAATGACGCGTTCAGCGCGGCCCATCGCGCACATGCCACGACATCGGCCATCGCCTATCTTCTGCCGTCTGCGGCGGGCCGCTCCATGCAGGCGGAGCTGGTGCATCTCGACAAGGCACTCGGCAATCCGCAGCGCCCGGTGATGGCGGTGGTGGGCGGCGCGAAAGTCTCCACGAAGCTCGATCTGCTGCAGAACCTTCTCACCAAGGTCGACTACCTTGTCATCGGCGGCGCGATGGCGAACACGTTCTTCGTTGCCGAAGGACGCCAGGTTGGTAAGTCGCTCGCCGAACGCGACATGGTGGAGACGGCACTCACCATCATCCACAAGGCGACGGAAACCGGCTGCGTGCTGATCCTGCCGACCGATGTGGTGGCGGCGAAAGAGTTCAAGCCGCATGCCGAACACCGCACCGTCGAGATCGGCCATGTGCATGCCGACGAGATGATCCTCGATGTCGGCCCCCAAACCATTGCGGAGTTCAAGAACCGGCTGAAGGCGACGCAGACCGTGGTGTGGAATGGCCCGTTCGGCGCCTTCGAGACGCCGCCCTTCGACAAGGCAACGGTGACTGCGGCCAAGGCCGTGGCGGCGGAAACCAAAGCCGGGAACCTGATCAGCGTCGCGGGCGGCGGCGACACCGTGGCGGCCCTCAACCACGCCGGGGTTTCGGCCGATTTCTCCTATATTTCCACGGCCGGCGGGGCGTTCCTGGAGTGGCTTGAAGGCAAGACCCTGCCGGGGGTAGAAGCCCTCGCGCACAGCAAGGGCTAAGGCACGCCAGGCGGCTCACCGCCGGCGGATCGCCTTGGGCCCATAACCACGGGGCCTACCGAATGAACGTGAATGAACTGAACGCGATCGCCAAAAAGATGGTCGCGAAGGGCAAGGGCTTGCTCGCCGCCGATGAATCCACCGGCACCATCAAGAAGCGGTTCGACGCCATCGGCGTGGAGAACATCGAAGAGAACCGCCGCGACTATCGCGAGTTCATGTTCCGCACCGACGAGGCGATGAAGAAATATATCGGCGGCGTGATCCTGTTCGATGAGACCATCCGCCAGAAGGCGAAGGACGGCACGCCGCTCGTCAAGCTGATCGAGCAGGCCGGCGCGGTTCCGGGCATCAAGGTCGACAAGGGCGCCAAGCCGCTCGCGCTTGAGCCGGCGCAGACGGTGACGGAAGGTCTTGACGGTCTGCGCGAGCGTCTCGTCGAATATCACCAGCTCGGCGCGCGTTTCGCCAAATGGCGCGCGACCTACGATCCGACGAAGCCCTCCTACAACAGCATCAACGCCAACGCGCAGGCGCTCGCGCGCTACGCCGCGCTCTGCCAGGAAAACGGCATCGTTCCGATCGTCGAGCCCGAAGTTCTCATGGACTATGACAACGACATCGACGCTTGTGAACGTGTGACGGAGTGGGTGCTGAAGGAAACCTTCCAGCAGCTCTACTACGCCAATGTCGCGCTCGAAGGCATGATCCTGAAGCCGAACATGGTGATCAGCGGCAAGAAATGCCCCAAGCAGGCGGGCGTGGAAGAGGTCGCCGAGCGCACCGTGAAAATCTTGAAGCGTTGCGTCCCCCCGGCGGTGCCCGGCGTCGCGTTCCTTTCCGGCGGCCAATCGGATGAAGAAGCCACCGCGCATCTGAACGCAATGAATGTCGCCCATCCGGATCTGCCGTGGGCGCTCACCTTCTCTTATGGCCGCGCGCTGCAGCACGCGCCACAGAAAGCCTGGAGCGGCAAAGCCGAGAACGTGCCGGCCGCGCAGGCCGCCTTCACGCACCGCGCCAAGATGAACAGCCTCGCTGCCACCGGCGGCTGGAAAAAAGACATGGAGAAGGCAGCCTGAGCACCTGCCGCCTTTACCTGATTACGCCGCCAAAGTTCGAGCCGCGCGCTTTCGCTGAAGAGCTGAAGCGCGCGCTCGATGGCGGCGATGTCGCATCGCTGCAATTGCGCATGAAGGATGTGAGCGACAACGAAATCTTGCGCGCGGCGGAAATCATCATGCCCATCGCGCAGGATCGCGACGTCGCCTTCATCATCAATGACCGCCCCGACCTTGCGCACATGTTGCGCGCCGACGGCGTGCATATCGGGCGGGAAGACACGCCCTATGATGAAGCGCGCGAGATCGTAGGTAAAAACGCCATCGTCGGCGTGACCTGCCACAATTCCCGCGATCTTGCGTTCGCAGCGGGCGAAGCGGGCGCGGATTATATCGCCTTCGGCGCGTTCTTCCCGACCGAAACGAAAATTCCCAAAGCCACCGCCGATATCGAACTGCTGCAATGGTGGGCCGAAACGATGACCGTTCCCGTCGTCGCCATCGGTGGCATCACAACAGACAACGCCAAGCCGCTGATCGATGCGGGCGCGGATTTCCTCGCGGTATCGGCGGGCGTGTGGAATTACAAAAACGGCCCACAGGCGGCGGTGAAGGCCTTCAACGCGCTGTTCTAGTGTATGGTCGCCCCTCACTGTGAGGGCCGCCATGACCGAAAAACTCGTCGAACTCGTCGATCATATCCAGAAACTGCACGACGAGCTGGACCGGGAAATCGCCAAGCGCCGCGTGGCGATGGGGTTCAATCTCTCCGGAAAATTCGTGCAATTCGAGAAAAATGTGGTGAGCCGTCATCGCGCTCTGCGCACGGGCATTCTGAAATATCTTTCAAACGCCGATATTCCGACCATTGTGACAGCACCGGTCATCTACGGCATGATCCTTCCCGTCGCCCTGCTCGACCTCAGCGTGAGCGTCTATCAGCAGCTTTGTTTTCGCGCTTACGGCATGGCGCGCGTCCGTCGCGCCGACTACATCGTGATCGACCGGCAGCATCTGAAATATCTGAACTGGATCGAGGCGCTGAACTGCGTCTATTGCGGTTATGCCAACGGCGTCTTCGCCTATGCGCGTGAAATCGGCGCGAGAACCGAGCAGTTCTGGTGCCCCATAAAACATGCCTTGCGGGTGAAGGATCCGCATCAGCGCTATTTCGAATTCCTCGAATATGGCGACGCCGATGGCTACCGCGCGCGCCTCGCCGAATTTCGCAGGAAATTGGTCGAAAATCCCGCTTGAAAGCACCCTCCCGCGATATTTGCGCTGACGGCCTTCGCTGGCTATAAACCGCCCGCTCTTTGACCTCGACCCAATGAAGGAACTGCGCCCGCGACAAGCGGCGCTTCACAGCACATGGCCAAGATTTCCGGCAACGACATCAAGCCCGGCACGATGATCGAATATGAAGGCGGTCTGTGGATGGCGGTGAAGACGCAGAAGGTGAAGCCCGGCAAAGGCGGCGCCTATAACCAGGTCGAGCTCAAGAATGTCACCGTCGGCACCAAGCTGAACCAGCGCTTCCGTTCGGACGAGAGCGTCGAGGAAATCTATCTCGAAAAGAAGGACTTCCAGTTCCTGTTCGCCAATGGCGACATGCTCACCTTCATGGACATGGAGTCCTATGAGCAGATCGAACTCTCCATTGAATTCGTCGGCGAGGACCAGGCGCGTTTTCTTCAAGATGGAATGAAAACACTTGTGCAGATGTATGACGGCCGCGCCATCGGTATCGCGCTGCCGCAGAACGTGGTTCTCGAAGTGACCGAAGCCGACGCGGTGATGCGCGGCGGCACGGCGGCGCCGTCCTACAAAGGCGCGACACTGTCGAACGGCATGAAGATTCAGGTGCCACCCTTCATCGAAGCGGGCGAGAAGATCGTCGTGGGCACGGAAGAAGGCACCTATCTGCGCCGCGCGGACAAAGACTAATGCCCTATCTCTCTCCCGCCCTGAACGTCATGACCACCGCCGCGCGCAAGGCGTCGCGCAAGCTCATCCGCGATTTCGGCGAAGTGGAGAATTTGCAGATCTCGGTAAAAGGGCCCGGCGATTTCGTCACCGTCGCCGACCAGCGCACCGAAAGCATTTTGATCGGCGAATTGCAGCGCGCGCGCGCGGGTTATCCTATCCTGTCCGAGGAAGTCGGGCTTATCGACGGGCCGGACAAATCGCACCGCTTCATCATCGATCCGCTCGACGGCACGACGAATTTCCTGCACGGCATTCCGCATTTCGCGATCTCCATCGCGCTGGAGCGCGATGGTCAGCTTGTCAGCGGCGTGATCTACAATCCGATCACCGACGACATGTTCACCGCCGAGAAGGGACATGGCGCCTACCTCAACGACACGCGCCTGCGCGTTGCGGGCCGCAAGGATGTGCGCACCGCGCTTTGCGCCACGGGCATTCCGTGGATGGGCAAGGACGGCCATGAGCGCTTCCAGTCCGAACTCGGCACCGTGATGAAAACGACCTCCGGCGTACGCCGCTTCGGCTCCGCTGCGCTCGATCTCGCCTGGCTCGCCGCCGGACGCTACGACATGTATTGGGAGCGCGACCTGAAGGCATGGGACATCGCCGCGGGCATCCTGATGGTGCGCGAAGCGGGCGGCGTTGTGAGCGACCTGAACAACCAGCAGAAGATGCTGGAAACCGGCCATGTGATCGCCTCCAACGAGGCCATGCATGGCCAATTCCTGAAGATGCTGAAAGACGCGGGGAAGAGTTGAGGCGATGGCCTGCCGCCCCTATTCTCCCCGCCCGATGAGCAAATCACTCGCACTTTTCGCGCTGACCGCCGGGATTCTGGCGACGACGGCGGCTTCCGCCCAAAACCAGATGTATCCGGGCCAAGGCATCACCGTGAATGGCCAGGCTGCCTCCATGGGCGCTTATGGCCCCAATGGCCCCTATCCCGGCGTCATCCACCTGCACATGCCCGCACCGAAGAAGCGCCATGTGGTCAAGAAAGCCGCGCCGTCCACCGCTGATGTGTCGTCGGCGCTGATGGCGGCACAGCCTCCCGCACCGAAAGAGAGTTCGGCCATGCCGGACGTCTCCGGCTCCGCGCCGGACATGACGGCGAGCGCACCTCCGGCACCCAAACCCAAGAAAACGAAAAAGACCGAAACACCGCCGCCCGCCCCTGCCGCGGACGAGACCAACAGCGGACTGGATGGCGGCCTGCCGCTTTCCCTTGCGCCCGAAGAGCAGCATCCGGTTGCCGCGCCCAAGGCAAAGACACCGCAGAAGACGGCCTCCATTGCCCCGGCACCTTCCACGACGGCCAATGTCGTGGCCGCGCCGCAGACGCCGGGGGTCAAATCCAATCTCTCCAAGCGCACCGAAATTCTTTTCCCGCGCGGCGCGACCGATCCGGGCACGGCGACAATCAACAAGCTGCGCAGCGTGGCCAGCGAGTTGAACACGCTTCTGGGCGCGGGCGCGCAGCGCGTGCAGCTTGAGGCTTATGGCGGAACGCCGGGCGACAAATCTTCCGATGCACGCCGGCTTTCGCTCAAGCGCGCGTTGGTCATCCGCCAGATTCTCATTGAGGACGGCGTGCCGGGCGAGCGCATCGATGTGCGCGCCATGGGCGGCATCGACGATCACGGCGCGCCGGATCGCGTCGACGTGTTCGTGGATGCGAGCTAACTGAGTTTTATCTCGCGCGCTTCGCGGCCCATCAGCGTCAGCACCACAATCGCAACCGCGGCCGCAACGGCGACGCTCGCCAGCGCAAAGGAATAATTCTCCCCACTCCGCGCCGCGATACCGGTTTGCAGCACCGCATTGTATGATGCGATGAAATTTCCCAACTGATAGACGGTGCCGGGGAACGTGCCGCGCGCATCGGGCGGCGACAGCTCGTTGAGATGCGCAGGGACCACACCCCATGCACCCTGCACGAAGAACTGCATCAGGAATGCGCCGACGGTGAGCATCGCGGCGGTTTGCGAATAGGCCCACAGATAAGCCACCGGAATCGAGAGCAGCGCGCCAAGGATGATGGTGCGCTTGCGGCCGAAAGACTGGCTCAAGAAGCCAAATGACAATCCGCCGACGATTGCGCCGAGATTGTAGATGATGGCGATGTTGCCGGTGGTGTGCGTGTCGAAATGGTGCTGCACCTGCAGGAAAGTCGGATAGATGTCCTGCGTGCCATGGCTGAAGAAGTTGAAGGCCGTCATCAGCAGGATGGCGTAGATCGCAAGCTGCCAGTGCTTCTTCAACACGTTGATCAACGTGCCGGTTTTCGCGTGCTCAGTGGACCAGCCCGGCGATTCCGGAACGTGGCGGCGGATGTAGAGAATGAGTAGCGCCGGGATCACGCCGATCAGGAACAACGCGCGCCAGTTCTCGAGGCCGGTAAACGCGCCCAGATGATCGTAGAAATTGCGATAGACCAGCGAGGCCAGCAGATAGCCCGTCGGATAACCCGATTGCAGCAGACCGGAGACGAAGCCGCGCGATTCCGGGCGCACGGTTTCCATCGTGAGCGACGCGCCGATGCCCCATTCCCCGCCCATCGCGACGCCAAACAGCGCGCGGATGATGAGAAAAGCGATCAGGTTCGGCGAGAAGGCGGTGGCGAAACCCAGCAGCGAATAAAGCCCGACATCGGCCATCAGCACGGGCCGGCGGCCGAACTTGTCGGCGAGACGCCCGAAGATGAAAGCCCCGACGGGACGCAGCGCCAGCGTGAGCGTGAGCGCCCAGGCGACATCTTCCTTGCCGGCGCCGAAACTGTGAGCGACGTCCTTGATGACGAAGACCATGAGGAAGAAATCGAAGGCATCCAGCGTCCAGCCGAGATAGCTGGCGGCCACCACATGTTTCTGCGCGGAGGTCCACCCCTTCAAAGCGTCGAACATGCGATGACGTCCCCTTGTGATGCGCCAAACTAGAAAGCGTTAACCCGCTGCGCAATGGGATTAATTTTTGCGTCCATCGAATCGGCGCGTTACGTCTCTTGCGGGGCTGGTGATTCGCATCGCTGGCGTGTTGCGTGCCAGCGGGAGCTTTCATGACATTTCGGACGATTGTGTTGGCGGGCTTTGCCTGCGCCTTGGCCGCACCGGCATGGGCGGGAAGCGGCTTCTATGTCGGCGCGGGACTGGGCAGCCAGTCGCCGATGAGCTCCGACTGGAAGGTGCCCAGCCTCAATCAGTTCGGCAAATACAGCCTCAAACGCTCCAACACCTTCATCGCGGATGCCGGCTACAAATTTTCCAGCGGATTGCGCATCGAGGTCGAGAGCCAGTTCGGCCAGTATGACGGCCATGACATCACAAACGATCCGCTCAATCTGGTGTCGGATCTGCACGGACATATCTCGCAGTCGACGGTCTATCTGAACGCCGATTATGATTTTCCGATCTTCAGCAGCTTGGGCGGCACGATCGGCGCCGGCATCGGCAGCGCGTGGAGCAATACCAAGGGCTCCGCCTTCAGCGGGTTGGCCGTCGTGCATGGCGATGACCGGGCATTCGCGTGGCAGATCGGCGGCGGCATCACCCACCGCCTCCTGCCCAATCTGGATCTGCAGCTGGACTATCGCTACCAGGGCGCGGGATCGACGACCATCACCGAAAACGGTGTCGGCGATTTCCATCTGGGCGGCATCAAGGCGCAGACCGTCACGCTGTCGGCGCGGCTCTATCTTCTGCCCTAAGAAACGAGTGTCGCTTCGGTCTTGGACTTGATCTCGTCGGCGGTGACGCCCGGCGCGATCTCCACGATTTTGAGGCCGCCTTTCACAACATCAAACACGCCCAAATTGGTAACGATCCGTTGAACGCAATGCACGCCGGTGAGCGGCAAGGTGCATTTCTTGAGCAGCTTCGGTTTTCCGGCCTTGTCGGTGTGATCCATGATGACGACGCAGCGCTTGACGCCCGCCACCAGATCCATGGCGCCGCCCATGCCCTTCACCAGCTTGCCCGGCACCATCCAATTGGCGAGATCGCCGTTCTCGGACACTTCCATCGCGCCGAGAATGGAAAGGTTGATGTGACCGCCACGGATCATGCCGAAGCTGTCGGCGCTGGAAAAATAGGACGTCTTGGGCAACGCCGTGATCGTCTGTTTGCCGGCATTGATGAGATCCGGATCGATCTTGTCCGGCGTCGGGAACGGCCCCATGCCGAGCATCCCGTTCTCCGATTGCAAGGTGACGGTCATGCCATCGGGAATGTAATTCGCCACCAAGGTCGGGATGCCGATGCCGAGATTCACGTAGAAGCCGTCCTGCAATTCCTGCGCGGCACGTTGGGCGATCTGATCGCGGGTCCAAGCCATGCTAGTTCTCCCGCACGGTGCGCTTTTCGATGCGCTTCTCGAAGGTTCCGGTGACGATGCGCTGAACAAAAATGCCCGGCGTGTGGATGTGATCGGGATCGAGCGAACCGACCGGCACGATCTCTTCGACTTCCGCGACCGTGACCTTGCCCGCCGTTGCCATCACCGGATTGAAGTTCCGCGCGGTCTCGCGATAGACGAGATTGCCTTCGGCATCGCCCTTCCACGCTTTCACAATGGCAAGATCCGCCTTCAGGCCGCGTTCGAGAATGTAAGTCTCGCCGTCGAAGTCTTTATGCTCTTTGCCTTCGGCGATCAGCGTGCCGACGCCCGTCTTGGTGTAGAAGCCGGGAATGCCCGCGCCTCCCGCACGGATGCGCTCGGCCAGCGTGCCTTGCGGATTGAATTCGAGTTCCAATTCCTTGGCGAGATATTGGCGCTCGAAGGTTTCGTTCTCGCCGACATAGGACGAGATCATCTTTTTGATCTGGCGGGTCTGCAGCAGAAGACCGAGGCCGAAATCGTCCACGCCCGCATTGTTGGAGATGACGGTGAGGCCCTTCACCCCGCTGTCGCGCAGCGCCGCGATCAGGTTTTCGGGAATGCCGCACAGGCCGAAACCGCCGGACATCACGGTCATGCCGTCGAACAACACGCCGTTCAAAGCGGCCTTGGCGTTATCGTAGATCTTGGATTTGCTCATGATGTCTTCCGCCGGAGGGCAGCGCCATTTGCCGCTCTCTCCGGCGAAAAACAAGACCCGGCAAAGCGGTCACGAAATTACTTTCAATGCCGCACACGCGCCCGAAACTCCTCCGTGGAGTTGGTTTTGGGAAATGGCGTTGCGGGCACGGGGACATCCAGGAAATCACAGAGGGGTTCCCAGCCCTGCTTTGCGTCGAACACGAGCAGCCGCTCTTTGGGGATGGTCCGGCGCACCTCTTCATTGTGGCGGTTGAAAACATCGATCATGTGGGATTCGTCGAAGCGTCCGCCGAACGTCTTCTGTCCCACCAGCAGCGGCGCGAAATCGCCCGGCGGGCCGACGCGCCTACCATCGGGAAGGACCATGGGGCCCTTGAAGCTCACCATGATGGTATTGCTCACGCTTTCGAACCAAGCCTTGGGATCGCGCAGCGTGAGGATGACCTTGGCCTGCGGATAGCGCTCGGCAAGCTCCTTGTAGAACGAGCAACTCGGCCAGTCGCAGCTCGAACGGTAATTGGCGAACATCTCTTCCCAATCGACCTTTTCGCCACGCGTCGCGCGCTCCCAGAAGCCGGCCTGCTCTGGATGAAGGATCACCTCGTACATGTGATGACAGGGACCAAAGCCCAGCTGCTCGAGCGCCGTCTTCAATGTCATGGTTCCTGTGCGCCCGAAGCCCGCGCCGATCACCTGTAAAGCCATGGAATGTTCCCTTCCCGTTTCGGTTATGCTTGCGCGGAACGCGCCGCTTTCGCAAGCTTGGCGGCCAACGGAGACCGGACATGAATCCAGCACGCATGAGCCTGGCGGCTGTGTTCGCGTTGCTTGCGACGCAGGCATTCGCGATGAACCTGAAGAGCAGCGACGTCACCGAGGCCGCCTATTTTCCGGAAACGGAAATCTGCGCGCGGTATGGCGGAGGCGACATTTCACCAGCGCTCACCTGGAGCGGCGCACCCGCGACCACGAAAAGCTTCGCCGTCACGATGTTCGATCCGGACGCGCATGGCGGCTGGTGGCACTGGCTGGTCCTGAACATTCCGCCGGAAACAACAGGACTGGCGCAGGGCGCAGGCTCGGGCAAAACGGCGCTGCCGCCCGGTGCGCAGGAAGCTGCCAACAGCAATGGAGTGAATGCCTATAGCGGCCCCTGCCCGCCTGCCGGGTCCGGCACCCATCACTACCAGATCACGCTGTGGGCGCTGGACAGCGCCAAGGCCGGGATCGACGCGGGCGGCGATCCGCAAGCGGCGGGCGAATGGCTTCAGAAACACGCCATCGGCATGACGCGCATCACGCCGGTTTACCGGAAATAGGCGCGACGTCGGTCAGCCGGTCCACCGTTCGCAGCGGTGGGAACAGCCACATCCAGATTGCGACGACGCCAAGCGTTCCCAACCCGCCCAGGACCACCGCCGGAACGGTGCCGAACCAGGATGCTGTGATTCCGGATTCGAACTCTCCCAATTCGTTCGATGCGCCGATGAAGAGCATGCTCACTGCGCCGACGCGACCGCGCATCGGATCGGGCGTGGCAAAATTGATCAGTGACTGGCGCACATTCACGCTCACCATGTCGGATGCGCCGGTGACGAACAGCGCCGCCAGCGACAGATAGAAATTGTGCGAGATTCCGAAGACGATGGTGGCGACGCCGAAGATCGCAACGGCTGCGAACATGCGACGGCCGGAACGGCGCTCGATCGGCCAGCGCGACAGCGTGAATGCCGTCAGCGCCGCGCCGACAGCGGGCGCGCTGCGCAGGATGCCCAATCCGGCGGGGCCGACATGCAAAATGTCACGCGCAAAGATCGGCAGCAGCGCCACGGCACCGCCGAGCAGAACCGCGAAGAGATCAAGCGAGATGGCGCCCAGCACGATGGGCCGGTCACGCACGAAGCGGATTCCTTCGATCACACGTTCCAGCCGCGACACGCCCGCCACCGTGGAGCGGTCGAAACGCCGGCCGCCGAAAGTGGTGGTCAGCGCGGCGGCAGCCATGAAGCCAATGAAACTGATGCTGTAAGTCGCCACCGGTCCGAGCGCGAACAGGAACCCACCCAGTGCCGGGCCTGCAATCACCGCCACAGTGAAAGCGGATGAACTCAGCGCGATGGATTTGGCGAGACGTTCGGGCGGAACAAGGAACGCGAGCAGCGATTGGCTGGATGGCCCGGAGAAACCACGCGCCGCGCCGAACAAGATCAACACACCGTAGAAAGGCAGCGCGTCGCGTGGATAAAGAAGGCTGAACAACAGGAACAACCCCGAGCAAATTCCGAGCAAGGCTTGTGCGAACGCGAGTACGCGGCGCTGATCGAAGCGGTCGGCGATCTCGCCTGCCGGAAGCGTCAGCAGAAACATCGGCACGAATTCGCAAAGGCCAACGAGGCCCAGCGATAGCGGCGTGCGCTCGATATCGTAGATCTGCCAGCCTATGGCGACGGATTGCACCTGCATGGCGACCGTCGACAGAAAACGGCTGGAGATGAAGAAACGAAAGTCCCGGTCGCGGTAGAGGGCGGGCACATTGATGTCCGTCATCCCCGCAGGTGGCGGGATCGGCCGCGCAAAATCAAGCCGCGCTTTGCCGCTTCAGCCATGTCTCGCGTGTAATGCCCCAAAGATCGACGGGATAATCCTTGCCGCCGATGCGTAGAGTGGCGCGCGCGCCTTTGGTCTCGCCGACGCGTTTGGCCACGGCCTGCGAGGGAAAGTTCTCCGGCGCAATGCAGGAGATGATCTTGTCCAGTGGCTGGGTGAGAAAGCCGTAGCGGATCGCCGCTTCGGCAGCCTCGCTGGCATAGCCGTTGCCCCAATATTGCTTGCCCAGCGTCCAGCCCACTTCCACGCCCGGCCAGCCTTCCGGATTGATGAGACCGACGCGGCCCATCATCGCGCCGTCGGATTTGCGCTCCACCGCCCACTTGCCGTAACCGCGCAACACCCAATGGCCGATGAGGCCCGAAAGCGAACGCCAGGCGTCGCCGCGTTCCTGCACCGGACCGAGAAACGTCATCACCTCGGGATCGGAATGGATGGCAGCAAGCGGTTCGAAATCGCTTTCGCGCCAGCCCCGCAGGATCAGTCTTTCGGTTTCAAGGCGGGGAATGGCGTCCATGTCATCTAATCAATCCGGTGGCTGGAAATAGATTTGTACCACGGTTAGGCCGGATGTGGGGCTTCCGTCTTGCATCGCCGGCAAGAATTTCCAGCTCCGAACCGCATTTATCGCGGCATCATCCAGATCGGGATAACCGCTCGTTTTGTGAATGCCGACCTTTTTCGCCGTACCGTCGTCAGTCACCCAAACATCGACAAGAACCGAACCACTTTCCCTAGAAGGGACGGCTGTCGCTGGATAGTTGGGCTGACGATTTATCCCCGTCGTGTCGATATGCGGAGGCCCGTTGCTGGCAAGCTGAGTGGGTTGCGGTTTGAACACCATGGGCGGTGGAGCGCTAGGCGCCGGCCGGTCTTCTTTCGGCGTCTCTCGGGGCGCGGGTTCATTGTCGGCGACCTGATAGGGCCATTTGTTCTTCGGAGCCGCTTTCGGCGCCGGGGCGTTGCTTGCACCCGTCGGCACGTCGGACTTTGCAGCGCCCGTCTGAACAGGGCGCGGCGCAGTCGTATTTTCCGCCGCCATCGTCGCGGGGCTGTTCTCCGCAGTTGCAGCCTCCGCTGCCGGCGCATTACCCGCCGCCGGTATCATCGCGACGTTGTATGTGTGCGGGTATTCGTTGATCGCGCCCGTCGCTGCGTCAATTCCGATACCGATGATGCCGCCGATCAGAAGATTTCCGACCGTCCAACCTTCGAAGTTTGACGGGATTGTCTGCGTCGCGTCTTGCCACCCCGGCTTGGTGCAACGAATGACGATATCTTCCTTGCTCCGCTCCACCTTCACCACACCCGGCGTAACCACAGGCCAGTTGCCCTCCTTGCTGGTGAGAAGGCAGTTTGCGCCGCTCGTCGGCGGCGTTGCGATGGCAATCGTTTGACTGGAGCCTTTAATAACGGACGCGCAACCCGACAAGGAAACGCTCACGGCCAATAAGGCCGCGACAGAACCGAATTTCATGAAATCCCCCAACTTCCCCAACGGCGACTATTCTTTCACTTCACTTCACTTCCGTCAAAGGCACAAATACTGCAAGAACGCTTTCAGCTGCGTTCATCGAGCATTCATCGCGGAAACGATTTTTCGCGTCGAACCCGCTTGCGACAGATCGCGACATAAACCAAATCCGCCGCTCTTTTTTCGCCCGATTTGATCCCGATGTTCGAAGTGCCCGACCGCACGAAGGAGATTGGAAATGAACATGTCGAAGAAAAGTTTGAAGCTGGCCGGTGCGCTGGCGATCGTTTTGGGCGCTGCGTCGCCGCTGATGGCGACGTCCGCGAGCGCCGCGCCGTATGGACACCATGAAGTCTATCGCGGCGACCACGGCAGATACGATGCAATGCGCGACCGCAACCTTCGCCCGCCGGTTCGCTTTGAGCGCCATGGCCACGCGCCGCACGCCCACATGAAATGGCGTCAGGGCCGCTGGAACTGGCATCGCGACCACTGGGTGTGGGCGCCGGGAATCTGGATCCGCTTCTAAAGAGTTGATCCGGTAAAGGAAGCCTCCGCGGGGCAAGCCCCTCCACCCGCGGAGGCTTTTCTTTTGTCAGTGCGCGGCTTCGAGCGCCGCAAGCTTTTCTTCCGCCACGCTTTGCGCATTCGCCACCAGCGCGGCTTCATCGTTCAGATCGATCTTGAGAAAGCGCTTGAGCAGATTGGCGGGTGTGTCGTCGAAACCGTTCTGCAACAGCGCAACATAGGCCGCTGCGAAGGTCTGCGGTGAGGCCTTCCAGAGCTTGTAGTATTGCAGCGCAAGCAAGCCGCCATAGAGATAGTTCACATTGTAGAGCGGATCTTCATAGGCGAGGCCTAACGCCTCCCAGCGATTCTTCTGCGGCCATTGCGTGAATTGCGCGTCGATCTTGAGCGTGAGCGCGTCCAGATCATCCGCCTTGTGGAGCGGGGCGTCGTAGAAGGCCTGCTCCAGCGCCGCGTCCTGTGCGCCGCGGATATAGTCGAGGCCCTTCACGTCCAGGAATTGCTCATCGTAGTAGCGCTTCTCCGCTGGTGTCTTGGCATGCACCGCCAGATAGTCGGCCAGCAGCAATTCGTTGAAGATCGCGAACGACTCGAAAAGATAATGCGGGCCATCGGCATAAATCGACCGAACCTTGTTCGCGCGCATCAGGGCGCGATGCACGGCATGGCCGCCTTCATGCGCGATGACGGACATGTCCTTGTAGGTGCCGCTGAAATTCCCGACGAACAGCACGGAGGTCGCGCCCGTCGATCCGACGGAGAAGCCGCCGGTATAGCGATGCGGTATGGCGCCGAGCGCGATATCCGTGCGCCCATTCGCCGGGTCGAGAAGCGCATCGAACTGCGCTTGATAGACAGGGCCAAGCTGGGCGAACACCGCGTGATAGATACCGCGCGCATCGTCCAGCGTACGTGGCGCGATGGTCATCGTCGGCATGCGCATGTCCCACGGCGCAGCGTCTTTCACGCCCAGCGATTGGTGCAGATCGGCGGCACGAACACTTTCAAAGCGCTTCAGCAGGGTGCCGCTTGCACTGACCTTCTCGATCAGCGCGCGCGTGTGCGCGGGATCGAAGCCCATGGCGAAATATTTGGCATCCGGCGCATTGGCGAATTTGTGCAAGCCTGCTTTCGCGTTCCCGGCGCTGACTGTGTGCAGCAGCGCAAAGGCAACGTCGTCACGGATGCGGTCGAACCCGGCATTGCGTTTGTCGAAGGCTTGCTTGCGCACGTCGCGATCGGGATGCACCGCCAGCACATTGCGCTGGCGTGCGACATCCAGCGCGCCTTGCGGCGTGGAGACGGTTCCGAAATCCGCATGGGATAGCGCCTGTTCGTAAAGCGCGTCCTGCCAGTCGCTGAGGTCCGGCGAAAGCTTTGCCAGCACCTGCTCCCCCGCCGCGCCGGCATCGTGGCCGTTCTGGCGGCGCATATCGGCGATGACATAAGAATAAGGTTGCAGCGCCGGCGATTTCAGCATCGCTGCAAGTTTTGCGGGTGGAAGCGCGGCGATTCCGCTCGCGATGAAAGCGGTGTGGCTGTCCACCAGGCTGTCGACCACATCTTCGCCGTCGCAGGCCGCGCTGTCGGTTTCGTCGTCGGCGCAACGAAGATGAAGATAGGCGTCGTGGCGCTGGACTTCGGTTTGAATCTGTTCGAACTGCGCGAGCGTCGCCGCAATGCTGGCCGCGCTGGTTGTGAAAGTCGCTTTGAATTTTTCCAGGTCGTTGAGCTGTCGCGTCAACTGTTCGCACGACTTCAGCTCATCTTGCGGCGACGCGAAATAGTAACGCGCCAGATCGGCGGATGGCGCGGCATGCGCCAAAACGGGAAACAGCGCCAGCGCGGCGATTGTTGAAAATCGCCGCGCCAGCCGATGCATTAGGCCAGTCTCGTATCGAGCTTCTTGCAGGCGTCGATGAGGCCTTTCACCGAATCCGCAGATTTCATCAGCGCGGCCTTTTCGTCCGCAGTGAGATTGAGCTCAACGATGCGCTCCACGCCCTTCTCGCCGATCACCGCCGGCACGCCGACATAGAGATCCTTGATGCCATATTGGCCGTTCACATAGGCGGCGATGGGCAACACGCGCTTCTTGTCGCGCAGATAGGACTGCGCCATTTCGATGCCGGCCGTGGCGGGTGCGTAGAACGCGGAACCCGTCTTCAAGAGACCGACAATTTCGGCGCCGCCGTCGCGCGTGCGCTGGATGATCTGGTCAAGCCTGTCCTGCTTGATCCAGCCCATTTTGACGAGTTCCGGCAGCGGCACGCCACTCACGGTGGAGAAGCGCGGCATCGGCACCATGGTGTCGCCGTGACCACCGAGCACGAAGGCGGAAACATCTTCCACCGACACATTCATCTCCTCGGCAAGGAAGTGGCGGAAGCGTGCGCTGTCGAGCACGCCCGCCATGCCGACGACCATGTGATGCGGCAGGCCGGAGAACTGGCGCAGCGCCCACACCATCGCGTCCAGCGGGTTGGTGATGCAAACGACGAAGGCGTTCGGTGCATGGGCCTTGATGCCCTCGCCCACCGCGCTCATCACTTTGAGGTTGATGCCCAGAAGATCGTCGCGGCTCATGCCCGGCTTGCGCGGCACGCCGGCGGTGACGATCACAACATCCGCACCTGCGATATCGTTATAAGAATTGGTGCCTTTCAGCTTCGCATCGAAGCCTTCGATGGGGCCGGCTTGGGAAAGGTCGAGCGTCTTGCCCTGCGGCAGCCCTTCCATGATGTCGAACATGACGACATCGCCCAATTCCTTTGTGGCGATGAGATGGGCGAGCGTGCCGCCGATCTGTCCGCCGCCGATGAGCGCGA